>NZ_JBSGVW010000015.1:0-187117 GCF_053608645.1 Streptomyces sp. NPDC055013
GTGCCCTCGGAACGGGGGAAGAACTCGTACCAGGAACCGAACAGGGCCCGCTCCCGCTCCACCAGCAACGGCAGCGGGTCCGAGGCGGTGACCAGATCCCGCAACGGATACCGCCCCAACACCGCGTCGACGTTCGCCGCGAACGCCGCCGCCAGCCGTGACTCGGGCGGCAGTGAGTCGTCCCGCAGCGCGTCCGCGGCGGCCTGCACCGTCGCCTGCTCCGTCTTGTCGGGCACCCCGGCCGCCGCTCGTTCGTACAGCTCGCCGCCCGTCTCCAGGACCAGTCCGACGTCGATCCCGGCGGGGATCTTGATCTGGGCGTGGTGGCGCCAGGTGGCCACCGGATCGCTCCACGCCTCCACGTGAAACGTCCAGCGGCCCATGGCCGCCGGGGTCACCTTGGCGCCCCAGCGGTCGCTGCCCGGGGCGAGTTCGTGCATGGGCGTCCAGGGGCCGGGCCGGCCGTCCGGGTCGGTCAGTACGACGTTGGCCGCGACGGCGTCATGGCCCTCGCGGAACACGGTGGCGGTGACCTCGAAGGTCTCTCCCACGACGGCCTTGGCCGGGTGCCTGCCGCACTCCACGGCCGGCCGTACGTCCCGTACCGGGATGCGGCCGATGGTCCCGGTACCGGCACCGGTCCTGCTCTTGGTCCTGCCCATGGTTCACCTCCACCGTGCTCGAGGCCGGGCACCAGGCCCGGCCGGGGGATTCAAGGCTGCGCGGAAGGGGTCTGCCTCCCCGCGTGGAAACTCCGCCGTCGTGTTCCCGGCGGGCCCCGCCGCGCCGAGACACTTGCGGTGCGCGGCCGTTCGTCCAGCTCGCTGAGATAGGCGGCCGGAGTGATGCGCAGATAGCGTTCGGCCGCGTCGGCGGCCTCGCGTGCGCAGCGCTTTCCCATCAGCACGCAGAGGGTGTAGCCGGTGTCCTCGAAGGTGGCACGGACCGTCAGGTCGGCCGGGGCCGCGAGCATGGCGCGTTCCCAGGCCCGATATCGCCGCAGTTGCCGGGCGACTTCGGCTTTGGCCGGTAGCAGCATGGCGCCGTTCACCTTCCGGTTCGGACTCGATGACGCGTCTCCCGACCGTCGGGCGGAAACCCGTGCGCGCACGCACGGGTTCCGTTACGGGTTATCGAGGTCTTCACACATGGTGCACGGTCGACGACTCAGCGTCCTGTTGGATCTTCAACTACCTCAGGGATCTGCTCCTGTTGCACGAATGGCCTACCGCCCCCACCCTGGAGTCACTCAGAAGCGATCAGCGCTCACGCTCCGTACTCGGGGCCCGTCCCGCAGGGGCGAGGAGAGCGGGAGCTTTCGCGGTGAGGAGGTAACGACGGTGAAGACCGCAGTGCCCTGCTACTACCACCTCGACGTGGAAGTGAGCCCCGAACGGGTGGGTCAGGTCAGCCGAATTCTGGCCGCTCACCTCCGGTACTGGGACCTGGAGACGCTTGTCGAGCCCGTCCGCCACGGCACGGAGATGCTGCTGCGGGCCATCGACGAACACGCGAGGGACAAGAACACCTCGATCGAGATGTGGTGGAACGGCCAGCACCTCATCACCGCCATCGGCGACAACAACCGTGCCCTGCGCCCGGATCACGAGCTGCGTGCCTGCCTGCAGCACCTCGCCGCGATGAGCGACGGCTGGGGGTGCTGCGCCACCGAGACCGGAGCCAAGGTCATCTGGTTCTCGCAGCGCGCCCGCGCCGGCGAACGCGCCCCGCTGGTGCCGGCCGCTCCGGCGCCCCACCTGCGGGAGGCGCTTCAGGTGCCCCGCGAGGTGCCGGTCACGGCCATCGCCGACGCGGCGGGCATCCGGGACGGCATCCTGGAGGAAGCCCGGTGACCGCGCGAAAGCGCAGCAAAGGGGTGCCCGCCTGGAGCGGGCACCCCTACCCGCTGGGAGCCGCCTTCGACGGACAGGGCACCAACTTCGCCCTGTTCAGCGAGGTCGCCGACCGCGTCGAGCTCGTCCTCGTCGACGACAAGGACCGGCACACCCCGATTCCGCTCACCGAGGTCGACGGTTTCGTCTGGCACGGCTATCTGCCCGGCGTCGGCCCGGGACAGCGCTACGGCTACCGGGTGCACGGCCCCTGGGACCCGGGCCTCGGCCACCGGTGCAATCCGGCGAAGCTGCTGCTCGACCCGTACAGCCGGGCCGTCGACGGCCAGGTGGACAACCACGCCTCGCTGTTCGAGCGCACCCCCGGCGCCCCGTCCCCGGGCGACAGCGCCGGGCACACCATGCTCGGCGTCGTGACCGACCCGCACTTCGACTGGGGCGACGACCGCCCGCCCAGACGGCCGTACGCCGACACCGTCATCTACGAGACCCACGTGCGGGGCCTGACCGCCACCCACCCCGACGTCCCGCCCGAACTGCGAGGCACCTACGCCGGGCTCGCCCACCCCGCCGCCGTCGGGCATCTGACGTCCCTCGGGGTGACCGCCGTCGAGCTGATGCCGGTGCACCAGTTCGTCCAGGACGGCGTGCTGCTCGACCGGGGGCTGTCCAACTACTGGGGCTACAACACGATCGGCTTCTTCGCGCCGCACAACGCCTACGCCGCCCACGGCACCCGCGGTGAGCAGGTCAACGAGTTCAAGTCGATGGTGAAGGCGCTGCACGAGGCCGGCCTCGAAGTGATCCTCGACGTCGTCTACAACCACACCGCCGAGGGCAACGAGCGGGGTCCCACCCTCTCCTTCCGAGGCATCGACAACGCCTCCTACTACCGCCTCGTGGACGGCGACTGGGCGCACTACTACGACACCACCGGCACCGGCAACAGCCTGCTGATGCGTCACCCGTACGTGCTCCAGCTGATCATGGACTCGCTGCGCTACTGGGTCACCGAGATGCACGTCGACGGCTTCCGCTTCGACCTCGCGGCCACGCTGGCCCGGCAGTTCCACGAGGTGGACCGGCTCTCGGCGTTCTTCGACCTGATCCAGCAGGACCCGGTGATCAGCAGGGTCAAGCTGATCGCCGAGCCGTGGGACGTCGGTGAGGGCGGCTACCAGGTGGGCAACTTCCCGCCGCTGTGGTCGGAGTGGAACGGCAAGTACCGGGACGTCGTACGGGACTTCTGGCGCGGCGAGCCCGACTCGCTCGGCGAGTTCGCCTCCCGGCTGACCGGCTCCTCCGACCTGTACGCACACAGCAGGCGCCGCCCGCGCGCCAGCGTCAACTTCGTCACCGCGCACGACGGGTTCACCCTGCGCGACCTCGTCTCGTACAACGACAAACACAACGAGGCCAACGGCGAGGGCAACCGGGACGGCGAGAGCCACAACCGGTCCTGGAACTGCGGAGCGGAGGGCGACACCGACGACCCGGCCGTGCGCCGGCTGCGCGCCCGCCAGCAGCGCAACTTCATCGCCACACTGATGCTCTCGCAGGGCATCCCCATGCTCGGCCACGGCGACGAACTCGGCCGCACCCAGCGCGGCAACAACAACGCCTACTGCCAGGACAACGACGTCTCCTGGGTCGACTGGGGACTCACCGACGAGCAGCGCGCACTCGCCGACTTCACCCGTTACGTCATCGGGTTGCGCGCTGCTCACCCCGTCCTGCGCCGCCGCCGCTTCTTCAAGGGCGAGACGGCCACCCACCCGGACCAGCCGCTGCCCGACCTGGTGTGGCTGCTGCCGGACGGCCGTGAGATGACGGACGAGGACTGGCAGCACCCCGACGCCCACTCGGTCGCCGTGTTCCTCAACGGCGACGCCATCGCCGAACCCGACTGGTGCGGCCGCCCGGTGGTGGACGACTCCTTCCTGCTCCTGTTCAACAGCTACTGGGAGCCGGTGGAGTTCCAACTGCCGGAGGCAGAGTTCGGCGACCGCTGGGCACCGCTGATCGACACCGCCGAACCGCAGGGCCTTTCGGACGAGTCGGAGTACAAGGCAGGCACCGCTCTACTGATCGAACGCCGCAGCCTGGCCCTCCTGTCGACGCCCTCGCGGCAACGCCGGTAGGAGCGCGGGAGCGCTAGCGGGAACGCCGCGAAGTCAGCGTGAACTGTGCCCCGTCAGGATCCCGCAGCACAGCCTCGTCACTCCCCTTGGACAGGACACTCCCTCCGTGCCGCTCGGCAGCCCGCGCGCACGCCCCCACGTCCGCGACGGCGAAGTGCACCTGCCAGTGCGGCCGGATCGTGGGGTCCGGCGCAGCCTCCAGCGCCCCCGACTCGATCCGCGCCACGACGTCGCCCCGGCTGCGCAGCACGACCTCGCCGCCCTCGTAGCGGACCTCGCAGCAGCCGGCCCGGTCCGACGCCCATTCGAGGACCTCGCCGTAGAACATGGCGGCGTCGAACGCGTCGCGGGTGTGGAGCCGGATGAAGGTGGGCGCGGCGCGGCGCCAGGTCTCCCAGTTCGAGGGGAGCTCCCCCTCCCAGACCCCGAAGGTCGCGCCGTCCCGGTCGGCCAGCAGCGCCGCGCGTCCCGGCGGCAGGGAGAGCGGACCGACGGCCGATGTGCCGCCGCGCTCCTGCACCCGCGCCACGGCATCGTCGGCGCTGGGCACGGCGAAGTAGGGGGTCCAGGCCACGGCCATCTGCCACATCGTGGCGACCGCCGCGACCCCGGCCACCGGCACGCTGTCCGCCAGCGCGACCCAGAAGCGGTCGCCCAGCTTGGCGGGCCGCCACCGCCATCCCAGCACGGCGCTGTAGAACCCGTGGGTGACTTCGAGATCACGGCTGGTCAGACTCACCCAGCAGGGTGCGCCGAACACGGAGTGTGTGGACACGACCTCGGCCGTGCTGTTGGAGCTTGTCGCATCGTGGTTCATGGCAGTCGCTGTCCTGGTTCTCGCCCGAACCGGCGGCCACCGGTCTTGTCCCAGTGTCCAGCCGGATTCGCCCCGGGGCCTGCCGAGTACCCCCGGCGTGGCGCCGAAACGGCCCGGGAGAGCGACCCTCCGCTTCGCTGGCACGAGGCACGCAAAGCGGCGACCATGGTGGCGTGGCAGCGACACCGCACGAGCCCGCCGACGGGACCGACAGGATCATCGAGCTGGAAGAGGAAGTCGAACAGCTCAAGGAGGCGATGGTCTCGCACGCCGTCGTGGACCAGGCGATCGGGATGATCGTCGCCCTCGGCCGCGTGGCGCCGGACGAGGGGTGGGCGGTGCTGAAGGACGTCTCCCAGCACACGAACATCAAGCTCCGCCAGGTCGCGGAGCTGATTCTCAGCTGGGGCCGGGACGGAAGGATGCCGCCGGAGATCCGCGTCGAACTCGAAGAGGCCCTCGAGCGTTACGGCCCGACGCAGATTCCGGGATCGGCCCAGGACTGACTCACCCTTCCGGCGTCAGGGGGCTTCGGCGAGTATTTCCTCGCGCAGCTGGGCGAAGCAGCCGCTCAGCAGCCGGGAGACGTGCATCTGCGAGATGCCGAGCTGCTGCGCGATGCGGCTCTGGGTCATCCCGCCGAAGAAGCGGAGGTAGAGGATGGTCCGCTCCCGCTCAGGAAGCCGCTCCAGACACGGTGTGACGGTCACTCGGTCGACGACCACGTCGTACGCCGGATCGGGGCTGCCGATGGCGTCCCCCAGCGCGTAGCCGTCCGTGCCGGGCATCTCCGCCTCCAGCGACAGCGCGGAGAAGCACTCCAGGGCTTCCATCCCGGCGCGCACCTCGCTCTCGCTCAGCTGCGCGTGCTCGGCGATCTCGGCGACGGTGGGCGCGTGCCCCGAGGTGCTCTGCGACAGTTCCTTCATGGAGTTCCGCACCCGGTTGCGCAGGTCCTGGACCCGGCGTGGCACGTGCAGCGTCCACATGTGGTCCCGGAAGTGCCGCTTGATCTCGCCGGTGATGGTGGGAACGGCGTACGCCTCGAAGGCGTGGCCGCGTGCCGGGTCGTAGTGCTCGACGGCCTTCACCAAACCCAGAGCTGCCACCTGGTACAGGTCCTCGAGGGACTCGCCGCGGCCCTTGAAGCGGACGGCGATCCGCTCGGCCATGGGCAGCCACGCCTGGACCAGTTCGTCCCTGAGCAGCTTGCGCTCGGGTCCCTCGGGCAGGCCGAGAAGGTGATCGAAGGCCGCCGCGGTGTCGGGGGCGTCGTCGTGGGGGTGCTGCTTCGTTCTGGTGGTGGCACTCATCAGGTGCGCACCTCCCTCAGCGGTGCTGACTGGACGAGACACCGTGAGAGGCAACGCACTCGGACCTCAGGAGGTCACCCAGGGTCCCGGCGAGCCGGCTCCCACGGACGTGCCTCCTGTCCGAAGCACATATGTCACTTTTCCCCATGATAGGGCATCCGAAACAAAATTCATGAATGCGACTACAGCTTTGCGTGATTGACCCTTTTGCTTGACTCTCTCATTGAAGTCATTACCTCTGTTACAGAGATAATCTGGACGATGTGGACGATGAGGAACTCGCCGACGCGCTCGTCGGGGTCCAACGACTGATCCGACGCCGGCTTCGGCGCGACATGACCGCCCCGCAGCTGCGCGGTGCCGAGGTGGAGCTGTTGCGGCTGGTCGTGGAGCGGCCCGGTATCGGGATCTCGGACGCCGCCAAGGAGCTGTACCTGGCGGGTAATTCGGTGTCCACCCTGGTCAATCAGCTGGCCCGGCAGGGCTGTCTGCGGCGGGAGGCCGACCCCTCCGACCGGCGCGCCGCCCGGCTGCTGCCGACCCCCGCGGCCGAGGCCCGGCTGAGGGAATGGCGCAGACGGCGCGCCGATCTCGTACGCCGTCATGTGTCCCGCCTCGACGAGCCGGACCGGGAGACGCTGCGCACGGCGATCCCGGCGCTGCGCAGGCTGGCGGACTCACTGCGCGAGGAGACGGAGCGACCATGACACGAGACGCCGGCACCGAGGCCGTGGCCTGCACCGGGCTCGCCTACGCCTTCGGCGAGACCAACGCGGTGGACGGACTCGACCTGACGGTGGCGCAGGGCGAGGTCTTCGGCCTGCTCGGCCCCAACGGTGCCGGAAAGACGACGGCGATCCGCTGCATCACCACCCTCCTGCCGGTGCCCACGGGGATGGTCAACGTCTTCGGGCGCGACGCGGCAGGCGACCGGATGGCCGTACGGCGCCTGCTCGGCTATGTCCCGCAGCAATTGTCCGCCGACTCGAGCCTGACCGGGCGCGAGAACGTCGTCCTGTTCGCCCGCGTCTTCGACGTGCCCCGCCGGGAACGCGCCGCGCGGGTCGGCCAGGCCCTGGCCGCGGTCGGTCTCACCGACGCCGCCGACCGGCTCGCCGGCACCTACTCGGGCGGCATGGTCCGGCGCCTCGAACTCGCCCAGGCCCTGGTCAGCGCACCCCGGCTGCTGATCCTCGACGAACCCACCATCGGCCTCGACCCGATCGCCCGCACCGGAGTGTGGGAGCACATCAACGCCGTCCGTGCCGTCACCGGCATGACGGTCCTCGTCACCACCCACTACATGGACGAGGCCGACCAGTACTGCGACCGGGTCGGCCTGATGCACCACGGCCGCATCCGGGCCCTGGGCACCCCGGCCGAGCTCAGGGAGGGGCTCGGCGCCCGCCGACGAGCCGGGGCCGAGCCCACCGACCCGCTGCCCACGCTGGAGGACGTCTTCCGGGACATCGCCGGCAGCGGGCTCGACGAGAGTTCAGGAGACTTCCGCGATGTCCGAAGCACCCGCCACACCGCACGCCGTGTCGGCTGACCGGGACCGCGCCGACGGTATCGACCTGCTGCTACGGCCGCCCGTGCCCCGCGCCGGCTGGCGAGTGCTGCCCGCCCGCATCCTGGCCATGTGCGCCGTCGAGCTGCAGAAGCTGCGCCACGACCGCACCGAGCTCTACACCCGCGCGGTCCAGCCCGCGCTCTGGCTGCTGATCTTCGGCCAGACCTTCACCCGGATCAAGGCGATCCCGACCGACGGCATCCCCTACATCGACTATCTGGCCCCCGGCATCATCGCCCAGTCCGCGATGTTCATCGCCATCTTCTACGGCATCCAGATCATCTGGGAGCGCGACGCCGGCATCCTCAACAAGCTGCTCGTCACCCCGACCCCGCGCTCGGCCCTGATCACCGGCAAGGCGTTCGCGGCCGGGGTGAAGTCCCTGGTGCAGGCGGTCGTTGTGATCGTCATCGCGGCGGTGCTCGGTGTGGCGCTGAGCTGGAATCCGCTGAAGCTGCTCGGCGTCGCCGCGGTCGTCGTCCTCGGCTCGGCCTTCTTCTCCTGTCTGTCGATGACCATCGCCGGCATCGTCCTCAGCCGCGACCGGCTGATGGGCTTCGGGCAGGCCATCACCATGCCGTTGTTCTTCGGATCCAACGCCCTCTACCCGCTGTCGGTGATGCCGGGCTGGCTCCAGGCGGTCAGCATGGTCAACCCGCTCAGCTACCAGGTGGACGCCCTGCGCGGCCTTCTCCTCGGCACCCCCTCCCACCTCGCGCTCGACTTTGCCGTTCTGCTCGTGGCCGCCGCGCTCGGCATCGCCGCCGCCTCCTCGCTGCTGGGCCGGCTGGCCCGCTGATCTTGGTGCGGAACGTGATGTGCGGCACGTGGGGGAACGGGCCCGCCGGGCCGGAAAGCGGATTCCTCCTGCCCACGGCTTGATCGGTGATCAAGGGGGCGAATGGGCTGGCCACAGCGCATTCTGCTCATTTGACAGTGCACTGAGCGCAAAGATAGGAAGCAGCTCTCTGGGTCGAGAGGTGGATTGTGTACGAGCCGAACGTGGTCGGGGACTGGCACGAGTACGACGAGCATGCCGGTCTGCGTGTCCGCGTCCACCAATTGGAAGCCGCCGAGCCGCCGCGCGGACGCGACGAGGCCGCGGAGGGGCTGGCGTACTTCAGGGTCCGCGTCACCATCGAGAACCGCGGCGAGCGGCACCTCGGCATTCACCTCGAGGACGGCCAGATCGACGTACGGATCGGCGGCGACGGCGAGGCGGCGTTCATCGACTGGCGCAACTCGCAGTTCATCGAGGGCTTCGACGTCTACCCGCTGCGCCGCGCCACCGCCGTGCTGTACGCCGCCGGCCCGGAGGCGAGCCTGAGCCAGGTCGACGTTCAGATCCAGCTGCGCGTCGAGGAGGAGTGGGCCGACCGCCGGATGTGGAGCGGCGGCCTCGGCCTCCAGGAGAGTTCCGCCGGCGCCCACGCCGCCACACTGCGGGACGGCCTCGCGCTCCAGGTGAGCAACTTCCTGCGGGAGCAGGCCGAAGAGGGGACCGCCTGACGGGCGCCCCCGTGAGGGGCGCCGCCTGGTGGGGCTCGAGCCCGGACGGCGGGCTCTAGTGCGGGATGCCGTCGATGATCTCGCGGGCGCCCTGACGCAGCAGCGCAACCGCGACCGATGTACCGAGGGTGGCGGGGTCCAGTCGGCCGGCCCATTCGTGGGCGTTCAGCCGCGTCTTGCCGTCCGGGGTGAACACGCAGGCCCGCAGGGACAGTTCGCCGCCCCGGTCCACGTGCGCGTACCCGGCGATCGGGCTGTTGCAGTGCCCCTGCAGGACATGCAGGAACATCCGCTCGGCGGTGGCCTCCCGGTACGTGTCCGGGTCGCCGAGGCCGCTGACCGCGTCGATGAGCTCGCTGTCGCCCTCCCGGCACTGCAGTGCCAGGATGCCCGCGCCGATCGGCGGCATCATCACCTCGGGGGAGAGGACCTCGCTGATCACGTCGGTGCGGCCGATGCGCTCCAGGCCGGCCGCCGCGAGGAGCAGCGCGTCCGCCTCGCCGGCCGCCAGCTTCTCCAGCCGTCGGTTGGCGTTGCCGCGGAACGGTACGCACTCGAGGTGCTGGTGAGTGGCGGCCAGCTGGGCGACCCGGCGCACCGAGGAGGTGCCGATCCGGGTTCCGGGCGGCAGCTCGTCCAGGGTGAGGCCGCCGGGGTGGATGAGGGCGTCCCGGATGTCGTCGCGCTTGAGGAACGCCGCGAAGGTCGTCCCCGCGGGCAGCGGACGGTCGGCGGGGATGTCCTTGACGCAGTGCACGGCGAGATCGGCCTCGCCCGCCAGCAGAGCCGCATCCACCTCCTTGGTGAACGCCCCCTTGCCCTCGACCTGGGACAGGTCCCCCATCCACTTGTCACCGGTCGTCTTCACCGGCACGACCTCGGTGCGCACACCGGGGTGCAGGACCGCCAACTCGGCACGGACGCGCTCCACTTGGGCGAGAGCCATCGGCGAGTCGCGGGAGACGATACGGATCAGTTCAGGCACGGACATGCGGACACGATAGACCGTCACAACCCCGCGTCCGCACCGTACCGCCCCATTCCTGCCCGGCCCTCGCCCGTCCGGTCCTTGCCGCTCGCCGGGCCCTCGCCGTGTGTCCGGTCCTGCATGTCCCCGCGCACCGGCCACGTCAGCACCGCCAGCGCCCCCGCCGTGAACAGCCCGCCGACCAGGAACGTCCCGCGCACCCCGACCGCGGGCAGCAGCACGCCCCCGATCAGCGCACCGGCGGCGATGCCCAGGTTGTAGGCCGCCGAGTTGGCCGCGAGGGCGGTCTCGGTGCGGCCCGGTGCCACCTGGAGCACCTGGCTCTGCGTCGCCATGAAAGCGGTCGCGACCGAGGCACCCAGCAGCATGACCAGGACGACAGCCGCCGCCCCGACCTGGCCCGTCACGTGGAGGCCGAGCAGTGCCACCGCCTGGGCCGCCACCGGCACGGTCAGCGTGGCGCGCGGGAAGCGGTCGAGGAGCGGCCCGGCGATCGTGACCCCGGCCAGCGCCGCCCCGCCGAACGCCAGCAGCACGGCACTCACCGCGTCCTCACGGAACCCGCTGACCTCGTCGAGGAAGGCGACGATGTACGTGAACCCGGCGAAGGCGCCGGTCACCGACAGGACGGTGACGGCCAGCACGACGAGGAACCTGCGCCGGTCGGGGGCGGCGCCGTACGCGGAGTGGCCGTCCTGCGGTCGGGACGACGGCAGGAGGGCGCCGATGGCCACGAGCGAGACGAGCGCCAGCACACCGAGCAGGGCGAAGGGCGTCCGCCACCCGGTGTGCCCACCGAGCCAGGTCCCGGCCGGCACCCCGGCCACCGTGGCGAGGGAACCACCCACGGACAGCAGCCCGATGATCCGCCCCCGGCGTTCGGGCGGGAAGAGGCCGACCGCGACCGGCCCCATGACCGACCAGAACACCGCCTGCGCCAACGCCGTCGCCACCCGCGCCGCCAGCAGCACCCCGTACGACACTCCTCCCAGCGCCGACACCCAACTGCCCACGGCGAGCAGCCCGAGCAGCCAGGCGAGCAGATACCGGCGCGGCACCGACCGGGTGACATGGGCGAGGGGCAGGGAAACGACGGCCACGGTCAGCCCGTAGCCGGTGACCAGAGCGCCCACGGCCGTGAGCGAGACCCGCAGGTCGTCCGCCAGGAGCGCGAGCAGACCGACCGGCAGGTTCTCGGTGGTGTTGAAGGTGAACGCCGCCAGCATCAGCGCCGCGACGACAGCGGCACGCCGCCAGGGTGCCGGACGTACGTTGCCCATCCATCCGCCTTTCCGACAGGGGGAGTCGGGGCAAGCGTGCGGGGCCGCGGCGGGCGCCTCTACTCTTTCGGTCCAGGACGAATCGCTGCTCACGACGGGGGTCGCCATGCCGCTCGCCCTGCACCTCGGCACCGCCGACCTCACCCGCTGCCGGTTCGCGATCTCGCCGCTGTGCCAGACCCACGAGGCGCTGCGCATGCTTCGCCGGCCCGCCCGGCACGGCTACCACCGCGGCTGGCTGCGCCGCATGCGCCGTTCGGTCGCGGGCCTCGACCTGGCCGACCTGTGGCCGTTCATCCCGCCCGTCGGCGGCTACACCCCGGACTTCCTCGGCCCGCCGCCGCAGGAGCCGTACCCCACCATCGAGGACGAGCTGGCGAGGATGCGCGCCACCGATCCCGTCCTGGCCCACGCGGAGATGACCCGCTCGCTGGCCTGCACTCCCGGACTCGCCGAGTCACCCCGAGGGCGCGCCGCGCTCGACGACCCCGCTGCCACCGTACGGCGCCTGGCCGACCTCACCGAGCAGGCCTGGCAGGCCCTGCTCGCCCCGGACTGGCCGCGCCACCGTGCCGTTCTGGAGGCGGACATCGCGCACCGCTCGCGCCGGGCGGCGGACGGCGGTCTCGACGCGCTGCTCACCGGCCTGCACCCGGCCGTGGACTGGGCCGGCCAGACGATCACCCTGCGCCAGTACGCCGACGTGGCGGATGCCCAACGGCCGGACGGCAGAGGCGTGTTGCTCATGCCGAGCGTGTTCGTGTGGCCGGACGTGGTGAGCGGCTTCGCCCGGCCCTGGCAGCCGGCGGTCATCTACCCGGCCCGAGGCATGGGGCGCCTGCACACCACCCCGGCACCACGCCCGCCGGAGGCGCTTGCCCGCCTCTTCGGCCACCAGCGCGCGGCCGTCCTCACCGGCCTCGCGGTGCCCGCCTCGACGACGGACCTCGCGCGCCGCCACGGACTCGCGCCGTCGACCGTGTCGGCCCATCTGTCGGTCCTGCGGGAGGCGGGCCTGCTGGAGTCGAGGCGTCAGGGCTACTACGTGTTCTACGGGCGAACGGCCTTGGGGGACGCCCTGGCGGACGGGCGGTTCACACCAGGGGCGGACTGATCTCGACGGCACGCACGGCCGCCGCGAGGGCGACTTCGTCGCCGACGTCCAGCGCGGTGTCGGTCAGCTTGATGACGTGCTCGTCGCCGTGGGCGAGGGCCCGCTCCATGACCTCCTCGCGCGTCAGCCGGGCAGCCGGGGCGCAGGCGACCGGCTCGACGGGGGCGTACATCGCGGTGACCGCCGCGGACGCCGTCCAGGCCGCCCGCAGGCTCGGCACCCACTGGTCGCGGGGCAGCGAATCCAGTGTGCGCAGCACGGCGTTGGGCGCCGTGGCCGCGTGCACGAGCATGGTCGGCTCGCCGTGGCCGTGGGTGGCGTAGCGGTGGGTCGCGGCGCGCACGAGTTCGGTCAGCCGCTCGCGGGCCGTGTCCGGGTCGGTCACGTCGTCCGCCCAGGCGGGCAGTCGGCGTACGGCGGACAGCCGGTTCCGGAATCCCAGGTGCCCCGCCTCGATCGCGGGTACGGCGTCCAGGGCGGCCGTGGCCGTCGGCGCGCCGGGCAGCGCGACGACTCCGGTCACGGGCTGATGCCGGGCCGCCCAGTAGCCCAGCGCGTGCGCGAGTTCGGTGAGCCGGGGTGCGTTCTCGTCCGCTTCGAGAGCGCGCACGGCATGACCGACACGGATGACGGTGTGGGTGGCGCCGCCGTACAGGCCGGGCAGCAGGCGCGGCCACCACTCGGCGAGGACGGCGCGCCACGGACGCTCGGCGAGCAACCGGGAGTAGTGGTCGGTCCAGTCCGTGATCCGTCGTGGATCCCCCAGCGCCGCACGCCAGTTGTCGTCCGTGACGGGGGCGACGCGGTCGGGGAAGTCCTCCAGCTTCTCCCGGTAGAGGTCCACCCAGCGGTGGACGGCGCCCGCGTGTCCGTGGGCGGCCAGCGCCTCGACGACCATGGGGGCGTGGTTGGACAGCCAGCCCTCTCGTTCCGGACCGGAGGTGTGAAGGCGTTCAAGGGCTTCTTCGAAGTGTCCGCTCGTGGCGATCGTGTCCATGAACGGGACGCTATGTCGCACACGGTTGCGCGGGGATCGGGCGCGGGATGGAAGCCGAGCGTGCCGGCGGCCTAGGTCCCGCGCCCGATGTGACTCGGGCTCAGGTGTTCGGTCGCAACGCTCAGGCGTTGGGGTCGAACGCGATCCCGGACGGCTTCGCCGAAGCCAGGTGACTGGCGAAACTGCCGTCCTTCAGACCGAAGTGGGCGCTGCCGAAGTTGTACGCCACCAGCTTGTCGCGCACGCCCGCGGGGTAGCCGTTCCAGCCGACCAGCGGCGGGTACTGCCAGGTGCCCTTGTGGTTCTCCGGCGGCTCGTCGTTGGAGTTTGCGAGCCGGAAGCAGTGCGTGCTGATGCCGTCCTTGTGGTAAACGATCTTCGCATGCGTGCCGTCGAAGCGCACCGACGACGCCGGATTGATCGTGAACGAGCCGTGGTTGGACGTCGAGACGTACTGCACGGCGTTGTTCTGCACCCACACCACGACGTGCTCCCAGTCGTGCCGGTGCCCGCCGATGCTGCTGCCCGGCACCGCCTGGTCCTTCTCGAAGTACAGGCCGTACATGTAGGCACACCAGCCGTTGTTGCACTTGTAGCGGGAGTAGCCGTTGGTGTTGTCGAGGTCCGAGGCGTCCCGGCAGTTGCCGTTGAGGGCACCGGTGGGGTTGAGGCCGCCGTTGACGCTGCCGTCGGCACCGATGGCCGGGGTGGAGTAGCAGCCGTCGGTGTCGTAGTCGAACGCCGGCTGGTACGTCCTCTCGGCCGATTCGGCGTTGGCGGGCAGTGCCCCCGGCGGGGCGGCGAAGGCGACGCTGGGGAAGGCGATGACCAGCGCGGCGGCACCGGCCAGACCGGTGAGCCATCTCTTGCCATGTGTGCGGAACGTCTGTGACGACACTGCGTCTCCTCGGGGTCCGGGCGCAGCCCAACGGCTGTGGGGGGAACGGCAGTTCAGGATCCCGGGTTTTCACTTACGCGCCAAGAGCCACGGGCGTACCTGTGAGTGAAGGGCAGCGCAATAGTTGCCGCCCGGCCTGCGTGCCGGACGTCCGTGGAAGGCGCGCGTGTCAGACGTCCTCGGGGAAGTCGGCCGACGCGTCCTGCGGGGTGAGGTCGGGTCGCAGTCGCAGCCAGGACGGCTGGCGCAGCATCCCGGACCGGGTGCGGACGCTGTAGCGGACCTCGCCGACCAGCCGGGGCAGCACCCAGTGCGCGCCCGGCACGCGCGGGGCGGGGTCGAAGGGGCAGGTGTCCGTCTCGGACGCCCGCAACAGTTCGGCCAGGTGCGCCCGTTCGGCCTCGCTCCAGCCGGTGCCCACCCCGCCCACGTAGCGCAGCCGCCGGGCCGCGTACTGGCCGACCAGCAGCGCGCCCGGCAGGCCGGTGAGCCGTCCCTTGCCGGGCAGCCAACCGCCGACGATCACGTCCTCGCTGCGCATGTTGCGGATCTTGATCCAGGCGCGGGAGCGCACCCCGGGCTCGTACACCGAGTCCAGCCGCTTGCACACCAGTCCTTCCAGCCCGTGCTCACGGGTGGCCGCCAGCGCCTGGGCGCCGTGTCCCACCAGCGCGCTCGGCGTCGACCAGAACGGTCCGCCCAGGCCGAGCCCCTCCAGCCGACCGCGCCGCCGGGAGTAGGGGACCTTGAGCAAGGAGCTGCCCGCCAGGTCCAGGACGTCGAAGAGCACCAGGTGGACCGGGGTCTGCGCGGCCATGCGGGCGGCCCGCGCGGGGGCGTGTGCGAGGCCCATGCGGGACTGCAGCAACTGGAAGTCGGCGCGGCCCTCTTCGTCCAGCGCCAGGATCTCCCCGTCGAGTACGGCGGGTGTCGTGCCGAGCGCGTCGCCCAGCGGCCGAAGTTCGGGATAGGCGGCCGTGATGTCCTCGCCGGAACGGGCGCGCACCAGCAGGCTGCCGTCCCCTTCCAGATAGATCACCGCCCGCTGGCCGTCCTGCTTGGTCTCGTACGCCCAGCGCGCGTCCTGCGCCGTGGGCGGCAGGGTGCCGGGCGTGGCGAGCATCGGAGGGATCAGCGGCAGGCTCACGGGTCAGTTGTCGACGCCCCGGCGTGCCGCCACGCACCCTGGCAGCCGTTTTCGCCTGAACGGCGGCTTTACCCGGACAGCGGACGGATCCTCAGTGGTCGCCGCCCGGCGGCACGGCCCGTACCAGGCCCGACTGATAGGCCATCACGACGAGTTGGGCACGGTCGCGGGCGCCCAGCTTCGTCATGGCGCGGTGGACGTGGGTGCGCACGGTCAGAGGGCTGACGAAGAGCTTCTCGGCGATCTCCTCGTTCGAGTGGCCCTCGGCCGCCCACGCCATGACCTCCCGCTCGCGGGCGGTGAGAGCGGCGAGGTGCTCGGGCGCGGCGGACTGCGAACTCTCGGCGGGGGAGGCCAGGAAGCGCGTGATCAGCGTGCGGGTCGCCGTGGGGGAGAGCAGGGACTCGCCGGCGGCCACCGTCCGGATCCCGTCGAGCAGCACGTCCGCGGTGACGTCCTTGCCGAGGAAGCCGCTCGCCCCGGCGCGTAGCGCCTGCGCCACGTACTCGTCGATCTCGAAGGTAGTGAGGATCAGTACCCGCACCGCCGCGAGGTCCGGGTCGGCGCAGATCGCGGACGTCGCGGCCAGTCCGTCGGTGCCCGGCATGCGGATGTCCATCACGACCAGGTCGGGGCGGTGTGTTCGGGCGAGGGCGACGGCCTCGGCGCCGTCGGTGGCCTCCCCGACCACCTCCATGTCCGCGCAGGAGTCGATCAGGATCCGGAACGTGGCCCGTAGCAGGGCCTGGTCGTCGGCGAGCAGGACGCGGATGGTCATGGGCGGGGATTCTTCCGGTTCCGGATCGTTGGACAGGGCTCAGCCTTCCCGGATCGGCCCGCCGTGTCGTCGTGCGGCTGCCGACATTCGCGCCTACTCGGAACGCAGTACGTGCCGTGGGTCAGGTCATCCCCGAGCAGGACGGCCCGGGCCGTGCCCCCGCCCTGTCGCGGGCTCACCACACGCGCGGCAGCTCCACCTCGATCACCGTCGGCCCACCGGCGGGGCTCGACATCCGCACCGTCCCGTCGAGGGCCGCCACCCGGCGCCGCATCCCTGGCAGGCCCGAACCGCTCGACTCGGCGGCCCCGCCGTGCCCCTGGTCGGCCACCTCGACACGGAGCCCACGCCGGACGCGGGCGATCCGGACCGAGGCCGTGGGCGAGCCGCTGTGCTTGGCGGCGTTGGTGAGGGCCTCGGCCACCACGAAGTAGGCGGCCGCCTCCACCGCCGCCGGGGCCCTCGGGCCGTCGTCCTCCAGCCCCGCCACGTCCACGCTCACCAGCAGCCCGGTGCCGGCGGCCGGCGCGCGCACCGCACCGACGAGGCCGCGGTCGGTCAGGATCGGCGGATGGATGCCGCGGACCACGTGCCGCAGCTCGGTCAGTGCCTGCTCGGCCTGCTCCTGGGCGTCGTCCAGGAGCTTGCGTGCGGTGTCCGGATCATGGTCGTAGGTGCGCTTGGCGAGGCCGATCCGCATGGACAGGGCCACCAGCCGGGCCTGCGTACCGTCGTGCAGGTCCCGCTCGATGCGGCGCAGCTCGGCGCCGTGCGCGGCGATCGCGTCGGCCCGGGTCGCGGTCGGCTGCTCGACCCGGGCGGCCAGCAGCGCCCTGGGTGACGGCCGGAGCAATGACGTGGACCAGTTGGCCTCCCGGTCCGCCAGACGCGTGATCCACGGCAGGACCACGGCCCGCCGGTGCAGCAGTCCGCAGCCCACGCCGTCCACGACCAGCCCGACGGGCCACAGCGGCAGGGCGAGGAGGAGCAGTGCGCCGTAGACGTAGTACGCGGCCATCCAGCGCAGGTCGGTCAGCGTGCCGGGATCGCGTACGGCCGTCCGCAGCCGTTGGGACAGAGGGCCGTCGAGGACCTGGTACGCCTCGGGGATCTCCCGCCCCGTCCGGGCGGTCGTCAGGCGCCGCCTGGCCCCGGCGATCCGCCGCACGAGCAGCACCGTCTCGGGCAGCAGCCAGAGACCGATCACCGCGACCGTCCCGATGACGGTGATCAGCAGCACGGTGATGAAGAGGTACGTCCCGAACGCCATCGCGGCGGCCACCGTCAGATGGACCGTCGCGCGTCCGGCCTGCCGCAGCGTCGCCCGCATGCCTTCGACGCCAGGTGACCCGATCCCTGCGCGCCGGGGTGCGGACACCACCCGAGGTGCAGGTGTGGCCCGCTCCACCATGTCCACCGCCCATGCCCTCCGTTTCTTCAATCAAGTGACTTAGATTGTAGGTCTGTGAAACCGCGGGCGGCTCGAGGGACTGGCCGTCGCGGTGCTCGGTGAAGTCCCGGTTCGGTGGTGAACATGGCAGGCAGGACGCTGCGGGAGGAACAGGTCAACGCGACCCGGGAGCTGCTCCTGACCTCGGCCGAGCGGCTCTTCGCCGAACACGGTGTGTACGCGGTCTCCAACCGTCAGGTCAGCGAGGCCGCGGGACAGGGCAACAACACCGCGGTCGGCTACCACTTCGGGACCAAGGCCGACCTGGTCCGCGCCATCGTCCGCAAGCACGCCACCCGCATCGAGGAGATCCGCGCCCGGCTGCTCGCCGACCTCGCGGATCCCGACGACCTGCGCGGCTGGGTGGACTGCCTGGTCCGCCCGGTGCTCGAGCACCTAGCCGCGCTCGGCAGCCCCACGTGGTACGCGCGGTTCTGCGCACAGGTCGTCTCCGATCCGGCGCTGCACCAGATCATGGTCGAGGAGGCTCTCACCTCCCCGTCCCTCCAGACGATCATCGAAGGCCTCAAGCGGTGCCTGCCCGACCTCCCGGCCGAGGTGAGCGCCGAACGCGGTGAGATGGTCCGCCACCTGATCGTCCACGTGGCCGCCGACCGCGAACGCGCCCTCGCCGAGCACACCCCCACCCCACGCTCCAGCTGGGACGACGCCGCCACGGGCCTCGCCGACGCGGTCGTCGGCATGTGGCTGGCACCTGTCACACCCCTCCGCTGACACCACCCCGCACGGAGCACGACAGGGAGCGCGACGGTGAAACCGACGGCAGTCCGGAGCCGCCACCGCGAGGCCGGGCGAGGCGGCTTATGAACCCGACGCGGACGACCCCGCCCGAGGACGGCCACCCTCACGAGCCGTCGGGCCTTGCGCGGGGTACCGGCCAATGCATCCTGGTCGTGGCAGGCGAAGCCGATCTCGCCGAACTGCTGGCGACCACCCTCGAGTTGGCCGGATACCGGATCAGCCTCACCGGCACCGGCCTCGACGCGTTGGCGTGGATTGGGAAGCGGCGGTTTGATCTGGTCGTCTTCGACACCGACGTGCCGGACATGGGGCGATTCAGCCGGGAGCGTCGGCCCCGGCTTCCGTATCGCCCGCCCGTCCTGCTGCTCAGCGGGACCGACCGCCTGCACAGGCTCGTGCCCGAACTCGGGCCGGGGGAGCGGGACTACGTCACCAAGCCCTTCCGGGTGGCCGAAGTCCTCGCCAGGATCCAGGTGTTGTTGCGGGGCGCCCGGCCAGGTCCGTCATGGGGGCATCCGCTGCAGTACGGGGACCTGGTGATGGACGACTCGGCGTGCAGGGCGCGGCGCGGGACGCGGGCGCTCGAACTCACGCCCGCGGAGTACCGGTTGCTGCGCCACCTCCTGGTCAACGCGCACCGGGTGCTGTCCAAGGAACAGATCGGCCGCTACGTCTGGGGAGACCACCGCGGCGACAACGCGATCGAGCAGCTCGTCTCCCGACTGCGCCGCAAGGTGGACCGGAACGACCCGCCGCTGATCCACACGCGCCGGGGCTTCGGCTACTGGCTGGGCCGGTCCGAGAACCGTCCCTGAGCCCGGCGTTCCTGTGATCCGGGCCACGTCAGCCTCCTGTCAGGAAACTGACCGGGTCGCGTCAGACCCCTCTGTTTGCCTGGGCTCATCGAGGCCTCGCCCCCTTCGCCCGGCGCTCCACCCCACCCGGAGCCCCCCCATCCGAGGAGAACCATGGCCGACATCCCGACCGACCCCGCGCCCGAAGCGCCGGACACCGTCCCCGAGTTCCCGATGCCCAGGGAGCCCCGCTGCCCCTTCGACCCGCCGCCCGCGCTCAAGGACCTGCAGGCGCGGGGCCCGCTGACCAAGGTGCGACTGTGGGACGGCAGTGAGCCCTGGCTCGTGACCCGGTACGCCGAGCAGCGGGCCCTGCTGGGCGACGCGCGCGTCAGCGCCGACACCGACAGCCCCGGCTATCCCACCAAGGCCGGCCCTGAAGCCGGCGAGGGCAAGCTCAGCTTCATCATGATGGACGACCCCGAACACGCCCGGCTGCGCCGGATGGTGACGGCGCCGTTCGCGGTCAAGAAGGTCGAGGCGCTGCGGCCCGCCGTACAGCGGATCGTGGACGGTCTGATCGACGACATGCTGGCCGGCCCGTCCCCGGTGGACCTGGTGGACGTGTTCGCGCTGCCGATCCCCTCGCTGGTCATCTGCGAGCTGCTGGGCGTGCCCTACGAGGAGCACGACTTCTTCCAGGAGCACACCAGGACCATGGTCCGTACGACGGCCACGCCCGAGGAACGGGGCAAGGCGAGCCGTGATGTCGCGGGCTACCTCGCCGGACTCCTGGGCAAGCGGCTCGCCGAGCCGAAGGACGACCTGCTGTCGAGCATCGCCGGACGGATCACCGCCGGTGAACTCACCCACCAGCAGGCGACCGAGATGGCCCTGCTCCTGCTGATCGCGGGCCACGAGACCACCGCGAACATGATCGCGCTCGGCACCCTGGCGCTGCTCCAGAACCCCGACCAGCTCGCCCTGCTGCGTGAGACCGACGATCCCAAGTTCGTCGCCGGGGCCGTCGAGGAACTCCTGCGCTACCTGCACATCACCCACCTGGGCCGGCGCCGTGCCGTGACCGAGGACATCGAGATCGGCGGCCAGGTGATCAAGGCCGGTGAGGGCGTCATCATGGTCAACGAGATCGGCAACCGCGACCCCGAGGTCTTCGCCGACCCCGACCGCCTCGACCTCACCCGCGACGCCCGCCGCCATGTCGCCTTCGGCTTCGGCGTCCACCAGTGCCTGGGCCAGCCGCTGGCCCGGATGGAACTCCAGGTCGTCTACGGCACCCTCTACAAGCGCATCCCGACCCTGAAGCCGGCCGCCCCGCTGGCGGACGTCAGCTTCAAGAGCGACGCGTTCATCTACGGCGTCCACGCACTGCCGGTCTCCTGGTGACGGCTCCTCCTCACCCGCACACGAACAACACCCCCTACGAAGAAGGGAATCCGGTCATGAAGGTGGAGCTGGAAGCAGACAAGTGTGTCGCGTCGGGACAGTGCGTGCTCGCCGCGATGGACGTGTTCGACCAGGACGACGACGGCATCGCGATCCTGCTCGACGAGCGGCCCGCCGCCGACCACCTCGACGGCGTTCGTGAGGCCGTCGCGGTCTGCCCGGCCGCCGCGATCCGGCTGGTGGACCAGTGAGGCGCATCGTCGTCGTGGGTGCCTCGGCCGCCGGACTCGCGGCGGCCGAGACGCTCCGCCGCGAGGGCTACGACGGCACGCTCACCCTCGTGGGCGAAGAATCGCCGGCCCCGTACGACCGCCCCCCGCTGTCCAAGCAGGTGCTGGCCGGTGAGTGGGAGCCCGAGCGGCTGGCGCTGCGCACTCCTGACGACCTGGCCCGCCTCGACCTCGACCTGCGCCTCGGCGTGGCCGCCACGGGCCTCCACCTCGCCGACGGCACAGTGGAGTTGGCCGACGGCGCGACGGTGCCGTACGACGGGCTGATCCTGGCGACCGGAGTACGCCCGCGTCGGCTGCGCGGGCAGGGCGGGCATGTGCTGCGCACCCTGGACGACGCCGTGCGGCTGCGGGACCGGCTGACGCCGGGCAGGCGACTGGCCGTGGTCGGTGCCGGGTTTCTCGGGGCCGAGGCGGCCGCGGTCGCCTGGCGGCTGGGCTGCGAGGTCACGCTCCTCGAACCCGCCCCGGTCCCGCTGGCGCACGCCGTCGGCATGGAGATCGGCGAGATGCTGGCGCGGGCCCATCTCGAACGGGGCGTGGACCTGCGCTGCGGCGTCACCGTCACCGAGGTCTGCGAGAGCGGCGTACGGCTCTCCGACGGTGAACCGGTCGACGCCGACGAGGTGTTGACCGCGGTCGGCTCGCTGCCCAACACAAACTGGCTGGACGGCAGCGGGCTCACCGTCGACGACGGCGTGGTGTGCGACGAGTACTGTGAGGCCGCCCGCAACGTCTACGCCGCCGGCGACGTCGCCCGCTGGCACAACCCGCTGTTCGGGCGGTCGATGCGGATCGAGCACCGCACCAACGCCGCCGAGCAGGGGATGGCGGCCGCCCGCAACCTGCTCAACCCTGACGGACGCAAGCCGTTCGCTCCGGTGCCGTACTTCTGGTCCGACCAGTACGACATGAAGATCCAGGCGTACGGCTGTCTGCGCGGCCACGACGAAGTCGCGATCGTTGAGGGCGACCTGACGGAACGCCGGTTCATCGCCCTCTACCGCACCGGCGACCGCGTCACCGGTGCGCTCGCGGTGGGCATGCCGCCCCGTGCGCTCAGGCAGTGGCGACAGGCGATCGCGTCCGGCATGAACGGGCTGGAGGCGGTGGGTGCCAGGGGAGCCGTAAATTAATTGAGTTACGCAACGAGATGGTAAAGTGGCTCCATGTCCACACCACCGCTCCCCGAACTTCCCGAGACGCCCGCGTCCCCGGAAGTGATCGAGATCGAGCGCGCGCTCACCCGCATCACCTATCTGAGCACGCGGGCCCGGCAGCACGACCGGCTCATGGCCCTGGCCCACGTGCCGCTGGACCGGGCCGCCGTGGCGCTGCTGCGCCAGATCGCCGACTCGGAGTCGCTGCGTCCCGGGGAGCTGGCCAACCGGCTCGGTGTGGAGGCCTCGCACGTGACGCGCACGGTGCAGCAGTTGCAGAAGAGCGGCTATGTCACCCGGGTTCCGGACCCGCAGGACCGCCGGGCGCAGCGCATCGAGCTCACCGAGCCCGGCCGGCAGGCCATCGCCCGGGTCCGCGAGGCCGGCGCCCGCGGTATGCAGCTCGCCCTGTCCGACTGGACCCCCGAGGAGCTGCGGCAACTGGCCACCCTCTTCCACCGGATGGTCGACGACTTCCTCGCCCACGCCGTCGACGAGGACACCGAACAGCAGCCGGCCGGGACCGTCTGACCGGCCCCTCACGCCGACGTGGTGCGAGGGCGGTGGCCGGGGGCATCGGACGCCGGGGCGGCCTCGGGCCGCGCCTGTCCGGGCGAGGCGGGCTCCCGCAGCCCGCGCAGCAACAGCCCTCCCAGCACGGGCAGGGCGATCAGCGGGAGGAGCGCCGTCCGCAGCGAGGTGGCATCCGCCAGCGCGCCGATCACCGGCGCGGCCAGACCGCCCACGCTCACGGCCAGCCCCAGCGTGACACCGCTCGCGGTGCCCACCCGGCGGGGCAGATAGTCCTGGCCGAGCGTGACGTGCAGCGAGAACGGGACATACAGGCCGGCCGACGTCAGGGCGACGAACAGATACACCGCCGGCCCGGGAACGAGGACCACCCCGGCCACCGCGAGCGCGGACAGCGCATACGCGTGCCGTACGACCGTGAGCCGCCCGTACCGCTCGGCCAGCCGGCCCCCGGCCACCGTGCCCATCGCGCCGCCCGCGTAGAGCACGCACAGAGCGGCCGTGGCGGCCACGTCCCCGCCGCCGGTGCGCTGACGGACATACAGCGAGACGAACGCGCTCAGGCCGACGAACACGATCGACCGGCACATGATGGCGCCGGACAGCCGCAGGAACGACGGCCAGTCGTCGGTGCCGACCCCTTCGGCCCTGGGCCCGTTCGTGCCACGGTCCGCTGCCGTACGCACCGCCGCGGCGCACAGCGCTGCCCCCGCGACGGCCGGTACGACCAGCAGGGGAGAGGCGCGCAGTCCGCCGGTGGCGATCACCGCCGCCACCAGCAGTGGTGCGAGGGCGAAGCCGACGTTGCCGCCGAGGGAGAACCAGCCCATCGCCGTATGACTGCCTCGCGAGGCGGCTCGGGCCGCGCGGGCCGCCTCCGGGTGGTACGCGGCGACCCCGATCCCCGACACGGCCACCACCGCCAACGTGAGCGCGTAGGAGCCCACGACGCCGCTCAGCGCGACCCCCGTGCCGCCCAACAGCGCGCTCAGCGGCAGCAGCCAGGGCATCGCCCAGCGGTCGGTGAGCGCCCCGAACAGCGGCTGCACCACCGACGACAGCAGGGATGCGGCGAGCACGACACCCGAGGCGGCGGCGTAACTGTAGGCGCGCTCGGCGACGAAGAAGGGGACGAGGGCCGCGACGGCACCCTGGTACACGTCGACACAGGCATGGCCCAGGGACATCAGGGTGATCGCTCGATTGCGTTTCTCGGTCACCCCGCGATCGTCGCCGCGCCCGGACGTGGCCCGCTTCCGATAATCTGCCGAAGTATGCCGGACATCCGCCACACGCCGACCGCGCCGACCCGTGCCAAGGTCCTGGCCGCCGGGGAACGCATCGACGCGCACCGGCACGACGACCACCAGATCGTCTACGCGGGCTCCGGCGTGCTCGCCGTCACCACCGACGCCGGCACCTGGTTCGCACCCGGCAACCGCGCCATCTGGGTCCCCGCCGGCACCGTGCACGCGCATCGCGCCCACGGTCACCTCGACCTGTACCTGGTCGGCCTGCCCGCCGACGACAACCCTCTCGGCCTGGACGCCCCCACCGTGCTCGCCGTCAGCCCGCTCCTGCGCGAGCTGATCCGCGTCTACACCCGCGACGCGGCGGACGACAGCCCCGAGCGCCGCCGCCTGCTCGCCGTCCTGCGCGACCAGCTGCGCGCCTCGCCCCAGCAGCCCCTGCGCCTGCCCACACCCGCGGATCCACGCCTGGCCGCGGTCTGCGCCCTCGTCCACGCCGACCCGGCCGACTCGCGCACCCTCGCCGCGCTCGGCGCCGCGACCGGGGCCGGCGAACGCACCCTCAGCCGGCTCTTCAGGGCCGAGTTCGGCATGACCTTCCCGCAGTGGCGCACCCAGTCGCGCCTCTACCACGCACTGCGGCTGCTCGCCGAGGACACCCCCGTCACCGCCGTCGCCCACCGTTGCGGCTGGTCCTCCGCCAGCGCCTTCATCGACGTCTTCCGCCGCTCCTTCGGACACACGCCGGGAACGCACAACCGCCGCACGGAACAGGGCGGACAACCGGCCAGGGCGGGTGACGGGCCGTGACCTACCCTCCGGTAGCATCCGGCGGCAGGCCATCCAAGGAGGATCCGTGCCCCGGTCCGATCGCTCACCCCTGCTGCTCGCCGGCCTGCTGGCCACCGCGGGGGTCGCCCACTTCACCGTCCCACGTCAGTTCGACGCGGTCGTGCCGCGCGCCCTGCCGGGCAAGCCCCGGACCTGGACGTACGCCAGCGGCGTCGCCGAGCTCGCGCTGGCGGCCGGGGTGGCACTGCCGCGCACCCGCAAGGTCGCCGCGCTGGCAGCCGCCGGTTTCTTCGTCGGCGTGTTCCCCGCGAACGTGAAGATGGCCGTCGACTGGCGGCACCGCCCCACTCCGCAGAAGGCCGTGGCCATCGGCCGGCTGCCCTTGCAGATCCCGCTCGTGCTGTGGGCCCGGGGCGTCGCGAAGAACACGGAGGGACGGGCGTGAGCGCACAGCTGAAGGTCGGCGACAAGGTCGAGGACTTCACGCTGCCGGACGAGACCGGCACCACCCGCAGCCTCACCGAACTGCTCACCGAGGGACCGGTGGTGCTCTTCTTCTACCCCGCCGCCCTCACCCCCGGCTGCACCGCGGAGGCCTGCCACTTCCGTGATCTCGCCGCCGAGTTCGCCGCCGCCGGCGCACGTCCCGTGGGCATCAGCGGCGACGCGGTCGAACGCCAGCAGGAGTTCGCCGACCGGCACACGCTCGGTATGACCCTGCTGTCCGACGCCGACGGAAAGATCCGGGACCGGTTCGGCGTGACGCGCGGCTTTTCACTGGCCCCCACCAAACGGGTCACCTTCGTCATCGACAAAAACCGCACCGTCCTGGAGGTCGTCCGCAGCGAACTCAGGATGAACACCCACGCCGACCGGGCCCTCGCCGCGCTGCGCAAGTGACCGGACGGCCGCCCGGGGCGCGGCGGCAGCGGGCGCCATGGCGTGACGGGCGGTGACGGCCGGGTGTCGCGGTTGATGCGGTCCCGCCGAGGACTCATGCTTGACCCCATGGAGCGCGTCTCCGCTGCGGTGATCCTCGATGCCCAGGGTGTGGTCAAGGGGTGGAGCGAAGGTGCCTTGCGGCTGACCGGCCGCATGGCCGAGGAGGTCGTCGGACGGCCCGCCCGGGAACTGCTCGCCGAGGAACCGTCGCCCGCTGCCGTGGCAGCGCTGGCCGGCACCGTCGTGCTGCGCCACCGGGACGGCTCGCACGTACGTCTGTCGCTGTGGGCCCACGGTGTGCTGGGCGAGGACGGCGCACCCGACGGCTACATGGTCGTCGGTGAACCCTCGGCGCAGCCGGAGCCGACCCTCGCCGAGCGGGCCTTCCAGCAGGCCTCGATGTCGATGTCGGTCTTCGACACCCGGCAACGCTACCTGCGCCTCAACGACGTCGCCTGCCAGGTGATGGGCGTGCCCGAAGAGGTCCTGATCGGGCGGCCCTTCCCGGAGACCGTGGAGGACGCGGAGCACAGCCGCGGCTTCCACTGGCATCTGCGGCAGGTCGCCGAGACGGGCAGGCCCGTCCGCTACGAGAGTTTCACGGGAGCCCCGGCCCTGAACCGGGAGCACGCCTGGAGCATCCAGATGTGGCCGGTACGGGACGCCTCCGGCGTCGTCGTGGGCACGGCCCTGGCGGCGTTCGACAGCTCCGAGCAGTACTGGGCGCGGGAGCGGCTGGCCCTGCTGAACGAGGCGGCGGCCGCCATCGGCACGACCCTGGACGTGGTGCGCACCGCCGAGGAACTGATCGGGATCATGGTGCCCCGGTTCGCCGACTTCGCCAGCGTCGACCTGTTCGACTGGGTCCTGGGATCGGAGGAGCCCCCGGTCCTGGCCGGCACCGACATCACCTTGCGCCGCGTCGCCCACGGCTCCGGCACCGAGGGCACCCCGGAAGCGGCCGTGCACCTGGGCGAGGTGGACCACTACCCGCCCTTCTCGCCACCGGCGCGGGCCATCCTCGACGGCAACGTGATCCAGAGTCAGGCGGGCGAGCCGGCGTTCATGCGGTGGATCGCGGAGCGCAACGCCCGCGCTCCGTCCGGCCGGCGCCACCGCGTGGGCGCGCACTCGATGATGGCGGTGCCGCTGCGGGCCCGTGGCACCACACTCGGCGTCGCTGTCGCCGTGCGCATCCGGCAGTCGGACGACTACGGAGCGGACGACGCCGTGTTCGCCGAGGAACTCGCCAGCCGCGCCGCCGTCTGCGTCGACAACGCCCGCCGCTTCGCCCGGGAGCGCACCACGGCGCTCGCCCTGCAGCACAACCTGCTGCCACGGGGATTGGCCGGGCAGGCCGCCGTCGAGGTGGCGCACCGCTATCGGCCGTCCGGATCGCAGGCCGGCATCGGCGGCGACTGGTTCGACGTGATCCCGCTGTCCGGCGGCCGCGTCGCCCTCGTCGTCGGTGACGTCGTCGGGCACGGCATTCCCTCGTCGGCCACCATGGGCCGCCTGTGCACGGCCGTACGCACCCTCGCCGACGTGGACCTGCCGCCCGACGAACTCCTCACCCACCTCGACGACCTGGTCACCCACCTCGCGGGCGACCACACCGACGAGGTCGCCGAACTGGGCGCCACCTGCCTCTACTCCGTCTACGACCCCGTGACCCGCCGCCTCAGCCTCGCCGCCGCGGGCCATCCGCCACCGGCCCTCGTGCTGCCCGACGGCACCACGCAGATCGTCGAGATGAGCGCCGGACCCCCGCTCGGGGTGGGCGGGCTGCCCTTCGAGGCCGCGGAGTTGGAACTGCCCGAGGGCTGCCTGGTCGCCCTGTACACGGACGGTCTCATCGAGGACCGCGACCGCGACATCGACCATGCCACCGCCGAGTTGTGCCGCGCGCTGACCGCGCCCGCCGAAACCCTGGACGCCCTGTGCGACACGGTCCTCAAGGCCGTCCTCCCGGAGGACCCCAGCGACGACGTGGCCCTGCTGCTGGCCCGCACCCGGGCCCTGGGCGCGGATCGCATCGCCACCTGGGACGTACTGCCGGACCCCGAGCACGTGGCGAGGACCCGGCAGGCCGCCACCGACCAGCTGACCGCTTGGGGCCTCGACGAGGCGGCCTTCGTCACCGAACTCGTCGTCAGCGAACTGGTCACCAACGCCATCCGGTACGGCGCACCGCCGATCCAGCTGCGCCTGATCCGCGACCGCACCCTCATCTGCGAGGTCTCCGACGGCAGTTCCACGTCCCCGCACCTGCGCCGGGCCCACGCCTACGACGAGGGCGGCCGTGGACTGCTCCTCGTCGCCCAGCTCACCCAGCGCTGGGGCAGCCGGCAGACCGGCAGCGGCAAGACGATCTGGGCGGAACAGCCACTGCCGCCGGTGTGATCCCTGGAAGGGCAGCAAAGGTTCACCGACACGTCAGGGGTTCACCGACACGCTCGCCGAACTCAGGCGACGGACCGCCCCGCTCCCGGGCGTGCCCCGCTCAGCAGCCGTCGCTGCTCGGCGGGGAGCGAGTCCAGCGCTATCGCTCACCCCTCGTCGCTCTCAGCGGCGACCTGGCCGAGCGTGCGGCCGGTCCGCACCGAACGGGCCCGGTACGGGTCGGGCGTGCCGTGCCCGCGCGTCCCTCCCTTGCCGGCCTTCACCAGCAGCCACGCCTCCCGGTCACCGTCCTCCTCGCTGCGGAACCGCGTGAGGGCGTACTCGCCGTGCAGCTTCGAGCCGCTCAGCCGGAAGGTGGCATGGCCGCGTGCGAGCGACTCGCCGAAGTCGACCGGCTGCCCCTTGCGGTCATGGCTGAGGGGCTCGTACGTCCCGTTGTCCCAGACGATCACCGTGCCGCCGCCGTACTCGCCCTTCGCGATCACGCCTTCGAAGTCCTCGTACTCCAGCGGATGATCCTCGGTGGGCATGGCGAGCCGCTTGTCGTGGGGATCGTCGGACGGCCCCTTGGGTACCGACCAGGACTTCAGCACGTCGTCCACCTGCAGCCGGAAGTCGAAGTGCAGGGTGCCGGCGTCATGGATCTGCACCACGAAACGCGGCTGAGCACCGGAGGCCGTCGAGCGGCCCTCCGGTTCGCGGGTCCGCCCGAAGTCACGCTTGCCGCGATAGTCCCGCAGTCGGTCCGTCTCACCCACGGTCGCCTCCTTCCCGAGCGCCCCGAGTACCCCGCGCCGTGTCTCCGACGCCCGCCGGGCACTCGGTCGCCATCCCGCCCGCTCAGAACTCCTCGTGCACCTCGGGGTCGCCGCCGAGGCGCCGCCGGGCGCGGTCGGAGAGGGCGGCCATCCGGGTGTCGTCCAGGGTGAAGCCGAAGATGTCGAGGTTCTCGCGCTGCCGCTGCGGGCTCGCCGACTTCGGGATCGGCAGGGCGCCGAGCTGGGTGTGCCAGCGCAGGACGACCTGGCCGGGGGTCACCCCGAGGCCGTCGGCGATGCCCTTCACGGCCTGGTCCTCCAGGAGGCTGGTGCCGCGGCCCAGGGGGCTCCAGCTCTCGGTGACGATGCCCTTGCCGACGTGGAAGGCGCGCAGCTCGTCCTGCGGGAACATCGGGTGCAGCTCGATCTGGTTGACGCTGGGCAGGACCCCGGTCTCGTTCTCCAGCCGGTCGATGTGCGCGGGCGTGAAGTTGGAGACCCCGATCGACCGGACGAGGCCGTCCTCGCGCAGCTTGATCATGGCCTTCCAGGAGTCGACGTACTTGTCGACGCGGGGGAGCGGCCAGTGGATGAGGTAGAGGTCCACGTAGTCCAGGCCGAGGCGGGCGCGGGACTCCTCGAAGGAGGCGAGGGTCTCCTCGTAGCCGTGGTGCCGGCCGGGCAGCTTGGTTGTCACGACGAGCTCCTCGCGGGGTACGTCGCTGCCCGCGACGCCACGGCCGACGCCGGTCTCGTTGCGGTAGTTCGTCGCCGTGTCCACCAGGCGGTACCCCAGTTCCAGGGCGCCGCGAACCGCTTCCTCGGCCCGTGCGTCGTCCATCGGCCAGGTGCCGAGGCCGAGGGCGGGCAGAGTCGTACCGTCGTTGAGCGCGTGGGTCGGGATGCTGATCACTGCCGGACCTTCCCTTGACTGTGTCGTGCATCCAGCGTCACGGATAGGGTGAGCGGTGATCAACCGGAACGACGGGGGACGAGGGCAGCGGACGGCATGGGCGGCACCGAGGAGAAGCAGCCGGCGGGACCTGGGCGTCCCACGTCGCGCGACGTCGCCCGGCTGGCCGGGGTGTCGCACACGGCCGTCTCCTTCGTCTTCAACGGCCGCGCCGAGGGCAACCTCTCGCCCGCCACCCAGGAGCGCATCCGCCGCGCCGCGACCGAGCTGGGCTATCGACCGGACCCCGTCGCCCGCGGCCTGCGCCGCCGTCGTACGGCCGTGATCGGCCTGGTCACCGACGAGATCGCCACCTCGCCCTTCGCGGGCCGGCTGCTGCGCGGCGCCATGGAGACCGCTTGGGACAGCGAGCACCTCGTGCTGACCATCGACTCCGGCGGCGACCCCGCCAAGGAGGACGCCGCCGTCGCCGAACTCCTCGACCGCCGGGTGGACGGCATCATCTACGCCGCCATGTCGCTGCGCCGCGTCCGCGTCCCCGAGGGCCTGCACCGCACCCACTCCGTCCTCGCCAACTGCCTGCCCGAGGACGACTCCCTGCCCGCCGTCATTCCCGCCGAACGCGCGGGCGGTCGTACGGCGGCGCGGCTGCTGCTGGACGAGGGGCACCGCAGGGTCGCCATGGTGGGCGGCCAGGACGACATCGCCTCCGTCGACCGGCTGCGCGGCTTCCGGGACGCGCTGCGTGCCGAGGGGATCACCGTCCCCAAGGAGTGGGTCGTGCGCACCGGCGGCGAGATCGCCGGCGGGTTCGAGGGCGCACTGCGCGTCCTCGACGGCGTCCCCGCCGACCTGCGTCCCACCGGGATCTTCTGCTACAACGACCGGGTCGCGGCGGGCGCCCTGCACGCCGCGACCCGGCTCGGCATCGCCGTCCCCGGCGAGTTGTCGGTGGTCGGTTACGACGACCAGGAACACATGGCCGAGTTCCTCACCCCGCCCCTCACCACGGTCGCGCTGCCCCACCGGGCCATGGGCGACGCGGCGGCACGGCTGGTCCTCGACGCCATCGACACCGGCAGGACGCCGCCCGCGACGGTGCGGCGCCTGGCCTGTCCGGTGATCAGCCGCGCGTCGGTGGGACCAGCTCCCAGCCGGTGACCTCGGCCCCCGATCCCGTGACGACGAGCTCGGGGATGTCGTCCGGCCGCCGGTAGACCCGCTCGGTGACCACCGCCCGATCGCCGGCGAACAGCTCCAGCAGCGAGCCGTCGACGAGGACCCGCACCTCGCCGACCGGCACCCGCACCACGATCGGCCCTGACGCCTCACGTCCTGTCCGAGGCCAGTCGTCACGGTCGAGCGTCACGGTGCCGGCGTCCGGGTCCAGAACGACCGTCAGCTCGGCGCCCGAGGCGGATCGGAGCAGGCTGACAGTGGTGCGGCCGGATGCGGTGACGGTCAGGTCGTACGCCTCCGGCAGTGCGGTGGGGCCGCCCGCCGATGTGACGAACGGCTCGGCCGCCCGCAGCAGTTCGAGCTCCGGCGCCGGTACGACCCGCAGGGTCCCGTCCGGGTGCACGTCGACGACCCTCGGCGCGGTCAGGACCCCGGCCCAGCCCACCCGATCGACCTCGGCCTGATCACGGGCCTCCCACGACCAGCCCCACATCAATGCCCGGTCCGGTTCCTGGAGCACTGCGGGGGCGTAGAAGTCCCGCCCGTGGTCGAGCCGTCCGCCGGTGCGGGCCTCGAAGCGCAAATCGCCCTCGCCGTAAGGTTGGAGACGTCCCGTCAGATAGCCGGTGGTGCAAGGGTTTCCGTCCCACAGTGACAGCACCAGCACCCAGTCGCCGCCCGCCGTCGAGTACAGCTGCGGGCACTCCCAGCCCACCGCCCCGTCCCCGAAGGCATCCGCCGCGACCGGGTCGTCACCGTCCAGGAACACCCCCGCGAACCGCCACTCGGCCAGGTCGTCACAGTCGTACAGCAGCACCGAAGGCGTCCCGTCGGCGTGCCCGGCCCCGACCAGTGCCCAGCGGCGTCCGCCGCTCCTGAACACGAACGGGTCGCGGAACATCACCACGTCCAGGTCGGCGGGCGGGCCGGTCACGACCGGCGTCGGCAGCGGCTTCCAGTCGGTCAGCGTCTCGTCCTCCGGGACCACCGCGCGCGCCAGGCAGATCGTGCCGAGGCCGGTGTGGTGGCGGTCGACGCCCGTGTACACCGCGGTCGGTGTGCCGTCGTCGTCGACCACGCACCCGGACCAGCAGCCTGCCTCGTCCGGGCCGCCGGGCGTCGGGGTGAGCGCGACCGGATGGTGCTCCCACCGGACGAGATCGGCGCTGGACACATGTCCCCAGTGGACGTTCGAGTGCACGGGAGCGGCGGGATTGTGCTGGTAGAAGAGGTGATGGCGGTCCCGCCAACGGAAGGGCCCGTTGGGGTCGTTGATCCAGTGGGCGGGGGGACGCACCCGGAAGCGCGGGACGCTGGGATCCGGGAACCGAGCGGTGAGGCTCAACGGTTGACTCCTGCGGACGTGATGCCCTCACGCAGAGGGCGCTGACCGACGACGAACACGGCGACGGCGGGGATCATGGAGAGCACGACACCGGCGAGCACCACGGAGATGGAGCCGGTGCCGAGGTTGCCCTGGAGGGAGACGAGGCCAAGCGGCAGCGTGTAGTTCTGGCCGGAGGTCTCCAGGATCAGCGGGCGGAAGAACTCGTTCCAGTGGTAGTTGAAGGCCAGCACACCGACGATCGCGAGACCGGGCGCGGCCAGCGGCGCGTACACCGACCGGAAGATCCGCCACGGCCCGCAGCCGTCCAGCATCGCCGCCTCGCCCAGGTCCTTGGGCATGCCCAGGAAGTACTGGCGCATCAGGAACGTGCCGAACGCGGTCGGGAAGGCCGGGATGATCAGACCGAGCAGGGTGTCGGTCAGTCCCATCGACTTCAGCACCAGGAACACCGGCACGATCGTGACCTGCAACGGCACCATCATGGTCGCGAGGACCAGCCCGAACAGCGGCTTCTTGAACCGGAATTCGAGACGCGCGAAGGCGTAACCGGCCAGTCCCGCCGTGATCATCTGGCCCACCGCGATCAGCGCGGTCACCAGCGTCGAGTTCAGGGCGAGCAGCCAGACGTCGATCTGGTCGAAGACCCCGCGGTACGCCTCGACGGACGGGTCCGTAGGGATGATCCTCGGCGGCAGGTCGAAGGCCTCGGCCGGGGTGCGCAGCGAGGTGGAGACGGTCCACAGGACCGGGCCCAGGGTCAGCAGCGCGCACACCGCCAGCGCGACGATCCGGGCCCACGGCGCGAGCGAGTGCCGGGTTCGGCTCAGGGACAGACTTGCTTGGCTCATGGGACTCACCGGCTCACTGGTAGTGGACGAAACGCCGGCTGAGCCGGAACTGGAGGGCGGTGACCGCCATGATCAGCACGAACAGCAGCACGCCCACGGCAGAGGCCTCCCCGAACCGCAGCTGCTCGAAGGCGCTCTCGTAGATCACCATCACCGCGGTGCGGGTGGCGTCACCGGGACCGCCGTTCGTGAGGACGTACGGCTGCTCGAAGACCTGGAGCGCGTTGATGATGCCGACCACCGACGCGACCAGCAGCGTGGGCGAGAGCAGGGGGAGCGTGATCCCGAGGTGTTTGCGCAGGCTGGTCGCGCCGTCGAGGGAGGCTGCCTCGTGGATCTCCTTGGGGATGTTGTTCAGGCCTCCGACGAACAGCAGGAACGAGAACCCGAACTGCTGCCAGACGTAGACCAGGATCACCGTGGTCATGGCCGCGTTCTCGGACGTCAGCCAGGGCACCGGAGCCACCCCGACGAGCCCGAGCAGCCAGTTCACGACCCCGAAGTCCTGGTTGAACAGGTACTTCATCACCACCGAGATCGACGCGGCGGACAGCACCAGCGGGAAGAAGAACGCCGACCGGAACACCGAGCGCAGCCATACCGGCATCCGCCCGTTCACCGCCAGGGCCAGGACGAGCGCGATCAGCAGTTGCAGCGTGACCGCGAACACCATGAAGACGAGCGTGTTGCGGAAGGAGACCAGCACGGTCGAGTCGGTGAAGGCCTCACGGTAGTTGGCGGCCCCGGCGAAGCTCGGGGAGTCGATGACGTTCCAGTGGAAGAGGCTCAGCACCACCGATCCGACGATCGGCACGACCGTGAAGACGACGATGCCGACGATCGTGGGCGCCAGGAACAGCGTGGCCAGCAGCCGCGCGCCACGGTCGCGGGCGGAGGGCCGGACCGTGGCGGCCGGTGGAGCGGCCGGCTGCTTCGGCCGTACGGAGTCCGGTATCCGGGTGTTCGTCATGCGTCACGCTCCATGGCCTTCTCCAGATCGCCCTGCATCCGGCGCAGCGCGGGGGCCACCGCACGCCGGGAGGACAGCGCGGTACCGGTGTGCTTCAGCAGCACCTGCTCGACCTCGGCGACCTGCGGCGGCGCCGGGATCGGCCCGGTGTCGGGGAACTGATCGAGGGTGTCGTAGAAGACCTGCCAGCGGTTCGGGCCGGTCTCGCGATAGCGGTCGGCTGTCAGCATCGAGCGGCGCGCCGGGGTGGTCTGGTTGGTCGTGAACAGCCGCGTCAGGGTGTCGTGGCGGGCGGCGTACTTGATGAACTCCCAGGCCTCCTCCTGCCGCTTCGACGTGCGCAGCAGCGCGTAGCCGGCGGCGCCGTACTGCATGCGCTGGGTGCGCCAGCGAGGGAAGTACTGGACGTCGAAGCCGTCGGCCGGCATGCCGGCCAGATGCAGGCCGCCCGCCCAGAAGCCGCCCGCGGGCGTGACCCCGACCCGGCCGGTGGAGAACACGCCGATCAGGTTCTGGCCGTTGCCGCCCTCGGGGCGCGTGCACAGCCCCTCCTGGATGAGGGAGGCGAGATAGTCGTACGCCTCCTCCACACGCGCGTCCGTTGCCTGCGGCGTCGTCCACCGGAAGCCGCCCCCGCGTCCCTGCCGCTGGGCGGCCGGGTAGAAGGAGTCCCACAGCCAGGCGCCGCCGGGTGCCTTGGACTCGGCGAGCAGGTTGGTGTCGTTCGCGAACAGCCAGGGCACCACGCCGCCCCACAGGCGGTTGGTCCAGAAGTACGGCGTGAACTGGGAGCCGCTGGACCGCTTCATGTCCCGCAGCAGCGCGGTGAAGTCGTCGCGCGTCCAATCGGCCGCCGGGAAGTCCGCTCCGGCCCGCCTCAGCACCTGGTTGTTGAGGTAGATGTCGGCGGCGTTGAACTCGACCGGCAGCTGGTAGAGGCTGCCCTCGTACATCATCGACTCCACCAGCGAGGGATGGACGTCGGCGAAGTACTCGCGCAGCTCCTCGGAGTCCCGCCGCACCCAGTCGTCGAGCGGGACCCCGAGACGCTGCGCGAACAGCTGGACGCCCTCGGTGGCGACGTAGACGAGATCGGGTGCGGTGCCCGCCGCGATCTGGGTGAGGATCTTCGCGAAGAAGTCCGACCAGTCGACGGCCTGCACCGCGTTGATCCGCAGCTTGATGTCGGGGTGGACCTTGCTGAAGCCTTCGGTGAGCGTGCGGACGGCCTCGGGTCCGTAGGCGGGGCCGAGCGTGGCGACGACGAGGGAGCCGTCGTCGCGGCCGGGGATGTCGGCTCCGGTGAGCCGGTCCCAGCTCGCGGCGGTACCGGCCAGCGCGGCGGCTCCCGCGCCGTAGGCGCCGTACCGCATCAGGGTGCGGCGGGTGAGGTGCGAGTCGGTCATCTAACGGGCCTAACTCGTGTTAGTCGAGTAGTGATGCCCCAGATGATGGGAAGCGGCCCACGGCCCTGTCAATAGGTGCGAACCACTTGACCTTTAACGAGTTAGGTCCCACAGTCCTGATCCCACGAGCCACCGTTCTGACGCCTCAGACGAGAGGAACGACGCGTGATGCGAGGGATGTCCAGGAGAGCGCTGCTCGCCGGTTCGGCGGCGGGCGCCTCGGCCGCGCTGCTGCCGACCGCGCCCACAGCGGCCGCCAGGCCCAGGCAGGCGGCGAGCACCTGCGCCAGCTACCGGGCCCAGTACCACTTCACGGTCCCCGACCAGTGGAAGAACGACCCTCAGCGCCCGATCTGGATCGACGGCGAGTATCACTACTACTACCTGTACAACCCGGACTATCTCACCGGGGGAACCACCACCGGCACCGCCTGGCGCCTGGCCACCAGCACCGACCTGGTCTCCTTCACCGACCGCGGGATCGCCGTGCCGAAGGACACCACCCCCAACGGTGACGTCTGGTCCGGCTCGGCGGTGATCGACACGGACGACACGGCGGGCTTCGGCGCGGGCGCGGTGATCGTCCTCGCGACCATGGCGCCGGACGAGGTCACACAGGCGCAGTACCTGTACTACTCGACCGACGGCGGCCGCACGTTCACGCCCCACGGCACCGAGCCTGTCCTGCCCAACCCCGGCGTTCGGGACTTCCGCGACCCCAAGGTGATCCGCGACGAGGAGCGCGGGCGCTGGGTGATGACGCTCGCCGAGAACGACAAGGTGGGCTTCTACCACTCCACCGACCTGAAGTCGTGGAGGTACGTCAGCGGCTTCGTCAAGGGCGGGATCGGCGTCCTGGAGTGCCCGGACCTGTTCCGCATCACCACCGACGACGGCACCGCGAAGTGGGTGCTCGGCGTGAGCGCCAACGGCAAGGGCTCGGGGCTGCCGAACACGTACGCCTACTGGACGGGCTCCTTCGACGGCACCGCCTTCACCGCCGACGCGGCCGACCCGCAGTGGCTCGACCACGGCTGGGACTGGTACGCCGCCGTCACCTTCGACAAGCACCGGAGCGACGGCTCGGTGGACCCGGCCATGCGCTACGCGATCGGCTGGCTCAACAACTGGGACTACGCCAACATCACACCCACCATCGACTGCGACGGCTTCAACGGCACCGACTCGATCGTCCGCGAGATCACCCTGAAGCGGGGATCCGGCGGCACGTACCACCTCGCCTCACAACCGGTCGCCGCCCTGCACGACCACGTCTCCCGCACCGTGAACCTGGGCGACCTGGAGGTCACCGGCACCCGCGTGCTCGACTACCGGGGCACGGCCTACGAGGTGACCTGCGAGATCACCTGGGACCAACTCAAGGGCGCCGGACTCCAGTTGCGCCGTTCACCCGACGGTGCCCGCCATGTCGACGCCGGGATCTACGGCGACTACGCCTTCCTCAACCGTCGCCCCACCGTGAACCCCGACGCCTCCGGCAGATGGCAGGAGAGTCACAGCCCCTTCGACCCGTCCGTCCGCACCGTGCGGCTGCGGATCCTGGTCGACCGTACGTCCGTCGAGATGTTCGTCGACGACGGCCGGTACGTGCACTCGTCGGAGGTCTTCCCGTATCTGATCGACACCGGGCTCGCGCTGTTCACGGTCGACGGCACGGCGGTGTTCCGGAACACGGTGATACGGGAGTTCGCGGTCTGAGGCTCTGTCCAGGCCCTGTCGCCATGCCCGCCGAACACTGTCACGATCTTCCTGGAACCGGCTCGGACCGGAGCCGGCGCGGACGGACGACCGACGGAGCGGGCATGACGACGGACAGGGCCACAGCGGACGGGACGGAGCCGATCGCGGGGATCGAGGTGCGACCGGTCGCCGGGCACATCGGGGCGGAGATCACGGGCGTCGACCTGGCCGGGGAGCCGGACGAGGCCGTGGTCGCCGCGATCCGGGCGGCGGTGCTGCGCTGGAAGGTGGTGTTCTTCCGGGGACAGCGGCTGGACCATGCCGGGCATGTGGCGTTCGCGCGCCGGTTCGGCGAACCGGTCGTCCTGCGCAAGCGGGGAAGCGCGTCTCCGGCGGACTTCCCCGAGATCGAGACGACCGCCGACCGGCTCGAGCTGGGCGGGAAGTTCGGCATGGAGCACGACGAGTGGCTGCGGCGCCGCCGGCACACGCTGCTGCGCGGCTGGCACTGCGACCACGGTGCCCGCATCGACCCGCCCGCCGCGACGATCCTGCGCGCCGAGACCGTACCCCCGTACGGCGGCGACACGACCTGGTCGAACCTGGCGGCCGCGTACGCCGGACTCTCCGGCCCGGTGCGGGAGTTCGTGGACGGGCTGCGGGTCGAGCACCGCCTCGGCGTCGGCTATCAGCCCCGGCCCGGCGACGACGCGTACGTCCGTCACCTGCTGGACCACCAGGTCGCCTCGCTGCATCCGCTGGTCCGCGTCCATCCGGAGACGGGAGAGCGAGTGCTCTACGTCAACGGCTACTACGTCGAGCAGATCGCCGACCTGTCGCGGGCGGAGAGCGCCGCCGTCCTGGAGATGCTGCTGGACCAGGCGACCCGCCCCGAGTACACGGTCCGTTTCCGCTGGGAGCCCGGCAGCGTGGCCTTCTGGGACAACCGGGCCACCATCCACCTCGCCCCCAGCGACAACGCCCACCTCGACTTCCCCCGGACCATGCACCGGGTGATGCTCTCGGGGGATGTGCCGGTCGGGGTGGACGGCAAACCGTCGGAGCCGATCACCGGGACCGAGCGTGGGCGCTGGTAGCCGGCGCCCCCGGTGCGCTCACCGCGCTCAGCGGGCGACCAGGTCGCGCAGTGCCTTCACGATCTCGTCGGGCGCCTCCTCGGCCATGAAGTGACCGCATGTGACCGTGGTGTGCCGCAGATCGGGCGCCCAGGCACGCCACAGCGCGCCGGCGTCGAAGCCCAGGGCGGCGCCCCAGTCCTGCTGGAGCACAGCGACCGGCATCCGGAGCGTGGTTCCGGCCGCCCGGTCGGCCCGGTCGTGCTCGATGTCGACGCCGGCCGAGGCCCGGTAGTCCGCGACGATCGAGGGCACGGCCTCGCGGGAGGCCGCCAGGTAGGCGGCGCGGACCTCGTCCGGCACGGCCCGCCGGTCGGACGTCCAGAGGTCGAGGAAGTGGCCGAAGAAGTCGTCCGGCGCCGCGCCGATCATGCGCTCGGGCAGGCCGGGCGGCTGGGCCATCAGATAGAGGTGGAAGCCGACGGCGGCTCCCACGCCGTGCATCACCTTCCACATGTCGAGCGTCGGCAGCACGTCGAGGCAGGCCAGGTGGGTGACCGTGGCGGGGTGGTCGAGCGCGGCACGGAAGGCCACCAGGGCGCCGCGGTCGTGCCCGGCCAACGCGAAGCGCTCGTGCCCGAGTTCATGGGCCAGGGCCACGATGTCCGCGGCCATGGTCCGCTTCGAGTAGACGGTGCCGTCACTCTCGGCCGGCTTGTCGCTGGCGCCGTAACCGCGCAGGTCCGGACAGATCACGGTGTGGTCGGCGGCGAGGTCGGCGGCCACGTGCCGCCACATCAGGTGCGTCTGCGGGAAGCCGTGCAGCAGGACGACGGGCGGGCCGGAGCCGCCGACGGCCGTGTGCAGGGACACGCCGTCCGCGACGGGGACGCGATGGTGATCGAAGCCGGGGATGACGGGTGGCATGGCTCCGCTCCTTCCGATGTTGGCCGATGGGTGGAGGATCTCTGCGAGGGGTTCTTCCAACAGGGGTTCTTCTGCGAAGGGACCTGTCGGGAGACTCCTCGTGAGGGATCTTGTTCCTCGATCGTCCCTGGGGCGGATGAGCAATGAATGAGCAGCGCCCGGGTGACCGAGGCGGCGGACGGAGGTGATGGCGGACGTGGACCTTGGCTTGGGTTTCGGTGTGCTCGGGTCCGTGACCGCATGGGACGCGGACGGAAACACGATCTCCCTGAAGGGGCCGAGACACCGCTCGGTGCTGGCCCGGCTGATCGTCGCCCGGGGCCGAGTCGTGCCCGTCTCCCTGCTGGCCGACGACCTGTGGACGGACCCGCCCGCCGACGCCGTGGGCGCTCTGCGCACCTTCGTCGCCGCACTGCGCCGCGCCCTCGAACCCGAACGCCCGCCCCGCACTCCGGCCCGGCTGCTGGTCACCGACGGTCCGGGCTACGCCCTGCGCGCCTCGACGAACGCGGTGGACGCCTGGCGTTTCGAGCAGACGCTCGCCGACGCCGTGACGTGGCCGGCCACGGAGGCGACCGTACGGCTGGACGAGGCGCTCGGCTGGTGGCGCGGCCCCGTCTACGCGGAGTTCGCCGACCAGCCGTGGGCCAGGGCCGAGAGCCGCCGCCTGGCCGAGCTGCGCCTGCACGCCGTGGAGCTGCGCGCCGAGGCCCAGCTGACCCTCGGGTCGGCCGACCGGGCGGCCGCGGACCTTCAGGCCCACGCGGCCGAGCATCCCTGGCGCGAGAACGCCTGGCGCCTGCTGGCCCTGGCGCTGTACCGCACGGGGCGGCAGGCCGATGCGCTGGAGGTGCTGCGGCGGGCACGGGGGCTGCTGAGCGAGCAGCTGGGTATCGACCCGGGGCCGGATCTGCGGGCTCTGGAGACGGACATTCTCCGGCAGGCCGCGCACCTCGACCGGAGCGATGGGCTCCGCCAAGCCGAGCACTGGGTCCAGAGCGGGCGTCTCCGCCGGGACGAGCACCTCGACCAGGCTGAAGGCCTTCGCCGGGACGAGTACATCGGTGAGGCCGAGCGCCTTCGTCCAGGTGAGTTCCTCAGCCAGGCATGGCACCGCGATCAGGGCGACTCGCTCCGCCGTGCCGAGTATCCCGACCAGGGTGAGCGCCTTCGTCAGGGCGAGCACCTCAGCCGGGGTGACGACCGTCGCCAGGAGCACCTTGGCGAGGGTGACCCCGGTCGCCAAGCCGAGCACCACGGCCAAGGCAACCCCCCTCGCCCAGCCGCCGACCTCCCCCAGGCCGACCCCGACGCCCACGCGTCCACCCCGGCCACCCGAGTCTGGGAGCAGGTGGCCGCCGCCTACGACCGTGCCGTCGCTCCCGGTGCCCGTGCCCGCCTGGAGTCCTCGGCCGGTCTGCTGCGCAACCTCGCCGTGACCGGAGGCAGCGGGCTGCAGGCTGCCCGGGAGCATCGGGTCGCGGCCATTGCGGCGGCCGAGGAGCTGGGCGACGCCGAGCTGACCGCCCGGGTCATCGGGGCCTACGACGTCCCGGCGATCTGGACCCGCCTCGACGACCCGGAACAGGCGGAACATGTGGTCGCCGCCGCCGAACGCACCCTTGTCGCCCTGCCCGCCGAAGGCCACGAGGCGGCCAAGGCCCGGTTGCTCGCCACCATCGCCCTGGAGTCGCGCGGCACCCCGCATGCCCGTGGCCCGCAGGCCGCCCGCCAGGCCGCGGAGATGGCCCGTCGGCTGGACGATCCGGCGCTGCTGGCGTTCGCCCTCAACGCGGCGTTCATGCAGTGCTTCGACAGCACCGGGCTGGCGTCGCGACGCGACGGGATCGGTGCGGAACTGCTCGCACTCGCCACCCGCCACGGCCTGACCACGTTCGAGATCCTCGGCCACCTGATCCGCCTCCAGGCCCGCAGCGCTTTCGGCGACTTCGACGCGGCGGACCGGCATGCAGCCGCCGCGGACGCGCTGGCCGTACGCCATGAGGCGCCGCTGGTGGGTGTGTTCACCGGCTGGTACGCCGCACTGCGGCTGGCTGCCACAGGCCGGGCACCGGTGACGGAGGTGGAGGCGGCCTACCGGGAGGCGGCCACCCTGCTGCACGGCGCGGGCATGCCGGGCCTCGCCCAAGGCCTGTTGCCGCTCGCGCTGCTGTGCCTGCGCGTGCGGCACGCCCAGCCCCTCCGCTTCGACGACCACACGGACTGGGGCCCCTACGCCCCCTGGGCGCGCCCCTTGGTTCTTATCGACCGGGGCCACCGCCCCGAGGCCGCCGAGGCCCTCCACGCCATGCCCGAACCACCCCACGACCTCCTTCAGGAGGCCCTGTGGTGCCTCACCGCCCGAGCGGCCCTGAGCCTCGGCGACCGGCCTACCCTGGCACGCGCCCACACCGCCCTCACGCCGGCGGCGAACGAACTGGCCGGAGCCGCCAGCGGGTTGCTCACCCTGGGCCCGGTCTCGGCGTTCCTGCAGGACATCACCGCTGCCCTCGGCGGAACCGCCGCCACCAATTGATCATTTCGCCCGGTGAACCGTTCGACGAGACTCCTCGTCGTACAGGTGAATGATCGACAGCGCTCAGCGCGGGTACCGGACCCCGCCGGGCACGTCCACGGGCCTGCCCCGTGCGATGAGGAAGGAAGCGCATGCCGACTCCCGGGCGCCGTACCGCCGACACGCTCCTCGACGTCTTGCTGCACGCCGCCGAGGAGGCCCCCGGGCAGGTCGTCGTCCACGTCCGCGGAGACGGCGGCGAACGCACCGTCTCCTTCGCCGAACTCCGCGACGACGCCCTGCGCGTCGCAGGTGGTCTGCGCGCGGCGGGACTGGAGCCCGGCACACCTGTGCCTCTCCTCGCGGGTCTCGGCGAGGATTTCCAGCCGATGTTCTGGGGAGCGTTGGCGGCGGGACTCGTGCCGGTGCCGCTCGCTCCGGAGCCGCGCCGGGTGGGGCCGGTGTGGGAGTTCCTCGGCAGGCCCGCCGTCGTCGTGGACGCGACCACGGAAGCGCTGCTCGACGAGATCCCGGGGCCCGTGCACGCGCTGCGACTGGGGGAGCTGCGCGAGGCCGGCCCGCTCCGCTCACTGCCCAGGCGCGGGCCACAGGACCTCGCGTTCCTCCAGTTCTCCTCCGGCAGCACCGGCGCCCCGAAGGGCGTGGAGCTCACCCACGAGGCCGTTCTCGCGAACCTCCGGCAGATCCGCACCGCCATGGCGATCACGCCTGACGACGTGGTGGCGAGCTGGATGCCGTACTTCCATGACATGGGCCTGATCGGCACCCACCTCGTCCCCTTGGCGGCGCGCCTGAAGCAGGTACGCCTGGAACCGCTGACCTTCGCCAAGCGCCCGGCCCTCTGGCTGGAGGCGGCGGTCAGGCACCGGGCGACCCTGCTGTCGGCGGCGAACTTCGCGCTGGCGCTGGCGGCACGGCGGGTGCCGGACAGCACCTGGGCCGGACTGGACCTGAGTGCCGTACGCCTGATGCTCGTGGGCGCGGAGCCGATCGCGCCGCGCGTGTGGCGGGAGTTCACCGCGAAGGCGGGCACCGCAGGACTGGACGCCAGGGCCATGCTCCCGGTGTACGGGCTGGCTGAGGCCACGCTCGCGGTGACCGTGCCCCCGCTCGGCGAGACCGCCGTGCCCCTGCGACTGGACCGCGCGGCGCTCAGCCGTGGCCGGGCCGTTCCCGCGGAGCCTGGCCCGGACGCCGTCGAACTGATGGACGTGGGCCGTCCCGTCCCGGACTGCGAGGTCCGTGTCACCGACATTTCCGGCGGGCCGCTCGGCGACCGGCGGATCGGTCACATCGAGGTACGCGGGCCTCAGCTGGCTCGCGGCTATCACCGGGCGCCCGAGGCGAGCGCGGCCGCGTTCGTCGGCGGCTGGCTGCGGACGGGCGACCTCGGCCTCCTGGACGAGGGCCGGCTGTGTGTCACCGGTCGGCACAAGGACGTCGTCTTCGTCGGCGGCCGGACTTTCCACGCCCCCGACCTCGAGGAGACCGCCGCCGCCACCCCGGGACTGCCCGGAGGGACCGTGGCGGCGATCGGGTCCACCGATCCTGACACCGGAGCCGATCGGGTCGTGGTGTTCGTGCATTGGGCACGACCCGCCTTGGCCACGGCCCTTCCCGTGCTCGACGCGGCGGCGGCCCGGGTCCGGGAAGCTCTGGGCCACGACGACGTAAGGGTGTTGCCGCTGCCGCCGGGGGCGTTTCCCCGCACGACGAGCGGCAAGCTGCGGCGCGCCGTGATGCGCGAGCGGTTCGAGGCGGGTGCTTATGCGGAGGTCGAGGGGCGGGTGTCGACGGCGCGGGGCGTCGCCGGTCAGGCCGGCCGGGCTCCGGTGGGCGACGCCAGGCAGGCGCCGACGGATGGGACTCAGGACCAGGAGCGCGGTCCGCAGGGTGGCGCTGGGCCGCACTCGCGACGCGACGTCGAGGAAGCGATCCGGGGGATCTGGGCACGGACGCTGGACCTCTCGCCGGCGGCGATCGACCGCGACGACCGCTTCTTCTCCCTCGGAGGCTCCTCCCTCAAGGCGATGGCCGTGCTCGCCGGGATCGAGGACACGTTCTCCGTCACGGTGGAGCCTCGCGTGCTGCGCGACGATGACACCGTGGCCGCACTGGCTGGGCATGTGCTGGCCCTGCTGTCGGAGGGTGACGGCGCGTCGGGTACGGGCGTGGGGGCGGTCACGGACGACGGTCGGGCGCTGGAGCCGTCGGCCGCGGAGCCGGGGCATCAGCCGGTCGGGGACCCTGCGCGAAACCGCCCGGTGGCGGTGCTCGGCATGGCCTGCCGGTTCCCCGGTGCGGACACGCCGGAGGCCTTCTGGGAACTGCTCGCTTCCGGCCGGGACACGGTCACAGCCGTGCCCGAGGACCGCTGGGAAGGCGAGGGGACGGAGAAGGTCCCGGGCGCTCCCCGCCTCTCCGGCTCCTTCCTCCCCGACCCCGCCGCCTTCGACGCCGCCTGCTTCGGCATGGACGACGAGGAGGCCCGTGCCACCGACCCACAAGCCCGGATCTTCCTGGAACTCGCCCACGAGGCCCTGGAGCGCGCGGGCTACGCGGGGCCGCGCCGGATCGGCCGCAAGGTCGGGGTGTTCGCCGCGGTCGGCGACAGCGGCTACCGCGAGATCCTGGCCGCCGCCACGCACGGCGACCTGGCAGCCCATGCCGGCGCGCTCACCGGCAACCTCCCCAACCTGATCGCCGCCCGCCTCTCCCAGGCACTCGACCTCGACGGCCCCGCCCTGGCGGTGGACACCGCCTGCTCCTCGGCGCTCGTGGCACTCCACCTGGCCCGCCGCAGCCTCCAGAGCGGCGAGTGCGACATCGCCGTCGTCGGGGGCGTCCAACTCGCCCTCACCTCAACCGGCCACCGGCTGCTCGAACGCGCTGGTGCGCTCTCCCCGACGGGCGGTAGCCGCCCCTTCGGCGCCAGCGCGGACGGAATCGTGCCCGGAGAAGGCGGAGCGGCCCTCGTCCTCGCCCGCCTGGACGACGCGCAGCGGACGGGGGATCCGGTCCTCGCCCTGGTGCGCGGCACGGCCGTCAACAACGACGGCCGCTCGCTGAGCCTGCTCGCTCCCAACCCGCGCACCCAGCGCGAGGTCATCACGCAGGCGTACGGCGAGTGCGGCATCGACCCCGAAGCGGTGTCGTACGTCGAGGCGCACGGAACCGGCACTCCGGTCGGCGATCCCGTCGAGGCGCAGTCGCTCGGGCACGCGTTCGCGCCCCGCGCGGACGGGCTGCCCCGCCTGCTCGGCTCGGTCAAGGCGAACATCGGGCACCTGCTGAACGCCGCCGGCATGCCGGGCCTGGTCAAGACAGTCCTGACGCTCCAGCACCGCGAGGTCCCGCCCTCCCCGAACACCACTGCGCCCGCGCCGTACCTGCAACGCGTCGCTCCCGGCTTCGAACTCGTCACCGAGCAGCGGGAATTGCGCGCACCGGGGCCCCTCGTCGCGGGCGTCAACGCCTTCGGCTTCGGCGGCACCAACGCGCACGCCGTTCTGGAGGAGGCGCCCAGGCGGACCAGCTCCGCGAGGCCCTCCGCCGACGGCCCGAACCTGCTGACGCTGTCGGCCCGCAGCGCCGACGCCCTGCGCGCCGCCACCACCGATCTGGCCGCCCATGTCCGCGCGAATCCGGACCGGCACGAGGCGGACATCTGCGCCGCCGTGAACACCGCGCGCGACGACGGTCCCCACCGCCTCGCCGTGGTCGCGGACGGCGACCTCGCGGACCGCCTCGACGCGGCCCGAGCAGCGGACTTCACGGTCGCCCGGTCCCGCCCCCGGACGGTGTTCCTCCTACCGGGCCAGGGCGCACAGCGGCCCGGCCAAGGACGTGCCCTGTACCGATCCTCTCCGGTGTTCCGGGACGTCCTGGACGAGGCCTCCTCACTGACGGGCCCCATACAAGGGCGCTCGCTCGCCGAGTGGTGCCTCGATCCCCGCATGGATCCCGAGGAGTTGGCCAGGACGGAGGTGGCCCAGCCGCTGCTCGTCGCGTTCGGGGTCGGCCTGGCCCGGCAGTTGGCGGAATGGGGCCTGTCGGCCGACGCGGTGGCCGGGCACAGCGTGGGCGAGATCGCGGCGGCGTGTGTCGCCGGTTCGCTGACCCTGGACGAGGCGGTGGGGTTCGCCGCGGAGCGCGGGCGGCTGGTGGGTGAACGGGCCCTCCCCGGAGCCATGGCCGCCGTCAGGGGCGACGAGGACGCCGTCGCCGAGCTCGTCTCCGTATCCGGCGGCTCGCTGAGCGTCGCCGCCGTCAACGGGCCCGATCAGGTGGTGATTTCGGGTGCCGGGGACGCCGTCGACCGTGCCCTCGCCGAACTGAGGAGCCGGGGCGTGGCCGCACGTCGGCTCCGTGTCTCGCACGCCTTCCACTCACCGCTGCTGGAGCCCGTCCTCGAGCCACTCGGGGACGCCGCGAAGGCACTGACGGTCAAGTCGGCGACCGTCCCGATACTGAGCACGGTCACCGGCGACTGGCGACCCGACCTCACGCCCGCCTACTGGCAGGCGCACGCCGTCCGGCCGGTGCGGTTCGGCGCGGCCGTGGCGAGGCTCCTGGAGGAGGGGTACGACACCTTCGTGGAGCTCGGCCCGGGGAACACCCTGGTCGGGGCCGTCCGCGCCGTCGCGCGGGCGCAGGATGCCTCGGACGTCTCGGCATCGACGACAGGGCTCCCCTCAGCCCCGGACCGCGATGCCGCCCCCTCCGGTGCGCGGGCGCTGCTGGAGACGGCGGGCCGACTGTGGTCGCGCGGGGCTGCCCTGAACCGCGTGGCTCTGGACCGGACGACCCGGGCCGGCAACCGTCCTGCGGAGCCGGTGCCGACGTACCCGTTCCAGCGCACCCGCCACTGGCCGCGCAAGCCCGACGCGACGCCCGTGGTGCAGCGCCTCGACTGGAGGGACGCACCGTTCACGTCTGCGGCCGGACCCCGCGTCGTGCGGCTGATCGGCGGTGACCAGGGGCTCGGGCGGGCTCTCGCCGAGAGACTCACCGGCCGTGGAGTGACGGTGCTGGAGGCTGACGGGCCGACCGACGCGGCGGCGGACACCCTGGTGTTGCTGTGCCAGGATGCAGGCGCCGACGGCGAAGGCCCGCAGACCCCGGGCGCGGCCATTTCCGCATTGCGCCAGGCACTCGACCTGCTCTCCACCGACTGCACCCGCCTCCTGCTCGCCACCGAGGACGCGTACGTCACCGGCGTGTCGCAGGAGTCGGCGCGCCCGACGCAGGCACTCCTGCACGGCTTCGCCCTCGCACTCCCGGAGGAACACCCCGGGCTCGCCGCCCGCAGCGTCGACCTGTCCTCCCACGACCCGCTCGACGCCCGGGCGGACGCCCTGGAACGTGAGCTGTATTCCGCCCACGAACCCGGCGCCGAGGGCGCGGTCGCCTGGCGCTCCGGGCGCAGGGTCAGCCGTACACCGGCCCACGTGACGGACGTGTCCGCGGCGCGCGCGGACCTGCCGCCGGATGGTACCTACCTGATCACCGGGGGAGCCGGAGGGCTCGGTTCCGCCCTCGCACGCGACCTCGCGGGCCGCGGCGCATGCGAACTGATCCTGACCGGACGCTCCCGGACCGTCCCCGACGAACTGCTCGCCGATCTCCGTGCCCAGGGCGCCCGGGCCCGGTACCACGCGGCGGATGTCTCCCACGAGGCCGACGTCGACGCGCTGTTCGGCGCGCTGCCCCCGCTGGACGGGGTGTTCCACGCCGCCGGTTCGGTCCGGCCCGGCACCCTCCGCTCCAAGACCGACGCCGAGATCGAGCAGATGCTCGCCGCGAAGGTGCGCGGCACGCTGCTGGTCGCGGAGGCGCTGCGCCGGCACGGCCAGGAACCGGCCGTATGCGTGGCGTTCTCCTCCGTCTCCTCCGTCCTGCCCGGCCTGGCAGGCGCGCTCGGTGACTACGCGGCTGCCAATGCCTTCCTCGACGCCTTCGCCGCCGCCGAGCGCGCGGCGGGCCGGCCCTGGCTGGCGGTCGGGTTCGGGCCGGTGGCGGACGCGGGACTGGCCGCCGGGTCACCGGCCGAGGCGCGGCTGCGCGCCCGCGGACTGACTCCCATGACCATGCGGGCCGCAATTGCGGGACTGCGGACGGCCGTCGCGACCGGTGCCGCGCACTTGCTGGTGAGCCCCGCGCAGCCCCCAGTGGTCGCCGCTGCGGGCCGCGCGCCGACCGAGCCCCGTCCGTCCCGGGCCGACAGCTCGCCTGCCGCCGCCCCTTCGTCGTCGGCCAACGCCGCCGACCCGGCCCGCACCATCGACCTGATACGCAGCCTGCTGGCCCAGGCCTTGCACCGCGCCGCGGAGGACATCGGCGACGATGAGCCGTTCCTCAGCCTCGGGCTGGACTCGCTCACCGCTGTCGACCTCGCCCGCCGCCTGGAGAGGGAACTCGGACTCCCCCTGCCCGCGACCCTGCTCTTCGAGTACCGCACGATCGGCGAACTGACCGCCTACCTCGGCGCACAGAGCCCGCAAGCCTCCCACCCGCCCGTCACCGTGAACCGCGGCCACGACGACACCCCGCACCCCCTCACGCCTCTTCAGCGCGCCTTCCTCACCACCGAGGAGTTGTACGAAGGCATCACCTCCTACGGCTACCTGCGCCAGACCATCCGCGGCCCTCTCGACCCCGCCCTCCTCGGCCGAGCCCTCGCCCAACTCGCCGCCCGCCAGCCCATGTTGCGTCTGCGGATCACGGGAGACGGCACACCGCCACGGCAGCGCGTCACGCCCGTCGAGCCCACCGACCGCGCGCCCCGCTGGTACGAGGTGCACGAGCCGGACGCCGCGCCGTCCCTGTCCGACCTCGAACAGCGGCTGTACAACCGCCCGTTCGACCTGACCGCCGAGGATCCGGTGCGTGCCGTTCTGGTCCGCGACCGCCTGGACGAGCACCTCGCCCACCTTCTGCTGGTCGTGCACCACAGCGCCGCTGACGGCTACAGCCTCAAGGTCCTGTGCGAGGAGCTGTGGGCGCTCTACGCCGCACTCGCCCACGGCCGTCCTCCCGAACTACCCGCCCTGCGCGCTGAGTTCACCGACTACGCAGCCCTGGAAACCGCCAACCGCCGGTCCCCGGCCTTCACCCGGGACGAGCAGTACTGGCGTGACCGCATCGCCGAGCACACAGCGGCGGGTACGCCGATGACGCTGCCCTACGACGGCGACCCGGAAGCCCTCCCGGCGCCGCCGCTCACCCACCACCGGACGACCGTCGGCACCTCGCTCACGGCGGCGCTGCGGGAGGTGGCCGCCCGGCACGAACTCTCCCTCTTCCATCTGCTCCTCGCGGTGTACGGGCGCTGCCTCGCCCGCTGGAGCGGACAGGGGGCCGTCGCCGTGAACGTGGCGCGTGCCCGCCGCGAGGCAGCCCTGCCCGGGATCGAGCGTCTCGTGGGCCCGCTCGCCGACACCCTGCCGGTGCTTGCCACCGTCGACCCTGCCGAACCCGTGACCGTACTGGCCCGGCGGCTGCAGCGGATCTGGCACGAGGCGGAGTCCCACGCGACGCTCGCCAGCCCCGACATCGCCGCGCTGCTGCCCACCACGGGCGCCGCCCCGCGCACGGTCGCCCCGGCCGGGTTCAGCTTTGCCCGCTTCCCGGTGAGCCACGGCCAGGACTGGCCGGTCACCGTGACCCCGACCGCGGCGGCCACCGCCTCCGCCGCGACCAGGCTCGGCCTGCTGTGCTGGGAATCGGACGCGACCCTGCGCCTCTCCTGGAACCACCCCGCGCAGCTCTTCCGGCGTGCGACCGTCGAACGCCTCGCGGGGGAGTACCTGGAGGAACTGCGAGCAGCGGCAGGTCAGTTGATCCCTGCGCAGCGGCACGACAGCGACGCCGGGATCGTCGGCCGGCTGTGCGCACAGTTCCGGGCGACACCCCGGGCCATCGCGGTGGACACCGGCCGTACCACGCTCACCTACGCCGAACTCGACGCCGCCACCGGCGCCCTCGCGGACCGGCTGCGGGCGAGTGGCGTGCGCCCCGGTGACCTGGTCGGCCTGCTCACCGAGCCTGGCCCGGACACGGTCGTCGGCGTCGTGGGCATCCTGCGGGCGGGCGCCGGTTGGGTGCCCATGGACGCGACCCACCCCGTGGCCCGGCTGCGGGACCAGGTGAACCGCACCGAGGTCGGCGCAGTGGTCTGCCACAGCGCGACGCGGGAAGCCGTCGCCGCGCTGGACGGCATCACGCCGGTGGCCGCCGACGCACCGCCGTCGGCCGCGCCGACTCCGAGCGCGCCGCCGCCCACCGACCCGGACGCCACCGCCTACGTCATCTTCACATCGGGTTCCACGGGCCGCCCCAAGGCCGTCCCGATCACGCACCGGTCCATGCTCAACTACCTGGACTGGTCACTGGCCACCTTCGGCTACCGACCCGGAGACCGCCTCGTGCAGACGGCATCCGTCTGCTTCGACGCCTCCGTACGCCAGTTGCTGGCACCGCTGCTCGTCGGCGCCACCGTCCACACCCTGACCCGCGACCTCCTCCGCGACCCCGAGGCACTGCTGGACCGGATCGTCAACGACCGGATCACGGTGTGGAGTTCGGTGCCGACGCTGTGGGAGCGGCTGCTGACCGCCGCCGAGGCCCGAGCGCGGCAGGACGGGACGCCCCCGGACCTGTCGGCGCTGCGCTGGGTCCACGTCGGCGGCGAGGCGCTGCCCGCGGCACACGTACGCCGCTGGTTCGATCTGCTCGACGACTGCGGGGGCCCGGAGCACCGGATCTCCAACCTGTACGGGCCCACCGAGTCCACCATCAACGCCACCTGCCACGTAATCGACACCCGGCCGGCCGACGACGTGCGGCAGTTGCCCATCGGCCGGCCGGTCGCGGGGACGGAACTGGCCGTCATCACCGAGGACGGCCGTCCGTGCGCCCCCGGTGAGGCCGGTGAACTGCTCATCTCCGGAACAGGTCTGACAGCCGGATACCTCGGCGAGCCGCAGCTCACCGCGCGGGCCTTCGTCGAGCGCGAGGGACGCCGCTGGTACCGCAGCGGCGACCGGGTCCGCCGGACCGCGGACGGGGTGCTGGAGTTCCTCGGCCGTCTCGACGACCAGGTCAAGGTCCGCGGCCACCGTGTGGAACTCGGCGAGGTCGAGGCCGCGCTGCTCGCCCACCCGGACATCGCCCGCGCGGCCGTGCTGCTGCGCGACGGACGCCTGGTGGCGTACCTCGAACCCCGGTCCGGCACGGCCGAGCCGGACCCGCGCGAGGTGCGCGCGTTCCTTTCCCGTGTCCTGCCGCCGTACATGCTGCCCGGACGCATCCGCACGTTCCCCCTGATGCCCCTGACCGGCACCGGCAAGGTCGACCGCAACCGGCTGGCGGGCGAGCGCGAGGGGACGACCGGCACGGATGCCTCCGGCGTGGTCGACGATCACGGTGCGGAGCCCGGAACCCCACTCGCCACCCCGACCGAGCACACCGTTGCGCGCATCTGGTCGGCCCTGCTGGACGTACCGGAGGTGAGCCGCGAGGACGACTTCTTCGAACTCGGCGGCGACTCCATCATGGTGCTGGAGCTCTTCGCCCGCCTGCGCGAGCAACTCCCCGCGGTTCCGCGGCCGACGACGGTATACACCCACCGCACGCTGAGCGCACTCGCGGCGGCTCTCGATGCCGCAGCCGACACTCACGTCCCCGATCCCTCGCCCGAATCGGCGCCCCACTCCACGGCCCCGCAGCTCGCCGGCCCCTATCCCCTCACGCCGTCCCAGCGCGGATTCCTGCTCGCCGAGGCCATCGACCCGGGGGCGGGCTCCGGCTGGCTCGCCCGGTTCCGGGTGCGCGGGCCGCTGCGCCACGACGTCTTCCAGCAGGCCGTCGACGTGCTGGTCGCCCGGCATCCGATGCTGCGGACCGTCTTCCCCGCGGGCGCCCGTCCGCCGGTTCAGCAGGAATTGCCGGACTCGTTGCGCCTGCCCGTGGAGACGGAGACCCTCGCGGACGCCGACCTGCTGGAGCAGCGGATCGAGGAGGAGGCCCGGCGCCGACTGGAGCCCTGGGCCTGGCCGTTGCTGCGCCTGCGGCTGTTCAGCGTGGCACCCGTTGAGCACGTGCTCGTCGTCCACGCACACCACCTCATCGGCGACGGCTTCAGTGCCGCGCTCCTCGCCCGGGAACTGCTCACCGTCTACGACCGCCTCGACCGCGGTCTCCCGCACGGCCTGCCACCGCTCGACGGCACCTTCCGCGACCACGTGGCCCTGTCCGCCGCCCGCCCGCGACCGGACGGACCCGAGGCCGAGGAGTACCGCACCCGCCTCCGCGCGCCCTACACACCGCCCGCACTGCGCCGACCGGCCACCCAGGAGACCTTCGACACCGAACCGGCCTTCCACACCACGGGTTTCACCCTGGACGCCGCCATGACCGGGGAACTGCGCCGACTCGCCCGAGCGGCACACCGCACCCTGTACGCGCCGCTGCTCACCGCGTACTACCGTGCCCTCGCCGAACTCACCGGACAGCGCGACCTGATGCTCGGCCTCGCCGTCACCGGACGCGAGGAGTCCACGCCGGACGCACACCGGTTGTTCGGCCCGTTCGCGGAAGCGGTGCCGCTGCGCCCGGCACCCGCCGGAGGCACTGAAGTCGACCGACCGGCCTTCGCCGACGACTTGCGGCGACTTGTCGCGGAGACGGACCTGGCCAGGGCCGAAGGACCCAGCGACGTGCGCACGGCGACCGGACTGCCGTGCCACGCCCAGTTCTTCTTCACCTTCCTCGACTTCACTTCGCTCGGCACCGAGCAGGCCGGTGCCGGTCTGGCCCTGCACGCCGACGAGTCCGACACCTCCCTCGCCCCGCCGCCGATGGGCACCGATGTGTTCCTCGCCGTGCGGCCGGTGCCGGACCGCGAAGGCCTGCGCATCACCGTGCGGGCCTCGGCGGCGGCCCTCACGCCGGGCGAAGTCACCGGGTTCGCGGAGGAGATGCGGAAGCAGATGCGCGAGGCGCTGAGCGACACCGACCCCGCCCGCGCGGGCCGCCGCCGGCGCCCCCACCTCGACGCCGCGCTCGTCGGTTACCTGCCCGCGCCCCACCACCTCGCCGCCCTCGCCGGTCTGCCGTACGACAGCCCCGGCCTCGGTCGCGAGGAGATCCGGGCGCTTCTGTTCCCGGACGGCCGGGCCCGCTTGCTGGAGGAGACCGGCACCCCGCTGGGGAACTCCGGCTTCGTCGCCCTCCCGCTCTTCGCCGACGAACTGGCCCCGGCCGGAGACCTGGCGGCCCGCACCGCCCGCGCCGTCGAGCACGCCGCCTCACTCGGCGCCCGCTGCGTCTCGCTCGCGGGCATGATCCCGTCGCTCACCGGCTACGGCTACGACGTCCTGCGGGAGACCACGACCGGCGCGGAGATCACCACCGGACACGCGTCGACGACCGTCGCCGTGGTCAAGACCGTCCACTCCGCTCTCGCGGCGACCGACCGTCGCCTCGACGATCTCTCCCTCGCCGTCGTCGGATGCGGCTCGATCGGCACCTCGTCCCTACGACTGCTGCTCGCGACGGCATCCGGCCCACCGGCCCGCCTGCTGCTGTGCGACCTGCCCGGCAGCGCCCCGCGACTCGAACGGCTGGCGGCGGACCTGGCGTCCGAGTGTCCGCCTGCGGCGATGCCGGTCCAGGTCGTGGAGTCCGGGCTGTCGCTGCCCGCGGAGGTCTACGAGGCCGCCGTGATCGTCACCGCCGTCAGCGGGGCGTCGACCCTGCTGGACGTCGACCGGCTCCGCCCCGGCACGATCGTGGTCGACGACTCCTTCCCGCACTGCTTCGACACCCGGAGGGCACTGGACCGGATGAGCAGGCACCAGGACGTGCTGGTCGTGGGCGGCGGCCTGCTGGCCCTCGACACCACAAGGACGCGGCTCAGCCAGGACCTGCCGGCTATGGCGAGCGCGGGCTTCGCCCTGCGGCCCGGGATTCCGGCGACCATGGCCTCATGCCGGCTGGAGTCGCTGCTGCACTCCCACCTCAGGGCCGCCGGCCGGCCCGGGAGCGACCTGCCACTGACCCACGGTCTTGTCGACCTGCCCCGTGCACTGGCCCACTGGGACGCGGCGGAGGCCGCCGGTATCCGGGCCGCCCCGCTTCACCTGCTCGACCGGGTCATCGTCCCGGGCGCCACCCCAGCGCCGGCCCGAGCCGGCCGGCGAGGTCGGTGAGGATCTGCACGTAGTCCTCGTGCTCGAAGGTGAAGGGCAGCGCGAACGCCACCTCGTCCACCTCGCGGAACGCGGCGTGGGCGTGGAGGCGTTCGGCGATCTCCGCCGAGGTGCCGACGATGTCCGGAGCGAACAGCAGGCGGGCCGGACCCTGCGGTGACGCGGTGCGCGGGGTGCGCTGCGCGACGTACTCCTCGTACCGCGCGCGCTGCTTCGGCGTCGCGGAGTCGGTGGGGATGACGACGAGGCCCTGGGAGACGCGGGCGCCGTCGCCGTCGGGGTGGTGGGAACGGAAGGCGCGTATGTGAGAGAGCTGGATCTCCGCGAAGTCCGGTGGCGTCGACGACGCGTCCTCGCGGCCCTCCACCTTGACGACGCTGCTGGTCAGGAAGTTCATCCCGTGCTCGCCGGCCCACCGCGCCGAACTCAGGCTGCCGCCGCCGTACCACAGACGGCCGCCCAGGCCGGGCGAGTGCGGCTGCACCCGGTCGGAGAACACTTCGAAACCCTCGTACCCGCTGAAGTCCGTGGCCGGCTTGCCCCGGACGAAGTCCAGCAACCGTCGCACCCGCTCGTACCCGAAGTCCTCGGCGTCGGCCGTGTCCGGGTGGAGGGCCTCCTTGACCCGGTCGTAGTGCATCGGCGGGCCCACGCTCACGCCCGGGTTGAGGCGGCCGCCGGACAGAAGGTCGACCGTCGCCAGGTCCTCCGCCAGCCGCAGCGGGTTCTCCCAGCCGAGCGGGATGACCGCGGTGCCGAGTTCGATGCGGCTGGTGCGCTGCGAGGCCGCCGCCAGAACGGCGACGGGGGAGGAGATGCCGTACTGGAGATGACGGTGGCGGAGCCACGCGCTGTCGAAACCGAGTCGCTCGCCCAGCTCGATGATCTCCAGCGTGGACTCGTGGCCCCGGCGTGGATCCGCCTCGTCGAAGAGCCCGATGGTGAGGAAGCCCAGCTTGCGCAGCGGGCGTGCGGTCGACGGCATGAGCCCCTCCATCATTGAACCTTCAATGGCATATGGCACTGCCAACTCGATCAACGCCCGCGGTGTTCCCGCCGCCCGCGATCCGTGCAAGCCCGCGATCAGTGCAAGGAGATCGTCACCTCGTCCTCGACCGGCGGGTCGACCTCCTGCGCGCGGTTGCCGGTCGCGGCGTAGCAGCGCAGGCGGACCGTCTCCGGTGTGACGTCCAGACGCAGGAAGCACTTGAAGAAGGGCGGGCTGTAGGTCGCCGAGCTCGGCGAGAACAGCTGGGTGTAGATCTTGCGCACGGGCAGGCGGAACCGGGCGGTGCGGTCCGGACGTCGGCCGGCGCCGAGCAGGCTGGCGACCAGGCGGGTGCGCCGGGTGATGCGGGTCGTCGTCTGCTGGGCTCGGGTCAGCGGGATGCCCAGGCGCTCGGCGACGACGGCCGCCGCCTCCGCCTCGGTGACGCTGAAGAAGCGACGCAGGTGCAGCCTGCGGCCGTAGAGCTTGCTGTAGAAGGCCAGGGAGTCGCCGCGCAGCGGGTAGCAGCGGAACTCCTTCTCGGTGACGTTCGCGATGTCTACCCGCGGGATGGTGTGGGTGGCGTGCATGAACGCGCCGCCGCCGCCCGCGACCACGTACTGGATCGTGCGGCCGTCGACCTGGACCGGGTAGCGCTGGTAGTTGTGGATGTCACCGCCGATCGCCGCCACATAGCGGTGGGCCGGGTCACGGACGATCTCGTCGACCGTCCCGCCGCCCTCGATCGTGCAGGGGTGGTGTGCGCCGTCCACGTACAGCGGCGAGCCGGTGATGAGGATCTTCGGGCGGGGATCCTTCGACACCTCGCGCAGCCACGCGCCCTGTTCGGCGTCGATGGTCCCGAGGAGTCCGGTGTCGATGCCGATGATCCGCACCGGCCCGGTGTCGATCGCCCAGTACGGGCCCGGCTGGACGGCCTGTTGGACCTCCGCGGGCCTCAACCTGCGCGCTTCCGCCAGTCGTTGGCCGTCGTTCTTGCGTGGGCGGTGCCACAGCAGCGACCGCAGCCGAGCCCGGCTGAGCGGACGCGGTGCGGGCTCCGGCGCGAGGGGCGGGGCGTCGTCGCAGAAGACGCGCATGAACGCGCCGAGGTCCTCGTACCAGTCGTGGTTGCCCGGTATCGCGTAGATGGGTGCCCGGTAGTCCTGGTACGGCCGGAAGAACTTGGTGCCGTAGTCGTCGGCGCTGCCGACCGGATAGATCACGTCGCTGGCGAGGACGGCGAAACTGGTGTCCTGACCCGCCTTCAGGAAACCGGGTACGACGGCGTACTGGGGATCGTCGCCCTCGCCGGTGTCGCCGATGACGAGGAACGAGAACCGGTCCGGGTCGTCGCGCCGGATCACCTTGTCGGCGGGCGCGCCCGCGGCCGTCCGCTGCGCCACCCAGCGGCTGCGGGTACGGCCCGTGGGGTCCCCGAACCAGGACGCCAGCACGCCGTTGCGGGCGGCCCACAGCATCTTGGGGTTGAGCCAGGAGATCTTCTCGACCTCGGTCGGCATCAGCCGCTTGTACGTGCCGAGTTCGGGGGCGCCCCAGCCGGCGCCTTCGGCGGTATCACGTGAGGAGTCAGACACCGGTGCACCGTAACAATGATCTAGAGAAGGCCGAGAGGGGGAGCGCGGATCCGGCGCGTCGCCGCGCTCCCGCTCCCGGGTCACCACTTGCGGGCGTACGGTTCCCGGTTGGGCTGCGGGGTGCGGGCCGGAGCCCTGAACCCGCCGTCGCGGCCGGGCTGTTGCCGGATGCCGGGCCGCGGGGCCGTGCCGGTCTGCCGGGCTGTGCCGGGGCGGCCGCGCTCGCCCTCCCCGAGGACCAGGAGCGGGTCGAACATGACCACCACGCCGGCCAGGACGAGGAAGACGATCGGCCCCAGGAGCATGGGAAGCAGCAGCGAGGTGGACGATTCGCCCGCCCATGACGCGCCGGTCGTGCCGTGCAGATGGACGCTGACGGCGGCCATGCCGGTGTAGTGCATCCCGGACACGGCCACGCCCATGACCAGGCTGGCGCCGAGACTGGTCAGGAAGCCGCGAATGGTGACGGCCGCCCACAGAGCGGCGGTCGCGGCGACGATCGCGATCAGGACGGAGAGTGCCACTGCGATCGTGTCGTACCGGATGCTGCCGTCGAGGCGCAGCGCCGCCATGCCCAGGTAGTGCATGGCTGCCACACCGAGTCCGGTGACGACGCCGGCGCCGGCCAGCGTGCCTCTGCTCGCGCCCAGGTGGCCCACGATGAACACGCCGATGCCGACCACCACGATCGCCACGGCGAGGCTGAGGACGGTGAGGCCGGCGTCGTAGCGGATCCGGGTCTCCTCGACCTCGAAGCCGATCATGGCGATGAAGTGCATCGTCCAGATGCCGCAGCCGATCGACGCGGCGCCGAGCGCCAGCCAACCGGGTTTCCACGACCGTTCGTCGAGCAAGGACCTGACGATGCACCGCAGTCCTAACGCCCCTCCCAGGCAGGCCATCACATAGGCCGCCACCGGGGTCACCGCACCATAGCGGAACCCGTCAACCGTGCCTTCCATAAGCCAACTCCCCCCAGAGTCATGGCCAGTTGTGGAGCAAGGTGTACGTGTGAAGGATGTGCAAAGCAAGCCTTTACCGCCGGTAGCCGTTGAAATATGTATCACTCTGGGTCAACTCCGGTCAGGCTGAGGCGAGTTTCGGCCACACGGGAGCCGCGCTCGGTCATGCAGGCCAGTAGGGCGGCGCACACGGCCTCCGGCCTTCGGCGCACCGGCCGGCCACAAGTGGTGGCCGCCTCCCGGATGTGGCACAGATGGAGTGGGGGAGCGGCGGCAGGCAGTGACGGGAAGGGCCGGACATGCAGGAGCTCGCGATCATCGAGGCACCGTCCGTCCTCGGCCTGCGGCCGTCCGGGGTCCAGGACCTGCCGACGGCTTTGCTCGACGCCGGCCTGCCGGACGGTCTCGACGCGGTACGGGCCGGTCGCGTCGAACCGCCGGCCTACGACCCGACGCGCGACCCCGACACCGGAGTCCTCAACCCCCGGGCCATCGCGGAGTACTCCGCCCGCCTCGCCGACGCCGTCGGAGACGTCCTCGACAGCGGCCGCTTCCCGGTCGTCCTCGGCGGAGACTGCAGCATCCTGCTCGGCAACCTCCTCGCCCTGCGCCGCCGCGGACGCCACGGCCTGCTGTTCCTCGACGGCCACACCGACTTCTACCAGCCCTCGGCCGAGCCGTACGGTGAAGCGGCCTCGATGGACCTCGCCCTGGTCACCGGCCGCGGCCCCCGGCTGCTCACCGACCTCGAGGGCCGCGGCCCGCTGCTGCGCGACGAGGACGTCGTGGCCCTCGGTTTCCGCGACGCCGACGAGTCGGCCCAGGCCGGCATGCAGCCGCTTCCCCCCGCACTGCAGGCGATCGACCTGGACGGTGTGCGCGCGGTCGGCGCCGCCACGGCAGCGCGCGGCGCGGTCGACCGGCTCACCGCCGGCGCGAGTACCGGGTTCTGGGTCCACCTCGACGTCGACGTCCTGGACGACGCGATCATGCCGGCGGTCGACTACCGCCTTCCCGGCGGGCTGACCTGGGAAGAGCTGGAGAGCGTGCTGCGGACGGCACTGGGCGACCCGCGAGCCGTAGGGCTCGACGTCACGATCTTCAACCCCCGCCTCGACCCCGACGGCACCATCGCCACCCGGCTGGCCGCGTGTCTGCGCCGGGGGCTGTCGGCACGGACGGATCGGATACGCGACTGAGGGGGCCGCCCCCGCAACGCCACCCCCCGTACCGACGCCCGAGCGCCGATGTTGCCGAACCGGCAACGAGGTTCGCGACGTCGCGGCACACGACCCCACGATGGCGGGACGACGCGCGGAGCCTCACGGCCGCCCCAGAAGCCGCGATGCCCGGCGCGCCCACCGATCGGAGTTCCGGAGGACTCATGTCGCACCCCGCCCAGACACCGGACGTCACGCACCGCCTGATACCCGCTCCCGCCGGACGGCTCCATCTCGCGGAGGCGGGGACGGGGCCCCTCGTCCTCCTCGTGCACGGCTTCCCGGAGTCCTGGTACTCGTGGCGCCATCAGCTCCCGGCGCTGGCCGCGGCCGGATTCCGCGCCGTCGCCATCGACGTGCGCGGCTACGGTCGCTCCTCCAGGCCGGAGTCGGTGGCCTCGTACCGGATGCTGGAGCTGGTGGAGGACAACGCAGCCGTGCTGGAGGCCCTCGGTGAGCAATCCGCGGTGATCGTGGGGCACGACTGGGGTGCGACCATCGCCGCGACCTCCGCGCTGCTGCGTCCCGACCTGTTCCGCGCGGTCGGGCTGCTGAGCGTGCCCTACACCCCGCCCGGCGGTCCGAAGCCGAGCGAGGTCTTCGCGCACATGGGCGGGCCGGACGAGTTCTACGTCTCCTACTTCCAGCAGCCCGGTCGGGCCGAGGCCGAGATCGAGCCGGACGTCCGAGGCTGGCTCGCGGGCTTCTACGCCGCACTGTCCGCCGACACCCTGCCGACCGCCGACGCTCCGGACCCGCACTTCGTCGGTCCCGGCGGCACGCTGCGGGACAGGTTCCCCGCCGGCCGGCTGCCCGCCTGGCTCGACGAGTCGGACCTGGACGTCTACGCGGGAGAGTTCGAACGCACCGGCATGACCGGCGCCCTGAACCGCTACCGGAACATGGACCGCGACTGGGCCGATCTGGCCGACCGCACCGGCGCCCCTCTCACCCAGCCCTCGCTGTTCCTCGGCGGCGCACTGGACGCTTCGACCACATGGCTGGCCGACGCGATCAAGGCCTTCCCCGCGACCCTGCCCGCCCTGCGCTCCTCACACGTCCTCGACGGCTGCGGCCACTGGATCCAGCAGGAACGCCCCAAGGAGACCAACGCACTGCTGACCGACTGGCTCGCTTCCCTGCCGTCCCCCGAACACGCGTAGCCGCCGCGGACCGGCTCGGACCTGTGCGGTGCACCGTGCCCGCACGGGTTCAGGCCTCCACCGGTACCGGCCGCCGCAGCAGATAGGCGGCCGCGCTCGAAACCAGGACGGTCATGCAGGCGATGAACACCAGACCCGCGCCCTCCAACCCCATCGGTTCCGTCAGGACGCCCACACCGATCACCGGAACCGAGATGCCCGCGTAGGCCACCACGAACAGCGTCGAGATCACCGCCGCGCGCTGCTCCGCCGGAGACGCCGCGGCGACCGCGGACAGTGCCCCGCGGAACGACAGCCCCTGCCCGATTCCGCCGACGACCGCGCTCAGTACGACCAGCCACAGCAGGTCCCACCACAGGGCGCCCGCGAGCAGCGCCAGCCCGCCGAGGAGCACGGCGCAGCCCAGCGGCAGCGATCGCCCCACCCCTACGGGTCCGACGGCCAGTTGCCCCGCGGTAGAGGCGAAGAAGGCCAGCGCCACGACCAGCCCGCTGACGGCGTGGTTGCGTTCGTCGAGGGACTCGGACAGGAACGCCGGGCTGACCGACGTGAACACCCCGAACAGCGCGAAACCCACGAACGAGGCGGTCGCCGCCGGCCCGAACACCGCCCGCACCTGCGCGGGCAGGCTGGGCCGTTGCGGCCGCACCGTACGCAGTGACCGCCGCTCCCGCACGGTCTCCGGGAGCCACACCAGCACGGCGACCGCGCACGACACGAGCGCGAGATGCACGACGAACGGCAGGTACAGCGGCCAAGGGGCGTACTGCGCCAGCACTCCGGCGAGCAGCGGACCGCAGCCCAGCCCGCCCATGTTGGCGGCGGTCGCGACCAACGTGGCCCGGGAGGCGCCACCTTGCGGGGCCAGCTCCATCACGTACGCCGTCGCGGCCCCGGTCAGCAGACCGGCGGACAGTCCCGACAGCAGCCGCCCCGCGTACAGCCAGCCCAGCCCCGTGGCGCACAGGAAGCAGACGGCACTCGCGGCCGCGAAGACCAGTCCCGACAAGATCACCGGACACCTGCCCACGGCGTCCGAGGCGTTGCCCGCCAGCAGCAGCACACCGATGACTCCGAAGGCGTACACGGCGTAGACGACGGTGACCGTCAGCTCGGAGAACCCGAACTTGTCCTGGTAGTGGCCGTACAGCGGAGTCGGCAGCGTGGTGCCGGCCATGCACACGGCGAAAACCGCTCCGCTGAGCACACACGCGAGCCACCCTTGGCGATCACCGTCCATGCCGCCGACGGTAAACCCCGCACACCCGACGGCAGGATCGTCGGGCGGCGGTCGGCATGTCGCGTCGACGCCAGGGGTCGTCGTCAGGCGTCGTACTCGTCGGGCAGTCGCAAACCGGGCCCGCCGACCTGCCTTCCGAGCGGCTCCGCGCGGCCCTTGGGCTCCTCCCACACCTCCTGTCGGCCGAGCGCGGTGAGGTCGAGGTGCGGATAGCCGTTGTGGAACTCCTCGATGCCGCGGCCGAATGTGGAGTAGGTGTGGAAGACGTCGTCCCCGACGCGCAGAAACGCGCTGATGCCCGGATAGTCGCCGCGCATGGCCTCCGACCACGGCGTTCCGGCCTCGGCCAGCTCGGCCTCGGTGCGCTGGTCGACCTCGACCGGCGCGACCCGGTCGTCGACGGTGGAGTGGAAGTCGTAGTTGAAGTCGCTGCCGGCCGAGGAATACCAGGGGAACGTCCACCCCATCCGCGCCCGGTACGCGGCGAGCTTCGCGTACGGCGCCCGGCTCACCGCGGCCAGCGTCGTGTTGCGGACATGCAGCTGCCGCAGCCTGGCGGGGATCTGGTCGGCCGCGGAGGAACAGCTCGAACAGCCCGTGTCGCGGGGGTGCTCGGTGCCGTCCGCGTCGATGTCGTAGGTCCACATGAAGTGGTGCATGACGAGCTGGGGGCGCCCCTCGAACAGATCGAGCAGCCCGACCTGCCCGTCCGGCCCCTCGAAGGTGTACGGCTTGTCGACGCGCACCATCGGCAGCCGCCGCCGCTCGGCGTTGACCCGGTCACGGGCTCGCGTCAGCTCCTTCTCCCTGGCCAACAGCTCCCTACGGGCGGCGACCCACTCCTCGCGCGACACCACCTCCGGCAGGTTCGCCATCGAAGTCATCCGAATTCTCCCCACACGTCTGGCGTCCGCGGACGAAGCGGGCACACGTCCAGCTTGCGCCTGCCCCACCGGGGACGCATATCCGCGCTCGGGCGCCTAATGCGTAACCGATGGGTTACGCTTTTTCCGTGGACGAACTGACGGACCTGGCCGACGCGATCGCCGATCCCGTGCGCCGGGAGATCCTCGTCATGTTGCGACACGCTCCACTGACAGCGGGCGACATCGCCGCCGGGTTCGCCATCAGCCGGCCGGCGGTGAGCCGTCATCTGCGGGTGCTGCGCGAGAGCGGCCTCGTCCGGGACGAGCAGTCCGGACGTCATCGGCGCTATTCGCTCAACCGCTCCCGGCTGGGGCCGCTCACCGCTTGGCTCGCCCAGTTCGACACCCAGCGGTCCGACTGGTCGCAGCGTCTCGCGGCGCTGGAGACCGAGGTCCACCGGACGCGCAGGGACCGCACCCGTTCGACCCCCGCCGACACCCCGCGAACCGCGCACCAGGAGGACACGGCATGAACCCTGAACCCACCGGGCAGCTCGTACCCACCCCGACGGGGTACGACCTGATCATCACCCGTACCTACCGTGCCCCGGTCGACGACGTCTGGGCGAGTGTCACCGAACCGGAGCGCACCGCCCGCTGGTTCGGCCCCTGGCGCGGCGAGGCAGGACCCGGCCGGACCGTCGAGGTGCAGCTGGTGTTCGAGGAGTCGGCCCCCTGGTACCCGATGCGGATCGAAGCCTGCGAACCGCCGCACCGACTCGCCGTCATGACGGACGACGCCGTCGGCTCCTGGTCGCTGGAGCTGCTCCTGGACGAGGCCGACGGCACCACCGAGCTCCGGCTGATCCACCACCTCACCTCGACGGAACAGCTCGGTGAGACCGGCCCGGGCTGGGAGTACTACCTGGACATGCTCACCGCCGCCCGCACGGGCGGGCCCCAGCCCGAGTTCGAGCAGTACTACCCGGAGCAGAAGGCGTACTTCGAGTCCCTGAAGTAGCCGACTGCGGGGGTGCGGGCAGGGGCAGGTGCCGGGGCGCGGCCAAATCTGGTCGCGGCTCCGGAACGGCGGAACTACCCTCACCTGGGCCGGTCTTGCCTGCTCGTCGGAGCGCGGGACGGACGGGCGGTCGGTACGAGGTGGGGGGCAGCGGAACTTGGACGGTACGGAGCTCGTCGCGGCGGTACGAAGCGGGGACGTAGAGGCCGTGAGGGCGCTGCTGGACTCGGGAGCGGCCCCGGACACGGTCACCGACGACGGGCTGCCGGTGCTGTGTCTGGCGGTCGCCGCCTATGAAGCCGGCATCGCGCAGGAGCTGGTCGCGTGCGGCGCGGATCCGGACCGGGTGCTGCCGGACGGAACGACTCCGCTGGTCCGGGCGGTCGAGGGCGGCTCACCGGCGATGGTGCAAGCCGTCCTGGGCCGCGAGCCGCGACTGCGCCTGCCCGAAGCGGAACGGGAGCGACTGCTGGCCCTGGCCCGGCGCCTGCACGAGTCGGGCGCGGAGGACGCACTCCGGCGCTGGACGGGCGCGTCCGGCCCCGCCCATCGGGTCCGGGTGCGGGAAGACGAGTACGACCACGTGGACCAGCTGACCCTCGGCGGCCGCACGGTCCGCGCCGGGCACAGCGCGATCCTCACGGATCTGGAGTGGGCCTTCCGCATCCTGACGCCCGTGGCCGAACTGGTGGCCAGAGCCGTGGCACCGCGCGATCCGGACCATGTCGCCTGGGCGTCCGTACGGTGGGTCTTCAGTCAACGCCGTAGCAAGGAGACGTGGTCCGCTGTCACGGCGTACCGGCACAGCCCGGATCCGCACCACCGCAGATTCGTCGTGGACGTGACCTTCTGGTACCTGATGGGGCACGGCAGTTGGCGGAACTCCTACGAGAAGGAGTCGGTGGACCTGCTCGTCGCATGGACGGCCGAGGGTGAGGAGGACCCCGAGATCCTCGCCGAGGTGCTGCGAGTCCTGAGTGAGACGGGGCACCGCGAGACTGAGGGCGTCGGGTTCCGGTACGCCGATCACCCGGACCCCCGCGTCCGTGCCCGGGTTCCCGACCTGTTCCTCGATTACGACGCGCACCCGCCCCACTGGAGTCCGCAAGCACGGGCCGCACTGCTGGTCCTCGCCGCGGACGAGGACTGGGGCGTGCGTGATCAGGCCGGTCGGGTGCTCGCTGCGGCCCATGACGGCAGCCGCGAGGTGACGGACGCTTTCGTCGCCCTGCTACGGGACCCGGTCGCCGCTGTGCGGGGCGGCGCCGCGGAGGCCGTCGCGCACAGCGAGGACCGTACTGCGGCAGTCGCGGACGCTCTCGCGGCCCTGCTCGACGAGGATGAGTTCACGACGCGTCTCAACGCCGCCTACGGCCTGCTCCGGCGGGACGACGCGCGCACCGAGGAGGCGATCAAGCGCGTGGGCTCGCTCTCCCGCCCCGGTTACGAGCACGATCACCGCCTCTCCGCGTTGTGGACCTGGCAGCGGCAACGAGACCACCCTCCGACGCCTGACGAGCAGTGAGCTGTCAGGCGGGCGCCTGCGCGGTCCGCGGTGTGGTGAGGAATTCGGCGAGCTTGTCGAGGGCGCCCGGCAGCACCCAGTAGTAGACCCACGTGCCACGGCGTTCGCATTCGATCAGGCCGGCCTGGCGGAGCAGCTTGAGGTGGTGGGAGATCGTCGGCTGGGACAGGTCGAACGCGGGCGTCATCTCACACACGCAGACCTCGCCGCCCTCCCGTGAGGCGATCATCGACAGCAGACGCAGCCGGACCGGGTCGCCGAGCGCCTTGAACACCTTGGCCAGGTCCGCCGCCCGCTCGTCGCCCAGCGGCGCGGACGCGAGTCGGCCGCAGCAGGCGCCGTCCGTGTCCTGACCGATCACCTCGAGCTCTTGTTTCGACATGCTTCTATGTTGACGTTTTTCGATCCAAGGCGCAAGCTTGCATCAAAGAACATCAATACAAGCCGTTCCGAGGCGTGACCGCGCCTCGTCACCCAGGAGTCAGAGATGACCGAGCAGTCCACTGACCTGCGTGAAACCGTCCGCAGGCGATACGCCGCAGCCGCCGTGCAGGTCACCGAGGGCGGCACCGCCTGTTGCGGGCCGCAGCCCGTCGAGGTCGACGAGAGCTTCGGCTCCACCCTCTACGCCGCCGACGAACGCGACGCCCTGCCCGCCGAAGCGGTGGCCGCCTCCCTCGGCTGCGGCAACCCCACGGCCGTCGCCGAGCTCCGTGAGGGCGACCGCGTGCTCGACCTCGGCTCGGGCGGCGGCATCGACGACCTGCTCTCCGCCCGCCGCGTCGGCCCCAACGGCAAGGTGTACGGACTGGACATGACCGACGAGATGCTCCAACTCGCGCTCGCCAACGCCGCGAAGGCGGGCACGACCAACGTCGAGTTCCTCAAGGGCACCATCGAATCGATCCCGCTGCCCGCGGACACCATTGACGTGGTGATCTCCAACTGTGTGATCAACCTGTCCGTCGACAAGCCCGCCGTCTTCGCCGAGACGTTCCGCGTCCTCAGGCCCGGCGGCCGTCTCGGCGTCTCCGACGTGGTCGCCGACGACACCCTCGCCCCGGAGCAGCGGGCCGAGCGCGGCGACTACGTCGGCTGCATCGCCGGCGCGCTGTCCTTCGCCGAATACCGGCAGGGTCTGGAGGCCGCGGGCTTCACGGACGTCGAGGTCACCCCGACCCACCCGGTCGCCGACGGCATGCACTCCGCGATCGTCCACGCCACCAAGCCCCGCACCGGCACGAGTGGCCCTTCGAGTTGAAGGCAGGCGTGCCGTGCGCGACGGGAAGCTCCCGTCCCAGTCGCGCGAGCGGGGACAGCGCCATGATCACCGGGGACAGCATCATGCCTGCCGCCGTCACCAGGAGACTTGTGCGCAGCCCCCACTCCTGCGCGAGGAGACCGCCGAGCAGCGAACCGAGTGGGGTCAGCCCCCCGCCGACGAATGTGATCGTCGCGGCCGCGCGGCCCTGCATCCCGTCCGGAGTGACGGCCTGCCGGACGGCCATGACCGTGACGTTCACCAGCTGGCCGCCGAACCCGAACACGAAGCCGACCGCAAGGAGAGCGGCAACCGTCGCGGCGGAGGAGCCGCGCAGCGCCGGCACCAAGAGAAACGCGCCGTCGCCCAGCGCCGCCGCGCCCACGAGCACCGCGCCATGACCGAAGCGGCTCGGCAGGCGCGCGGCCAGCACTGAGCCCACCAGCGCCCCCGGTCCCGCCGCCGCAAGCGCCAGCCCCACGACGGTGCCCGACAGATGCAGTTCCCGCGGCAGGAAGAGCAGATAGACGGTCATCACCGCCGCGAAGGAGAACTGGAAGGCGGCCGAGGCCAGGCACACGGTCCGAAGCGCGGTATTGCCGGAGACGAAACGCAGGCCCTCATGGATGTGCCGCCAGACCCGAGGGGGGTGTGGGTGTTCCGGGCGGTCCGGGAGCGATTCGGAGCGGCGGATTCGCCGGATCGACAGGAACGACAGCGCGAAGAACATCGCGCTGGAGGCGGCAGCAAGGGGCGCCGACAGCAGCGACACCAACGTGCCGCCCAGAGCGGGACCGCCGATCTGCGCCGCGGACCGGCTGCCCTCGAGCGCGCTGTTGCCTCGCACCAGTTGGTCGCGTTCCACCAGTCGTACGAGAGACGCCTGGTACGCCACGTCGAAGAACACGGACAGGGCCCCGACTGCGAAGGCGAGCGCGAGCAGGCCGTGCAGGCCGAGCCAGCCGAGGAGGCCGGCCAGGGCGGCGGCGCCCAGGGCCAGAACCCGGCCGACGTCGGCGAGCACCATGGTCGTGCGGGTCCGCCACCTGTCCACCCACGCGCCGACGAAGAGCGAGAGCAACAGGATCGGCGCCTGCCCCACCGCGCGAAGGGCGCCCAACTGGGCGGCACCGGCATGGAGCGTCAGCACGGCGAAGAGCGGCAGAACCACCAGACTTGCGTGTTCACCGAGTTGGGAAGCCGTCTGACCCAGCCAGAGTCTGCGGAAGTCGGCGTTGCGCCACAGGCTCGATGGAGCGGGGCGACCGGAATCGGATACGGAGGAGGAAACGGACGGCACGGGGATCCCTTGGGTTGCCGACAACGAGGCCGTCACCCGGCGCACCACAGGCGCACCGACGGTTCAGGCAGGGGAACGCTCGCCGTGCCGCAACATCAAGGGCAGCACGCGATGACAGGCCGGTCACGGCCTACAACGTCAACGCGCGCTCGGAAGACCGACCATGCCTCAACTCCTCCTGGCTGACTCGCTGCACCCAGACCCTAGCCCTCGACGGCCCGCCACGAAGACCTCATTTCGCGGCCCCCCGACTCTCGGTCGACCCGGCAAACCCGCCCGGCGTGAGCCGGCGCTCTTCGACGACGGGAGTGCTCACAACGTCCGCTTCAGCAGATCGAGCAGCGCCGTCCAGTGCCGCTCGTCCGCGGCCTTGTCGTACGCGGCGGTGTCGGCCTGTGTGTATCCGTGGTGGGCACCTTCGTAGACCTCGTAGCGGTGGCGGACGCCGGCCTCGGTGAGCGCGGCGGCGAGGCGCTCCATCTGCTCGGGAGGCATCGAGTGGTCGGCGTCGGCATGGCCGAAGTACAGCTCGGCGGTGACATGTTCGGCGGCCAGATGCGGGCTGTCCGGCGCGTCGGTCGCCAGTTGCCCGCCGTGGAATCCGGCCGCCGCGGCCACCCGCTCCGGGTAGGCGCCGGCCGTGCGCAGGGCGAGCCGCGCGCCCATGCAGTAGCCGGTGAGGGCGACGGGACCGTCGGCGAACTCGGGCCGCTCGGCCATCCAGCGCAGATAGGCGCCGGCGTCCCGCACGGCGAGCTCGGGCGTCAGGGCCTGCATGACCGGGCCGATGCTGTCGAACAGCCCGGGCCGGGTTGCCGGGTCGATGAACTCGGGCAGATCGAACACCGGGCTGCGCCCGTGCCGGTAGAAGACGTTCGGCACCAGGACCGCGTACCCGGCGCCGGCGAGCCGGTCGGCCATCGACCGCAGCTGCGGACGCAGCCCGAAGGCGTCCTGGTAGAGGAGGACGCCCGGCCGGGGAAGTCCGTCGCCCGGGTGGGCCAGATAGGCGTCCGCTGCACCGTCCTCGGTGGGGACGTCCACGTCTGTTCCCTGTACGGAGGTCATGGGGGTTGCCTCTCTGCGCGGTCCATGGCGAACGCGTCGCCGACCCGGCGGAACCGGATCGCGCACATGGTTTCAGGCACCACACAAACGGGCCGCGGCACCCCCGCCCACTTGGGGACGGCTTTACTCGAACCGGGACGTGTCCCCCGCTCCCCTCCGTACGATCTCCGCCTCGCCGCCCGAGAAGTCGATCACCGTCGTCGGCTCGGTGCCGCACTCCCCCGAGTCGACGACCGCGTCCAGCACATGGTCGAGCCGGTCCTTGATCTCCCAGCCCTGCGTCATCGGCTCCTCCTCGTCGGGCAGCAGCAGCGTGCTGGAGAGCAGCGGCTCCCCGAGCTCGGTGAGCAGCGCGTGGGTGACGACGTGGTCGGGGATGCGCACGCCGACCGTCTTCTTCTTCGGATGCTGGAGCATGCGCGGCACCTCCCTCGTCGCGGGCAGGATGAACGTGTAGCTGCCGGGCGTCGACGCCTTGATCGCGCGGAACACGTCGTTGTCGACCCGCACGAACTGGCCGAGCTGCGCGAAGTCCTGGCAGACGAGGGTGAAGTGGTGCCGGTCGTCCAGGCGGCGAATGGTCCGGATCCGGTCGATGCCGTCACGGCTGCCCAGGCGGCAGCCCAGCGCATAGCAGGAGTCCGTCGGATACGCGATGAGCGCACCGGCGCGGACGCTGTCGGCGACCTGGGAGATGGTGCGCGGCTGAGGATTGTCGGGGTGCACGTCGAAGTACTTCGCCATTCACCGAGCCTATGCCCTTGAGGGCATGCGGCTGCGCAGGCACCCGAACAGCTGGTGCGTCCATGTATCGGTTCGGCTGGTCGGGCCGTCCGGCACAGTGTTGATGAGGGCATGTGAGGTAACGTCCCGGGCGGTATGCCGTGAGTGACGTGCAGGGCGAGGTGAAGGCCGACATGGCTGGCAGAGAGGACGAGGTCCGCCGGACGGGGGCGAGGAGCGCCGAGGCCTCCGCGTGGGCGGAGGAGTTGCTGGACCACCTGCGGCCGAACGGACGGGACCTCGGCAGGGTCGTCGCCTGGCTCGCCGACGCCGTGCAGGGTACCGCCTCGCTGCAGGACGACACGGGCGCGCTGCTCGCGGGCGCGCTGCCGGACCTGGACGGCGATCTCGTCGCGGCCGTCGCCGCCGGGCGGATCGCGTCGGCCGCCTGGGAGGGCCAGGGCCGCCACCTGCGTTTGGTCCGGGTGTCGTACCCGAACCCGGCGTCGGCGGGCGTGCTCGCGGTGTCGCGCGAGACCCCCTTCGACCGGCGTAGCTCCGACATCGTCACGCACACCGTCCGCGTCATCGAACTGCTGCTGAAGGCGGGCGAGACGACCGCCGCGGGGCGCCGGCTCGAACAGGCGACGTCCGATCTGCGACTGGCGATCCTGCAGTTGCTGATGGTGGAGGACACGGTCTCGGCGCGGCGCGTCGCCGCGGGACTGTGGCCCGGCCTGCTGGACACGGACTCCGCGTGTGTCTACGTCGTCGAGTGCACCGTGGAGGAGCGCGACCGGCTCGCCGAGGAGTGCATCGACGCGACGGGCGAGCGGGCGCTGGTCGTGCTCTGCCCGGCGGTGGACGAGCACGTCATCGTCGTCACGCCCGGCGAGGCGGAGGCCCGGGAACTGCGGACGCTGATCGGCCCCCGCCCGCGCACGTTCATCGGCGGCAGCGCCCGCCAGAGCCTGGCCCGCACGGCCACCGCGTACGGGCAGGCGGTGAGCGCCCTGGCCGTGGCGCACTTCCGGCCAGGGAAGGCCGCGGTCTACGCCGAACGCACCCACCCCGAGCGTTTGATCGACCCGGCGCCCCTGCGCGGCTGGGCGGCCAATGTCCTGCACCCGCTCGACACCCTCGCGCACCACACCCGCGCGGAACTGCTCGCCACCACCCGGCTGGGCCTGGAGTTCACGGCCGTGAGCGCGGCCAAGGTCCTCGGCGTCAGCCGCAACACCGTCCGCGCCCGTATGGAACGCGTGGAGGCCCTGCTGCGGACGGACTTCTCCGACGTGACCGCCCGGGCCGTGGTCCACCTGGCGCTCAACACCCAAGTGAGCCTGGCGGACGTACCCGACGCCGACGGTGCCGAGGCCGCCCAGGCCTCGCTGCGCGACCTGCTGTCCGGGCCCGCCCTGCGCACCTGGGCGCAGGGTGTGCTCGCGCGCCTGGAGGACGACACGCGTGACCTGCGCCGGACCCTGCGCACCTGGATCGCCGAGGGCGGCAACGCCGAGCGTGCCGCGCAGACCCTCGGCGTGCACGCCCAGACCGTCCGCGAGCACGTCCGCAGCGCGGAACCCGTTTTGGAACGCCAGCTCCTCGCCGGCGGCAGCGACCTGTACGAGGTCGTCCTGGCCCACCTCGCGGTGGGTGACCTGGATCAGCCCGCCCTGCCCGCGCCGAAATCGGGCCTTCCGGACTCACTTGTGCACAGGTGAGTCCCCGGGGCGGCACATCGGGCACGGATGCGATACCCAAGGCCTCCGCCGTCGACGTAGCCTCGACTTCCCGCGGGGGCACGACCGGAACGGGGGACCGGTCGCGTCCCCGCGCGCGCGTCCGGTTCAGGCCTGCAGCCGCACCGGGATCTCCTGCCACCCGAACGCGATGAACGACGGCACCTGACGCAGCTCGTCCGAATCGACGGCCAGCTCCAGGCCGGGGAAGCGGTCGAACAACGCGGGCAACGCCGTCAGGGCCTCGACACGGGCGAGCGGAGCGCCGATGCAGCGGTGCACTCCGATCCCGAACGCCAGATGGTCGTCGGCCCCGCGCGACGCGTCGAAGCTGTCCGCGTCCGGCCCGTAGTGCACGGGGTCCAGCCCGGCGGCGGCGTACGTGGTGATGATGGCGTCCCCGGCGGCGATGGTCACGTCGCCCACCTCGATGTCGGTGACGGCGAACCGCAGGGGGAGGGACGCGATCGACGGATGCACCCGCAGCGTCTCGTCGATCACCGCGTCCCAGCCGATCTCCCCGGCGCGCACGGCGGCCAGCTGCTCGGGGTGGGTCAGCAGGGCGACGACCGCGTTGCCGATGAGATTGACGGTCGTCTCGAACCCGGCGCCGATCACCAGCAGCAGCGTGTACAGAAGCTCCTCGCCGCTGAGCCGGTCACCGTCCTCGTCGCGCACCCGGATCAGCTCGGTCGTCAGATCGTCCCCCGGGTGCTCGCTGCGGTGGGCGATCAACGCCCCCAGCACGGTGCCGATCTGCTGCTGCACGAACGCGGCGTGCTCCGGGCTCGGGTCGGAGGTGTCCATGATGGCCGCGATGAGCTTGGCGGTGTCCTCCCGCAACTCCTCGGGCACACCGAACAGTTCGCAGATCATCCGCATCGGCAGCGGGTGGGCGAACCCGGCCTTCAGATCGACCACCGCGCCGCTCGCGTCGTCCGGCCCGCCCTTGTCGAGCGCGCCGAGCAGCTCCGCGGTGATCGCCTCCACCCGCGGCCGCATCTTCTCCGTGCGCCGCTGGGTGAAGCTCGGCGCGACCAGCCTGCGCAGCCGCGTGTGGTCGGCGCCGTACGTCGACAGCATGTTGATCACGCCGACCCAGCCCAGGATCCAGCCCCAGGAGGGGTGTTCTCCTATCTCGGGCCACAGCCGCCAGTGCTGTCGGGGGTCCTTGCTGACCCGCGGGTCGAGGATGAGTTCCTTGAGGGTGTCGTAGCCCGTGGGTGCCCATACGGGGATGCCGCCGGGCAGCTCCACGGGCACGATCGGGCCGAGGGCGCGCAGCCGGGCGCTCTCGGCGGCGATGTCGGCGCCGAACGGGTCGATGGCGACGCGGTCGAGGCGATCGGTCACGGTCACGACGGAACTCCTGGGTGGTCGGGGGAGCGAGGGCTGAAGCGGACGGGCAGTGAGGTCAGCGAACGGTGGAAGGGGCCGGGCCGCCAGGTCAGGCGCGCCCGGGGCAGGACCGGTTCCAGGTCGGGCAGCCACTGGGTGAGCCGCTCGATCGCCTCGGTGGCGATCAGCAGCGTGTGCTGCCGGACCGGGCAGGCGTGCGGGCCCGCCGACCAGGACAGGTGCGAGGCGTCCTTGGGGTGGCGTCCGCCGGTGACCTCCCGCTCGGCGAAGTACGCGAGCGCCCCGTAGGAGACGACCACCGGCACCGCGGCCCTGATCCACGTGCCGTGGAAGGACACCGGGTTGCGGGCGAAGTGGATGCCGTAGTTGGCCAGTGGCGTCTCGTGGTGGAGGACCTCCACCACCGCGTCCATCACGGGGCGGGCGCCGCTGGTGAGGGTGGAGTAGTACAGCGGGTTGCCGAGGATGCGGGAGAGCGCGTTCGACACCAGGTTGGCCGTCGGCTCGTGCCCGGCGCCGAGGGTGAGGAACACCTGCCAGGTCACCTCCTCGGGGGTGAGCCCGGCGGGGTGGTCGAGGAGCCGGCTCGGCAGGTCGTCGCCCCGCTGCTCGGCCTTGGCGGCGATCAGCTCCAGTACGTAGCCGCCGAACTCCGCCTCGCCCTCGGCCGCTTCGGCGCCGCCCTCCATCAGCTTGCCCAGCGCGGCGTTGAGCCGGTCGCTCTGGCTGTCGGGCATCCCGAAGAGGCTGTTGAACACCAGCGCCATCAGCGGCCTGGTGAACTCGGCCACCAGATCGGCCTCGCCCTTCGGCCCGAACCGGCCCACCAGGACCCGTACCGCCCGGTGCACGCGCGCCCGCAGGTCGTGCGGCTCGATCAGGTCGAAGGTGTCGATCAGCGAGGTGCGGTAGCGGACATGGGCCGCGCCGTCGGCGAACAGCGTGTTGGGCCGCCAGCGCATCATGCCGAGGATCGGCGAGTCGTCGGCGACCGTGGCCTCCCACGGCCGGGGGTCGTGCGAGAACGTGTCCGTGTCGTGCAGCAGGTCCAGCGCCGCCCGCCGGTCGGTGACGACGTACGCCGGCACGCCCGGCGCCAACTCCGCCCAGCCGACCGGGCCCTGGGCACGAAGGGACTCGTAGTAGCGGTACGGATCCAGCGCGAAGCCGTCCGCCCACAGCCGCACGGGGGTGGAGCGCGAGAAGGTCTGCCGGTCGGGGGAGTGGGTGGTCACCGGTCCTCCGGAACGTGACGGTCGATCAGGTGCTGGACCAGCGCGAGCAGCGCGTCCACGGACGAGTCGGCGTCCCGCGCGTCACAGGTCACCATGGGCGTGCCCGCCTCCAGATCCAGGGCGGCGCGCAGTTGTTCCTCGGTGTGGTGCCGGGGCGCGTCCGGAAAGGCGTTGAAGGCGACCGCGTACGGCAGTCCCGTCTCCTCCACCAGCCCCAGCACGTCGAACGACGCGTCGATCCGCCGGCTGTCGACCAGGATCAGGGCGCCCAGCGCGCCGTACGCGATGTCGTCCCACAGCGCCCGGAACCGTTCCTGCCCGGGGGTGCCGAACAGGTACAGCACAACCCCGCCGGGCAGGCTGATCCGGCCGAAGTCGACGGCGACGGTGGTCGTCGTCTTGTCCCGCACCCCGGCGAGATCGTCCACCTGCGCGGACGCCTCGCTGAGCGGCTCCTCGGTGTGCAGGGGCCGGATCTCGGAGACGGAGTCGATCAGGGTCGTCTTGCCCACGCCGAAGGGGCCGGCGACCAGGATCTTGACCAGGTCGCGGGCGGTGTCGGGCAGGTGGATGTCCGCGGCCGGGCTTGCACTGCCGGGGACGCCGGTGTCACGGGTGGTGCTTGAGGGCGCGAAGGCCATCGGCCACTCTCTTCAGCAGGTCGGGGTCGAAGCGTCCGGCGGGCGGGATCGGCGCACGGGCCAGCGCCAGGTCCCGGTCGACGAGTTCGGCCGCCAGCACACGCACCGCGGACACCGGAAGCCGCAGCAGCGCCGCGGCCTCCACGACCGTCAGCGAACCGGCGTCCAGGGCGTCCAGCAGGGCGAGTTGGGCGGCCGGCAGACCGGTCGGCGCGGGGGTGCCGGTGCCCGTGAGCACCGACAGCCGCTCCAGCTGGGGCCGGCTGGGCCGGGTCACACCGCCGGTGGACAGATACGCGGGAACCAGGGGACGGCCGCCGCGGCGGCCCGTCATGCCCCTGCGTCGCCGTCGCCGCCTCGGGGCGCGGCGGCCATCGCCTTCTCGCCCAGCCGCGTCACCTGCGAGTGCACCCGGTGCGCGAGCAGGTCCAGGCGCACCTCCTCGTCCCCGTAGGCGGCCACGCAGGTGCCGTGGTCCGTCGGCACGATGAGCACATACCCGTGGTCCGACTCGATCACCACCTGCCGTACCTCGGCGCCCTCCCGGTCGGCGAACGCGGCTGCCGCCGTACGGCACGCCGCCTGCACGGTGCTGGTGATCGCGGCCACCCGCTCGGCCGAGGGCCGGCTGAGCGCGTCGGTGTACCCGGTCACCAGTCCGTCCCGCGTGAGCAGCACGGCGGCGACCACGTGCGGCACCTGCAGGATCGGATCGAGCACCCACGCCGTGTCTCCCGTATCGCGGCTGGTCATCGAGCCGTTCCCCCTTCATGGTCGGTCAGTTCGGTGTCGTTCGCCGCGGCTTCGGTCGGCCGCTGCGCCGCACGCTCGCTCTCCGGCTCGGTCTTCGATACGGCGGTGGAGGCGTCGTCGGCGTCCTCGTCGGCTGCGGACCGAGCGGCTGCCGTACCGGCCTGCAGCGCACCCAGCGCTGCGGCGGCCCGCTCCGGTCGGCGCACCGCGGGCCGCGATGCGGGCATGTCACGCGTCGCCGCGGCGACCTGCGCGCGACGCCGGCGCCGCGGCAGACCACCCGTGTCGCTCGGGGCGCGATGCCCGGATACGGGGTCGGAGGCGTCGGCGTCATGGTCGGCGCCGTATCCGTGTGAGGTGCCGGACGCCTCGGCACCCGGGGCGACGTCGGCGGATGCTTCGGTGCCGGGGTCGTCGCCGACGGATGCTTGGGTCCCGCTGTCGACGGGTGTCTCATCGCGGGAGGCCGTGCGCGTGGAGCGCGGCGCACTCGCCGCGGGCGGTCGCTCGCCGGGGTCGATATGGCTGAGCAGATGGCTCTCTACGCGCAGCACCGCCCGGACCCCGCCGTAGGGCGACGGCGAGGACACGTCCACGCTCAGATCGAACTGTCTGGTCAGCTGTCCGATCGCGGCGAGACCCATGCGCGGCGGATCGCCGAGGTCGGTGAGGAGGATCGGCTCCGCACCCGCCACCAGCCGCTGCGCGCGGGCGCGTTCCTCCTGGGTCATGCCCAGGCCCGCGTCGTCGACCGTGACGCAGACGCCGTGATGGACGTGCTCCAGATTGACCACGACGTCGGTGTCCGGTGCGGAGTGCCGCAGGGCGTTGTCGAGGAGTTCGGCGACGATGATCGCGAGGGGCTCCACGGCGTGGGACACGAGCGCGGTGCCGGCGGTCAGGTGGTTGTGGACCCGGACCCGGTGGTAGCCCGCGAGCCTGGCCTGGCCGCCGGTCACCGCCTCCACTAGATGCGACTCCTCCCGGGCAAGCCCGACCCAGGCCCCGCACACCACGGCCGCGACCTGCGCCCGCCGCAGCGACTGTTCGTTCTCGTGGTCCAGTTGGAACAGGGTCTGCGCCAACTCCGGGTCGTCGTACTTCTGCTGAAGCTGCCGCAGGGCGTCCTGCAGCCGGTACAGGGCCGCCTGGATCTCGCGTGTGGCCCCGCGCATACCGGCCTGTGCCGCCGCGTCGATGCGCGTGCGCTGGCTGGACAGCTCGGTGCGCAGTCCGTTCAGCACGTTCTCCAGCGCGGGACCCAGCGGCGACTCCGCGGTCTGCGGATGCAGCGGACCCGGTACGGCGACATGGGGGTGAGCCAGCTGACGGGCGGCGGCAGGGAGGCGCTGCGCCGCCAGATGCTCCACCTCGGCTGTGAAGGTCTGCAGTACGCCTTCGAGTTGGCGGCGCAGTGCGGCGATCTCGGCGCGCTGCTTGGCCTGTTGGCGCTGGGCGTGCAGCAGCCCGCCGCCCAAGGCGAGCGCGGACAGCATGCCGACGGCGAGACCGCCGGTCGCCAGGTCCGGTAGTTCGATCATCGAGTCGGTTCCCCAGGAAGTCGGTTCGGGGCAGTCGGGCAGCGCTCGGTCCGTGGCCGTGGGACGAGGCGTTCGCAGCACAGTACACACCGTCATCGACCGATCTCGCACGGTCGATCGATACTTGATTTCGCAACTGCCGGAACTCTGCTCACTTCTGCCTGGGACTGTCTGTATTGCCTACGGCGTAGGGGAGTTGGTGCCTTTGTCTGCCCCGGGGGTGCCGTATGGGGCCGACCGTAACGGCCCGGACAACTGCGGCCCGGACACCCGGGTGGCCGTGGTGTCCGGGCTTTCGTCCGTCCGGGAGTGGTTCCCTCCGGATGCGACGATCGGTTGTGCGACATACCTCACTGCACGAGGTGTGCTCGGACACGTAGGGTTAACACCCGTTCGGCCCGTCGGACCGAACGGAGTTGCTATCGTGCAACTCGCCGGTAGCAAGCGCCACGGGGGACGTGAGGAGTCGGCGGATCAGCGTCGTCGCTCCTCGGCGAGTCGTCGGGACGAACGGTCGGGCAAGGGGGCCCGGACCGATCAGGCTGCTGTGTCCATCCAGCGGCCGAGCCTCGAACTCCAGTTCCTCTCCCACCGATCCAGACAGGTGAGACTCGCAACATGGTTCGATCCCTGGTCGATCTGCTGACCAAGCACGCCGCCCACCACCCCGACCGAACCGCCTACCGCTACCTCGTCACCGGCGACTGCGACGGTGAGATCCGGGAGATCTCGTACCGCCGTCTCGCCGACCGGTCCCACGCCGTCGCCGCCTGGCTCCAGGAGCGCGGCCTGGCCGGCTCCCGCGCCATGCTGCTGTACCCGCCCGGCCCGGAGTTCATCTGCGGCTACCTCGGCTGTCTCGCGGCGGGTGTCGTGGCCGTCCCGGGCGTCCCGCCGCAGGGCCGTTCGCAGAACCACCGTGCCCTCACCCGGATGAAGCGGCTCATCGCCGACGCCGACGCCAAAGTGATCCTGGGCGGCCGTGAGGTGATCACGGCCCTGTCCGGCATGGTGGAGCACCTGCCCGAGCTCGCCGACATCACCTGTGTCGCCACCGAGGACATCCCCGACGAGGCGGCCGTCGCCTGGCGCGAGCCCGACCTCACCGCCGACTCGGTCGCCTTCCTCCAGTACACCTCCGGCTCCACATCCGCCCCGCGCGGCGTCATGGTCACCCACGGAAACCTGCTGGACAACGAGCGGGTCATCACCGAGCGCATGGGTCACACGCCGGACGTCCTCGCCGAGTACGGCCACGAGATGTTCGTCAGCTGGCTACCCGTGTACCACGACATGGGCCTCATAGGCCCCGTCCTCAACACGGTGTACCTCGGCGCGACCGCCACCCTCTTCTCGCCGCTGCACTTCCTGCACCAGCCCCAGCGCTGGCTGACCGCGATCAGCCGCTACCGCCCGCACACCAGCGGCGGCCCCAACTTCGCCTACGAACTCTCCCTCAAGCACGCCGGCCCCGGACTCCTCGACGGCTTCGACCTCAGCAGCTGGCGCGTCGCGTTCAACGGCGCCGAACCCGTACGCGCCGCCACCCTGCGCCGCTTCACCGAGACCTTCGCCCCGGCCGGCTTCCGTCGCGAGGCCCTCTACCCCTGCTACGGCCTGGCCGAGGCCACCCTCATGGTCACCGGCAGCACGGTCCACACCCCGCCCACCCTGCTCCAGGCCCCCGAGACCGGCCCGCACGCCGGCCGGACCGACGCCGCGGCCGTCAGCTCGGGCCGCCCCGGCCCCGACCTCACCGTCGCCATCGCCGACCCCGAACGGCACGAGGACCTGCCCGAGGGCGAGGTCGGCGAGATCTGGGTGCGCGGCGCGAGCGTCGCCAAGGGCTACTGGCGCAACGCCCTCGCCACCCGCGAGACCTTCCGCGCGACGCTGGCCGGGCACGAGGGCCGCTTCCTGCGCACCGGAGACCTCGGATTCCTGCGGGACGGCGAACTGTTCGTCACCGGGCGCCTGAAGGACCTGATCGTCATCGACGGACGCAACCACTACCCGCAGGACCTGGAACTGACCGCCGAGATGTCCCACCCGGCCCTGCGCCCCGGCTGCACCGCCGCGTTCTCCGTGGAAGTAGCGGAAGCCGCGGACTCCGTGGCCGGGGGCGACGGGGCAGCGGCCGGTGAACAGCCCGTCATCGTCGCCGAGATCGCCCCGGACGCGGCGGCCGAGGCGGAGAAGATCCTCGACGTCATCCGCAGCGGGATCGGCGAGGCCCACGGCCTGTCGGTGCGTGACGTCGTGCTGGTCCAGCCGGGCACCATCCCCAAGACGTCCAGCGGCAAGATCCAGCGCCGGGCCTCCCGCGCGGCCTACCTGGGCGGCACCCTCGCCGTGCTCGACGCGCCCGTCCTGAGCTGACCCCGCACGGTCCACCGTCGTACGGCCACAGCCTTGCCCGAATCCACGAGGACACCTGTCTACATGCCTGCGCACGAGTCGCCGAAGCGTTCCTTCGAGCAGTCCCTGACCAATCCGGAGGGAGTGCGGGCCTGGCTGGAGTCGGCCGTCGCCGAGGCGGCCGGGCTCGCCCCGCCGACCGTCGACCCGGACCGTCCGATCGCCGAATTCGGGCTGGGGTCACGGCAGTTGGTGACCCTGGCCGCCGAGCTGTCCGCTCTGACGGGCCGGACCCTGGACCCGTCGCTGGTCTTCAACCACCCGACCATCACGGCCCTCTCCGGGGCGGTGTTCGACGACGGGCCCACGCAGACGGTGACCGCCGCGCCCGCCCGGGCGGGCGCGGCCGGGCGGCAGGACGACGACATCGCCATCATCTCCATGGCCTGCCGCTTCCCGGGCGGCGCCGACGACCCCGAGGCCCTCTGGCGGCTGCTCGGTGATGGCGAGGACGCCATCACCGAGGTGCCGGCGGGCCGTTGGGACACCGAGGGGCTGCACGACCCCGACCCGGAGGCCACCGGCAAGGCGTACTCCCTGCGCGGCGGCTACCTCGCCGGAATCGACCGCTTCGACGCGCCCTTCTTCGGGATCTCGCCCCGTGAGGCCGCGGCCATGGACCCCCAGCAGCGGCTGCTCCTGCAGACCGGCTGGGAGGCGATCGAGCGCGCCGGGATCGTCCCGGACACGCTGAACGGCAGCTCCACGGGCGTCTATATCGGCCTGTACGACAGCGGCTACCTCGCGTCGGCCGCCCTGGACCAGCTCGACGGGCACGTCGGCACCGGCTCGGCCTCCAGTGTGGCGTCCGGCCGTATCGCCTACACCCTCGGCCTGCAGGGGCCGGCGGTCACCGTCGACACCGCCTGCTCGTCCTCCCTGGTCGCCCTGCATCTGGCGGCTCGGGCCCTGGCCGGCGGCGAGTGCGACCTCGCGCTGGCAGGCGGGGCGACGCTGCTGGTGACGCCGCGAGGGCACGTCGAGTTCAGCCGGCTGCGCGGACTGTCGCCCTCCGGGCGGTGCAGCCCGTTCTCGGCCGACGCGGACGGCGTGGTGTGGGCCGAGGGCTGCGGCGTCGTGCTGCTCAAGCGGCTGGCGGACGCGCGCCGCGACGGCGACCGGATCCTCGCCGTCGTCAAGGGCTCGGCCATCAACCAGGACGGCCGCAGCCAGGGCCTCAGCGCCCCCAACGGCCCCGCTCAGGAACGGGTGTTGAGGGCCGCGCTCGACACGGCAGGGCTCCAGCCGCACGACCTGGACCACATCGAGGCGCACGGCACCGGCACCCCGTTGGGCGACCCCATCGAGGGCCGCGCCCTGGCCGCCGTCTTCGGCCCCGACCGCCCCGCCGACCGCCCCCTCGGCGTCGGCTCCCTGAAGTCCAACATCGGCCACACCCAGGCCGCGGCCGGCATCGCCGGTGTCATCAAGACCGTGCTGGCCCTCCACCACGAGCGGATACCGGCGTCCCTGCACGCCGAGACCCCGACCGAGCACATCGACTGGGCGCACGGCGGTCTGCGCGTCCTCGGCGAGGCCCAGGCGTGGCCACGGGATCCCGAGCGGGTGCGACGCGCCGGCGTGAGCGCGTTCGGCATCAGCGGCACGAACGCCCATGTGGTGCTGGAGGAGGCGCCCGAGGAACAGACGCAGCCGCAGTCCCCCGGCGACCTTCCCGGTACGACTTTCTTCCCGCTCTCCGCCCGCACCTTCCCCGCACTCCGGGGGCAGGCCGTACGCCTTCTCGAAGCCCTGGCTCAGCAGCCCGAGTTGCCGCTCCCCGCCGTCGCCGCGACCCTGGCCCACCACCGCACCCACTTCGAGCACCGAGCCGTCCTCCGGGCCGGTGACCGTGACGAGCTGCTCACCGCGCTACGAGCCCTCGCCGACGACGAGGCCGACGGGGAGTCGGTGATCACCTCTCAACAGACCGGCCCCGCGGGCAAGGTGGCGTTCGTCTTCCCCGGGCAGGGCTCCCAGTGGGCCGGCATGGCGCGCGATCTCCTCGACCGGGACCTTGTGTTCGCCGACGAGCTGGACCGCTGCGACGCCGCCCTGCGCCCGTTCACCGACTGGTCGGTGACGTCCGTCCTGCGCGGCGACGCGGGTGCCCCGGCCCTGGACCGCGTGGACGTCGTCCAACCGGTCCTGTTCGCCGTGATGGTGTCCCTCGCCGCCGTGTGGCGCGCCCGTGGCATACGGCCGGACGCGGTCGTCGGGCACAGCCAGGGCGAGGTCGCCGCGGCCTGCGTCGCCGGGGCGCTCAGCCTCAACGACGCCGCGGCCGTGGTCGCCCTGCGCAGCCAGGCCCTGACCGAGCTGTCCGGCACCGGCACGATGGCCGTCGTCGCGCTGCCGCACACCGACGTCGAGGCCCGACTCGCCGACCACGGCGGCGAGATCGGTGTCGCCGCCGTCAACAGCGGCCGCTCGACCGTGATCGCCGGTGCCGTCGACGCCGTGCAAGCCCTCCTCGCCGACCTCGACCGGCAGCAGGTCTTCGTCCGCCGCCTCGACGTCGACTACGCCTCCCACAGCACCCAGGTCGAACCGGTCCGCGCGACGATCCTCGACGAACTCGACGGCGTCATCACCTACCCGACGTCCGTCGCCTGGTACTCCACGGTCACGGCCGAGCCGGTCACCGACGAACTCGAAGCCGACTACTGGTACACCAACCTGCGCGAACCCGTCCGCTTCGCGCCCACCGTCGAGCGCATGACCGCCGACGGCTACCGTCACTTCGTCGAACTGAGCCCGCACCCCTCATTGCTCACCGCACTGAGCACGATCGACGAGGACCTGGTCGCGGTCGGATCGCTGCGCCGTGACGAGGACGGCCCCGCCTGCCTCGACCGTGCCGCCGCCGAACTCCACGTCCACGGACGGCGACTCGACTGGCGCCGCATGGTCCCGCACCCCACCCCGGCGGATCTGCCGACCTATGCCTGGGACGCGCAGCGCCACTGGATCGAAGCCGCCGCCTCCGCGACCGCACCCGGCCTCTTCGACCGCGCCGCGCACCCGTTGCTCGGCATCCAGCTCCAGTCGGCGGACGAGACCCGCTGGACCTTCCGCAACGAGTGGTCCCCGGCCACCGCGGACTGGCTTGCCGATCACCAGGTCTTCGGCCGGACCGTGGTCTCGGGCACCACCCTGATGGAGCTGTGCCGCGCCGCCCTCGACGTGGCCCGCCCGGGCATCCCTGCCGACGTGACCGACCTGCTCCTCCTCGCACCGCTCACCCTGCCCGGAACCGGCACGGTGGAGGTGTCCGTCGAGGTGGTCACCGCAGGAACGGTTCCGGAGATCACGGTTCACAGCCGGCCACGCGGCCAGGAAGCCACCGACTGGACCCTGCACGCCACCGCCTCCGCCGCCGAGTCGGCTGCCGTGCCGACCGACCAGCCTCCGACCTGGCCCGAGACCGCCGAACCGGCCTGGCGCGAGGACACCTACGAGCGGCTGAACGGGCTCGGCCTCGGCTACGGCCCGGCCTTCCAGGGCGTACGACGGGCCGCCGCGACCGGCGACGGGACCCTGATCGCCCACCTCTCGCTGCCGTCCGCCGCCCGTGACTCGGCCGACCCCTACCAGGTGCACCCGGCGCTCCTGGATGCCGCCCTCCACGTCGCCGCCGCTCTCGACATCTCCGACCAGCGGGTCCTGCTGCCGGTCGCGATGGCCCGCTGCGTGCTCCCTCCCGTCGGCACGACGGACCTGACCGTGTCCGTCCGCCGCACAGGCGCGTCCGGCACGGACCTCACACTGGACGTCGCCCTGTGGGACGCCGACGGCTTCCCGGCCGGCCGACTGGAGGGCGTACGCCTCAGGGCCGTGGACCCGGCCGACCTGGCCGGCGCCTCGGAGAACGCCCGGCACCTGTACGAGGTGGCGTGGACGGCAGTACGGGAGCAGACGGCGGAGGCGCCCGGCGCCGCATGGGCCGTCCACGGGGACGAGTCGGACCCGGCCGTCGCGGCGGCCCTGCACGACCTGCGCGCGGCCGGCATGCAGGTCTCCGACGACGGCCCCGACACCGTCGTACGATTCTGGCCCCGACCGACGGCCGGCATCCAACCGGCCGCCACGGCACATGAGGTGGCGGCAACGGCCCTGGCGGAACTCCAGAGGCTGATCGCCCTCCCGTCCGGCGAGGCGCCCGCACGCGTCATCTGGGTGACCCGCGGAGCGATCGCGGCCGCCGATGGTGACACCGTCCCCGAGCCCGCCCAGTCGGTGCTGTGGGGCCTGGCCCGCAGCGCCCGCACCGAACACCCCGACCTCGGGCTGACCCTGCTGGACCTGGACGGCAGTGACGAGCCGCCCCCGCTCACCGCGGTGGCCGACCCCGACGAGCCGGAACTCGCCCTGCGCGGAGGCGAGTTGCTGGCGCCGCGCCTGGTCCGTGCCCGTCCCGCACCTTCCGGCCGGCCCGCGGCTCCGATCCCGACCGACGGCACGGTGCTGATCACCGGAGGCCTCGGCGCGGTGGGCCGCAACATGGCCCGCGTTCTGGCCGAGAACGGCGTCCCGCGCCTGCTGCTGACGTCCCGTCAAGGCGCTGCCGATCCCCGCGCGACCGAAGTCATCGCCGAGTTGGCCACGTTCGGCGCCGAGGTCGAGGTCGCCGCGTGCGATGTCGCGGACGAGACGGCCGTGGCGGGCGTACTGGCGCGCTTCGGCGACGCGTCTCCGCTGCGTGGTGTCGTCCACTGCGCCGGTGTCCTCGCCGACGGCGTGACGGCCGAACTGAGCCCCGAACGGCTCGCCCACGTGCTGCGCCCCAAGGTCGACGGTGCCGCTCACCTGCACCGGCTCACCGCCGGCCACCCGCTCGGCCTCTTCCTCCTGGTCTCCTCGGCCGCGGGAGTCGTCGGCAACGCGGGCCAGGCCAACTACGCCGCCGCCAACGTCTTCCTCGACCAACTCGCCCACCACCGGCGTGCCCTGGGCCTGCCCGGCACCTCGGTCTCCTTCGGGGCCTGGGCGGGCGAGGGGCTCGCCGCCGAGCACGCCGACCTGGAACGGATGGCCCGACTCGGCCACCGCGCTCTCACCCCCGACCAGGGCCGCGAGCTGACCGAACTGTCCCTGCGGCGCGACACCCCGCACCTGGTGGCCTGGGCCCTGGATCTACCCCGCCTCAGGACCGCTGCCCCGACGGGTGCACTGTGGCGCTCCCTGCTCCCCGCACCGCGCTCCGCCCGGACCGGCGGCCACACCCTGGCCGACCGTCTGGCCCGGCTCCCGGAGCCCGAACGCGCCGCACGTGTCCTCGCCCTGGTCCGCGAGGAGGCCGCCCACGCGCTCGGCCTGCGCTCCGCGGAGTCCGTGCGTCCCGACCAGCCGCTCCGTGACCTCGGCATGGACTCGGTGACAGCGGTGGAGCTGCGCAACCGCATCAGCACCCGCATCGGCAGCAAGCTCCCCGCCACCCTCCTCTTCGACCACCCCACGCCCACCCGCCTCGCCGAGTACCTGCTGTCCGGCGCTCTCGCGACAACGGACCGTACGAGCCAGAAGCCCGTGCCCGGGACCCCCGCCTCGCCGGGGCCCTCCTCGGACGAGCCGGTGGCCCTCGTCGCCATGGCCTGCCGGGTGCCCGGCGGGGTGAGCGACCCGGAGGGCCTGTGGCGCCTCGTCGCCGAGGGCCGGGACGCGGTCGGACCGTTCCCGGCGGGGCGGTGGGACGTCGAGTCGCTGTACGACCCCGACCCGGACGCGCTGGGCAAGTCGTACGCCCGCGAGGGCGGGTTCCTCGACGACATCGACTCCTTCGACGCCGGTTTCTTCGGCATCACCCCGAAGGAGGCGGCGGCCATGGACCCACAGCAGCGGCTGCTGCTGGAGACCGCCTGGGAGTCGTTGGAACGCGCCGGAATCGTGCCCGCCGACCTCGCGGGCAGCACGACGGGTGTGTACGTCGGCATGTTCGGCAGCGACTACCTGTCCGGCACCCGCCTGGACCAACTGGACGGCTACGTCGGTACCGGCTCCGCGCTGAGCGTGGCCTCCGGCCGGCTCGCGTACACGCTCGGGCTGAACGGCCCGGCGCTGACGGTGGACACGGCCTGCTCGTCGTCTCTGGTGGCGGTGCATCTGGCGGCCCAGGCGCTGCGGGCGGGGGAGTGCGATCTGGCGCTCGCCGGCGGCGTCACGCTGATGGTCACGCCGCAGACCTTCGTCGAGTTCAGCAGGCTGCGCGGCCTGTCGCCGACGGGCCGCTGCCGCTCCTTCTCCGATGCGGCCGACGGCGCCATCTGGGCCGAGGGCGCCGGCATGCTCGTACTGAAACGACTGGGCGACGCCCGCCGGGACGGCGACCGGATCCTCGCCGTGCTGCGCGGCACCGCCGTCAACCAGGACGGCCGCAGTCAGGGACTGTCCGCGCCGAACGGGCCCGCGCAGGAGCAGGTGATCCGGCGCGCCCTGGAGCAGTCCGGCCTCGGGCCCGCCGACATCGACTACGTCGAGGCGCACGGCACGGGCACGACCCTGGGCGACCCGATCGAGGCGAACGCCCTCGCGGAGGTCTTCGGCGCCACTCGCACCGACGAGCGCCCGCTGTATCTGGGCTCGCTGAAGTCCAACATCGGGCACGCACAGGCGGCTTCGGGAGTGGTCGGCCTGATCAAGGTCGTGCAGTCCCTGCACCACGAGACCCTCCCGCGCACCCTGCACGCGGACACGCCCAGCCGTCACGTCGACTGGACGGACAGCGGCCTGCACCTGCTGCGGGAGGAGACGGCCTGGCCCGCGTCGGCGGAGCGGGTGCGGCGTGCCGGTGTGAGCGCCTTCGGGATCAGCGGCACCAACGCCCACGTGATCGTGGAGGAGGCCCCCCGGGCCCCGGTGCCGGAGACGGCGCCCGAGCTGCCCGCCGGGCAGCGGCTGTTCGTTCTGTCCGGCCGCAACGAGGAGGGCCTGCGCGGACAGGCGGCCGCCCTGGCCCGTCACCTCGCCGAGGACACCGACGCCGCCGCACTGCCGGACCTCGCCCACACCTTGGCCCGCCACCGCACCCACTTCGAGCGCCGAACCGCAGTCCTCGCCGAAGGCGTGGACGAACTGCGCGCAGTCCTGGGCGAGTTGGCCGCCGGGAAGATCACGCTGCCGCCGTTCCGGGAGGAGCAGACCGGCAAGGTCGCTTTCGTCTACGCCGGACACGGCGGTCAATGGCCCGGCATGGGCATCGACCTGATGGCCCAGTCGGAGGCGTTCCACGAAGAGCTGACCCGGATCGACGAGGCGGTCCAGCGGCACGTCGGCTGGTCGGTGCTCAACGCGCTGCGCGCTCCGGAGGAGTTCACCCCTCTGGAGCGGACCGAGTATCTGCAGCCGACCCTGTTCGCGGTGAACGCGGCACTGACGGCCGCCTGGCGCGCGCTCGGAGTCAACGCGGATGCCGTGGTCGGGCACAGCCTGGGCGAAATAGCTGCCGCGTACGGCGCGGGCGCCCTCACCCTGGACGACGCCGTGGCCGTCGTGACCGGGCGCGCCCAGGCGGTCGCACCGGTCGCGGGCGAGGGCGGCATGCTGTCCCTGGACCTGCCGCGCCCGCGCGTCGAGGAACTCCTCGCGCCGTACGCCGGCCGGCTGTTCGTGGCCGCAGTCAACAGCCCGCACTCCACGGCCGTGTCCGGTACCGGCGACGCGCTGGCCGAGCTGCGCCGGAGCCTCGACGAGCAGGGCATCGAGGCGCGGTCGCTGTCGACCCCGTTCGCCTCGCACACCCCGCTGATGGACCGGCTCCGCGAGGACCTGCTCGACCGCTGGTCCGGCATCCGGGGCACCGGGACCACGATCCCGCTCTACTCGACGGTGCTGGCGGAGCCCGTGCCCGGAGACCGTCTGGACCCCGCCTACTGGTACGCCAACCTCAGCGAGCCCGTCCGCTTCGCCGACACGGTCCGCCGCATGCTGGACGACGGCTACCGCTACTTCGTCGAGCTGAGCCCGCACCCCTCGCTCGGCGCGTCCATCGAAGCGGTGGCCGCGGACGCCGGAATCGACGCGGTGAGCGTCGACTCGCTGCGCCGCCAGCGGGGCGGACGGGACGTACTGCTGCGCAGGCTGGGGGAGTTGTACACGGGCGGCCACACGCCCGACTGGGTGGCGCTGTTCCCTGAGGGCCGGCGTGCCGACCTGCCCACCTACGCCTTCGCCCGCGAGCGCCACTGGCTCGCACCCGCCCCGGCCACCGCGACCGGCGCCTCGCCGCTCCTGGGCACCCACGTCGAGGCCAGCGACGAAGCCGACCGGCACCTCTTCCAGAGCGAGGTGGACCTGCGCGACAGCCGCTTCGCCTATCTGACCGACCACCGGGTCACCGGCGAGGTCTGGCTGCCCGGCGCCGCCTTCCTCGACATGGCGCTGGAAGCCGCGTCCACCGTGCAGGACGGCGGCGACGTGCGGCTCGCCGACGTCAGGTTCCTTCAGGCGCTGCGCCTCGACGAGTCCCGGCCGACCCGGCTGCAACTGGTCCTGCGGCCCGCCGACGACGGCTTCCGGGACTTCACCATCGCCTCCGCGCCCACCGGCGGCGGACAGCGCGTTCCCTGGGAACGCCACGTCTCCGGACGGATCGCCGTCACGCCGGTCACGCCTGCAGAGCCCATCGCCGAGCCCGCCGTCGAGGCCGGCGAGTCACTCGCCGCGCTGCGCGAGCAGTGCACCGAGCAGGTCGACCTGCCCGCCGTCTACGGCGCCCTCGCCGCCCTCGGCATCGACTACGGCCCCGCCTTCCGAGGCCTGGAGTCGGGCCACCGAGCCCCATCCACCGCCCTCGCCCGGCTGGCCGACAAGCCCGCCGCCGGTCATCTCCTCCACCCGGCCGTCCTGGACGCCGCCTTCCACACGGCCGCGCTGCCCGGCGACGCACCCGAGGGGCGGGCGTTCATCCCTGCCGGGGTCGGTCGGCTCCGCCACACCGGTCTCCGCTCCACGCCCGCATGGGTGACCTGCGAGCTGCGATCCGTGTCCGGCGACACCGCGACGCTCGACCTCCGTCTGTACGACAAGAAGGATCGCCTTCTCCTGGAGGCGGAGGAGTTCGAACTGGCCGCGCTCTCGCCGCTGGACGGCGCGCTGTTCGAGACTCGCTGGCAGCCCCGCCCGATCGCCAACGAGCCCCCTGCGCAGGGCAGGTGGCTGATCCTGGCCGACGAGTCGGGCGTAGCGGCCCAACTCGTCGAGCGGCTGGGCACCTCGGTGCCGTTTGTGATCGCCCGCAGGGGTGAGGAGTTCGCCGCCGAGGGCCCCGGCCGCTACGTCCTCGACCCTGCCGACCCACAGCATCTGCGCCGCCTCCTCGACGAGGCCTTCGCGAACGAAACACCCGAACGTGTCGTCCAGTTGACCGCACTCGACGCGCCCGCGATCGAGGACGTCGGTACCGCCGAGGTGGCGGCGCGGCTGTGCTGCCTGAGCACCCTCCATGTGGTGCGCACGTTCGCCGAGCGGGCGCAGGGGCCGGCGCCCCGGCTCTTCGTCGTCGTGCGAGGCAGCCAAGCCGCCGGTGACAGCACGCAGGTGACGCACCCTCAGCAGGCACTCGCCTGGGGCTTCGGCCTCGCCGCGGCCCAGGAACACCCGGAGCTGAGGACCACCCTCATCGATCTCCCTCCGAAGGACGGCGTCGACGCCCTGTGGACCCAGCTGCGGCACGCCGACGACGAACGGCTCGTCGCACTGCGCGAGACCGAGCGACTGGTGCCCCGCCTGACCCGCACCCGCCCGGACGACGCCGGGCACGGGGCCACCGCCCCGGACGGCGTGTATCTGATCACCGGCGGCCTGGGTGGTCTCGGGCGGGTCGTCACCGAGCGCCTGGTCCGTCGCGGCGCCCGCCGGCTGGCCCTGATGAGCCGGAGCGCGCCTGCCGCGGACGCCATGGGGTGGATCCAGGGACTCGAAGAGCGGGGTGTGACCGTGCACTTGGCGCGCGCGGACGTCGCCGACCGCGACGGACTGGCCGCCGCCCTGGACGCCGTACGACACGCACTCGGCCCGATCACCGGGGTCGTGCACGCGGCCGGTGTCCTGGACGACGCCACCATCGGCAACCTGACCGACGAGCGCGTCCTGCGCGTCCTCGGCCCCAAGGTCCTGGGCACCGCGCTGCTCTCCGAACTGACCCCGGAAGCGGCGGACTTCGTACTGTTCGCGTCGGCGGCCGGTCTGCTCGGCTCGGCCGGGCAGAGCCCGTACTCGGCGGCGAACGCCTTCCTCGATGCCTGGGCGCACCACCTCTCCCGCACGGACCGTCGTGCCCTCAGCCTGGACTGGGGTGCCTGGTCCGGAGTGGGCATGGTGTCCGAGTCCGGCGTGCGCGAGGCGGAGACCGGCCGCTCGGGTCTGGTCGCCTTCTCGGCGCAGGACGGCGGCGAGCTCTTCGAGCGCGTGCTCGGCACCGCCCGCCGTCAGCTCGCCCCCATGGTCCTGGACTGGGAGTTGCTGTCCCTCGACCCGGACGCGGCCCGCACCCGCCCCATCCTGGCCGACCTGGTCACCGTCCCCACCGGTACGCCCGGCACGGACGACCTGGTCAAGAAGGTGTTCGCGGCGACGACCGACACCGAGCGGACCGTACGCCTGGAGGCATACGTACGCGCCAGGGTCGGCGAGGTCGCCGGCGGCGCGGTCCAGGTCTCCGCCACCACGGCCCTGAAGGAACTCGGCCTCGACTCCCTCATGCTGGTGCGGCTGCGCAACGCCTTCGCCCGTGAACTCGGCGTCGAACTCCCCGCAGCCACCGTCTTCTCGGCCGCCGACATGCGCGGCCTCGCCCAGGCCCTGAGCACGGCGCTGCCCGAACGGCGCACCACGGCACAGGACGACGAGCCGCAGCACCTCACCGAGGTACCGGCGACCGAACTGCACCCCGCGACCCGCGACGTCGTACGGCTGCTGCGCAGCGCCCAGCCCGGCATGCCGGACGCGGCCCACGCCGTCGGCCTCGCTGTGCGCCTCACCACGCCGACCACCCCCGAGACACTGACCGCCGTCCTCGCCCGCCTCACCGCACGGCACGCGGCCCTGCGCACCGCCATCGTCACCGCGAGCGAAGGCGGGCGCGAGCTGCGGGTGCACCGTGAACTGCCGGAACCGCTGCTGCGGTGGACGGTCGTCCCGGACGAGGTCTCCTTCGACGCCGCCGACCGGCTGCGTGAGCTCCTCGAACCACCGTTCGACCTGACCGTCGCGCCGCTGTGGCGCTTCGAGCTGCTGGATGGCGGCGAGCGCGGTCAGACGCTGGTGTACGGCGCTCACCACGCGGTCAGTGACCTGCAGTCGCTCTTGCTGGTGGCGAGCGAGATCGACGCCGAGCTGTCCGGCGACGTGCTCGGCGGCACGGTCACCAACCGGGACATCGCGCTGCTGATCGAGGCCCAGCAGACGGGCGAGCAAGCCGACGGGAGCGGCGACGGGAGGGACGGGAGCCGAGCCGACGCCCGGGCCGAATCCGCCGAGTGGCGCGAGGCCTTCCAAGGCAGCGCACGCCTCGACCTCACCCTCAGCCGGTCGCGGCCCGACACCCGCTCGTACCGCGCCGGCAGCGTCACCGTGCCCATCCCCGACGGGCTCATGGACCGCATCTCGGCCGCCGCGAGCCGTCTGGCCGTGACCCCGGCCGCCTTCTGCCTCGGCACCCTGACGGTCCTGCTGGCCAGGAAGCGCGAGCTCGAACGCTTCGTCCTCGCCGTGCCCGTCGACACCCGCATCCACGCCGACGCGTACGACGCCCTGGGCTTCTTCGGCGTGCCGGTGCCCTTCCCGGCCGAGGCCAATGCGGGCGAGCGCGTCGAGGAGGTGCTGCGCCGCACCGACGGGCGGCTGCAGCGGGTCCTGACCAAGGGCGCGATGTTCTCCGACGTACTGCCGGTGCTCGCCCAGCAGGGCCTGTACCGCGCGAACGCGCCGCTGGTGGAGGTGTACTTCAACTACGTACGCGCCGCGGGCGGGTTGACCGGCCTGGAGGTGCTGCCGGCGGGCACGGGCTACTCCGACCTCGACCTCATGGTCACCATGACGCCGGACGCGGGCCGGATCCGCCTCGACCACAACCTCGACATCCTGGACGCGGTGACCGTTGCCCAGCTGGGGGAGGCGCTGGTGCGTCTGCTCGCGGAGACGGCGCAGGACGCGACGGGGCCGGTTCGTACGACACCGGCGCCGGCCCATATCCACACCCTCGCCCTCGCCGCCACCTTCGCCCTCGGCAACCTGCCGCCGATGTGCGAAACGGCGGTCAACGAGTCGGTACGGGACGGAAGCGTGACGACCGTCGCCGAGGCCCCGTACCACCACGTGCCGGCGAGTCTGCGCGACCCGTCCGGCGTGTTCGCCGACCCCGGCACGACGGCGGGCGTCGTGCTCCTGCGGGCGACGGACCTGCAACGCTTCGGCCCCGTCGACGACGCCCTGCTGGCCGAACTGCGCACCGCCTACCCGGCCGCCCTGCGTGCCGTGGCCGAGCGCACCCGCAAGCCGCTGATCGTCGGCTTCCTGCCCGCCGCGCAGAGTGAGGACCGCTTGCGGCGGTGGGAAGAGGAGATCGCCGCCGAGGTGGCGGAGGTGCCCGGCATCGTGGTGCTCGGCCCCGACGAGTGGACCCGCCACCATCCCGTCGAGGAACGCTTCGACGAGCGCACCGAGCGCTTGGCCCACCTCCCGTTCACCCCGCACTTCCAGGCGGCCGTGGCGCTCCGCCTCGCCGAGGTCGTACGGGCGGTCCGGCGCCCGGCGCCGAAGGTGATCGCAGTCGACGGTGACGAGACCCTGTGGGGCGGCGTGGCCGGGGAGACCGGCCCCGAGGCCGTGGACCTGACCGGGCCGCGAGACCTGCTGGCGCGCCGGTTGCTGCAGTGGCGCGCGGCGGGCGCACTGCTCGTCCTGGTCAGCAACAACGACGAGGACACGGTCCGCGCCGTACTGGACCGCCCGGACAGCCCGTTGAAGGCCGAGCACTTCAGCGTGCTCTCCGCGGCCTGGGGGCCGAAGCCGACTCGCCTCGCGGACGTGGCGCGGACGCTCAACCTGGGCCTGGACAGCTTCCTGTTCCTCGACGACAACCCGGCCGAGATCGCAAGGATGCGCTCGGCGCTGCCGCAGGTACTGTCGGTGACCTGCCCCCCGGTCGCCGAACTCCCGGAGTTCTTGCGCAGGTTGTGGCCGCTGGTCCCTGCCGCCGCGACGGCCGAGGACGGGCTGCGGGCGCGGTTCTACGAGCAGGAGCGGGAGCGGGACGCCGTCCGCGAACAGGCGAGCTTCGAGGAGTTCCTGGACCAGCTGGGCCTGGAGGTCGACATCCGGGCCCTGGCCGACGCCGATGTCCAGCGCGCGGAGCAACTCGTCGCCCGCACCAACCAGTTCACCCTCCGTGCCCGCTCCACCGACGGCGGCGATGTCGCCCGGTGGCGCGAACGCGGTGAGGTCTGGACGGCTGCGGCCCGTGACAGGTTCGGCGACTACGGCCAGATCGGCCTACTCGCGGTGCAGCGCCGGGGTGACCGACTCGATGTCCTGGCCTGGCTGATGAGCTGCCGTGCACTCGGCCGGGGCGTGGAGGAGCGGCTGCTGCAATGGCTGGCCGACCGCGCCGAGGAACTGGACTGCGCCAAGGTCCGCCTCACGGCGGAGCGCACGCCGCGCAACACCCCGGCCCGCCGTCTGCTGTCGGCGCTGGGCGGCGGTGACCAGGACGACGACCGACTGGAGACCGTGGTCACGCCGGAACACCTGCGGGCGTTCCGCTCGTGGCGGAGGCAGTGACGGCCGGCAACCGGCCGGTCAGTACCGATCAAGGGGCAGGGCAACACCGTGAAGGGCTCTCATGCGTGAGGTGAACGAGAACGTGTCGGCAGCCGCCGAACAGCGGGCGACCGCGGAGGAGATAGAGCGGGGTGGTCTCGGTCTGTCCGTGACCGACCTGCTGGCCAGGCTCGCGCGATCGGCCACGCCGCCCACGCAGCCGGAGACCGCGGGACCTTCAACTCCGCAGCAGACGGTACCGAGCAGCGCGGTGGCGCCGTCCGGCACCGACACCGGCAGCGCCACGCCGCGTGACGTGGAGACCCTTGCGGCCGCCGTCGCAGCCGTCGCCGGCCGTTACGTCCCCGCAGGCCTGCTGTCGCCCGACGCCGACTTCTTCGACGCCGGGGGTACCTCCGTCAATGCCGTGGAGCTCGTCGCCGCGCTGGAGAACGAGTTGGGCATGGAGATCGACCTGGACGAGGTGTTCGCCGACGCCCGGCCGATCAGCCTGGCAAGGCGGGGGTTCGGGAGCAGCAACGGGGCCCCGGGCGTCGGACCGGAAACGGTCGTAGCGGGAACCGCCGTAGCGGCAGCCGCCGTACCGCAAGCGCCCGCACCTGTGGCGGTCCGGGTTCAGCCCCCGGCAGCCGCCGCCTCGCCCCCGGCCGTGACCGCCCCTCCGCCCCTCCCGACCCTTGCCCGCCCCACCCCCTCGGACGCCACGGCCCGCCCCGAGGACCTCACCCAGATCCTCGCCGACCTGGCCCTCGCCGACCGTCTCCCCTTCACCGCCTCGCCCGACCCGCTCCCGCCCCGCCGCATCCTGCTGACCGGAGCCACCGGCTTCCTCGGCAGCCATATGCTCCTGGACCTGCTGCGCCACAGCGACGCCCACGTCTACTGCCTGGTCCGGGCCGCCGACGAGGAGGCGGCCACCTCCCGGCTCGGCGACGCTCTCAAGAGCTACTCGCTGCCCTGGTCGTCGGAAGTCCGCCGCCGCATCACCGTCCTCCCCGGCGACATGCGCCAGCCCCACCTGGGCCTGTCCGACGACCTCTGGAACACTCTCGCCCAGGAGCTGGACAGCGTCGTCGGCGTCGCGGCCGCCGTGGACTTCCTGCGCGGGTACCAGTCCCTGCGCAGCAGCAACGTCCTCGGCGCCCTCACCCTGGCCGAACTCGCAGCGACCGGGCGCCCCAAGCCCCTGCACCACATCTCCTCGATCGCCGTCTTCAACGAGGTCGGCATCCCCTCCATGGGCGAGGACGACCCCTTCGCGCACATCGACCGCCTGATCGCCGGCTACGACCAGACCAAGTGGGCCGCGGAGGTCGCCCTGCGCCGGGCCCGCGACCACGGCCTGGTCGTCACCGCGCTGCGCCCCGGCGGAATCGGCGGCCACAGCAGGACCGGCGCCTACAACCCCCAGGACCTCAGCAGCGGCCTCATCTCGGCCTTCGGCCGGTTCCGCACCGTCCCCGCGTTCCGCTACCTCAACGCCGCCCCGGTCGACTGGGTCAGCCGCGTCGCGGTCGCCGCCGTCTGCGAACCCGACGCCTGGGGCTTCGACTACAACCTCACCGGTGTCCCCAACACCCTCGACGACGTCGTGCAGGACATGGCGCTCGGCGGTATGCACGTCCGCGTGCAGGACTGGGACGAGTGGCGCACCGACGCTCTGGCCCGGCTGCAGGCCGACCCGGTCCCCGAACTGGCCTTCCTCACCCGCGTGTTGCAGAGCCCTACCGCCCTGAAGCTGTGCGAGGCCACCCTGAAGGGCCCGGCCGCCGTCGCCGACCGCACCACGGCACTGGTCGAGGCACTCGGACTCCAGCCGGCCGCCCGTTACGACGCCCGCGCCCAGCTGAAGACGTTCGAACGCCTCGCCGGCGACGGTCTGGCCCGCCTCCCGCACAAGGACGACCAGCCCTACCTCTGGTTCGACGAAACCACCGAGGGCGGCGTCGGCCCCGCCGGAGCCGCGCCCGACACCCCTTGTGCGATGTCCCTGACCCTCTCCATCGCGAGCATGCACCAGCTGGTGACGGACCGTCGCGTCGACGTACGCGGCCAGGTCACCTGCCCGGCCGTGCACCCCGAGCCGCTGGCCGTGGAACGCGGCGACATCTGGGTCCGCCCCGAGGAAGGCATCCCGCACCGCCACGGCCTGCGCCACCAACTCCTGCGCTACCGAATGGAGTTGACGGACGCCGACGGTGGCCGCTGGTGGCTGGAGGGCCACAAGTACGCCCGCGCCCGCCGCGACGTCTGGCGCCAGACCCGGGCCCTCACCGTGGAGCTCGGCCGCGAGGGCGAACCGGCGAGCCTGGCCGGCGAGGTCGTCGTCCCCGCGGACTCCTACGTGCGCGACCAGATCGACGGCATCAAGGTCGATCCGCGCCTCACCAGCCAGGAGAAACGCGCCGCCAAGCTGACCTGGCTCGCCTGGTTCGGCCTGGAGATGGGCCGCGGCCTGCTCGGGCCCTTCGCCCGCGCCGCCGCGGACCTGCTCGACCTGCGCCGCACCCAGACCCCCACGGAGCACCACCGATGATCTTCCGGACGACGAACCCCAGGCCCGCCAGGCCGGCCCTGCGCAAGGTCAGGACCACCACGACCCTGCGCCCCCTCCAGCACCGCCTCGACCCGGCCAGGGTCGAGGAGATCCCGTTCCACACCAGCGACGGCGTACGCCTCGGCCTGACCCGCATCGACACCGGCGACCGGGGCCGCCCCGCCGTGCTGCTCCTGCACGGACACACCGCCTCGGCCGACATGTTCCTGCTGCCCGAGACCCGCAACCTGGTCGACGTCCTGCTGGACGAGGGCTACGAGCCCTGGCTGCTCGACTGGCGGGGCAGCTGCCGCCTCCCGTACAACGAGACGGGCCGCCGGTACACCTACGACGATGTCGCCCTGTACGACATCCCCGAGGCCGTCCGCCACATCCGCACCCGCGTCGGCGAGAGCCCCCTGTTCGCCGTCGCCCACTGCATCGGCTCCCTCACCCTCTCCCTGAGCATGACGGCGGGCCTGGTCCCCGGACTTGCCGGCGTGGTGTCCCAGGGCGTGTTCCTCACGCCGAAGCTCGCGGGCCGCACCTCCCTGCGCATGACGCTGGCCGGGGAGCTGCTGAAGTCCCGGATCGACCACATCCCGGTCGACTTCCGCAAGGTCGGCCTGCGGTCGAAGTACACCCCGCTGTTCGCCCTCGCCTCCCGCAAGGCGACCTGCCCGGACCCCACCTGCCAGATCCTGCACAACTCGGCCTGGGGAACCGGGGCTTCCCTGTTCGTGCACGAGCACCTGACCGACACGACCCACAACCGCCTCGCCGACCTCCTCGGCCCCGCCCCGCTGTGGATCCTGCCGCACCTGCGTCGCATCGAACTGGCCCGCACCGTCGTCCGCTGGCACGACACCGACCAGCGCTACCGGGCCCTCCCGCAGAACGCCCTGGACGCGGCTGCCCGCATCGACGCCCCCGTCCTGCTCCTGGCGGGCAGCGAGAACGACCTGTGGCTCGACTCCCAGGAGCTGTGCCGCGACGTCCTCGCCCACCGCCGGCCGCAACTGGACGTGACCTACACCGAGATCCCCGGCTACGGCCACCTGGACACGTTCCTCGGCAGGGGAGCGGCCCTCGACGTGTTCGGGCACATCCTCGATTTCCTGGACGAACGGCGGTGACGGCAGGCCACGACGCCGGTTACCGTACCGATCAGTAACCAGACCCTTCCCGCCGTATCCCAGGAGGCCACCCATGTCGCAGCTCGAAGTCGACGGCGCGACGCTGACGTACGACGACGAGGGTCCCCGCGAGGGCTCGGGTGTGCCCCTGGTGTTCGTCCACGGCTGGACGGCGAACCGGCATCGCTGGGACCACCAGGTGGCCCACTTCGCCGAGAAGCGGCGCGTCGTCCGGCTCGACCTGCGCGGGCACGGCGAGAGCAGCGGGGCGGGTGCGCGCACGATCGACGACCTGGCCAAGGACGTGCTCGCCCTCCTCGACCACCTCGAGATCGAGCGGTTCGCGATCACCGGCCACTCGATGGGCGGCATGATCGCCCAGACCATCACCCTCGCCCACCCGGAACGGGTCGAGCGCATGGTGCTGGTGAACTCCATCGGCAGGATGGCCTACAGCCGTGGCCGCGCCCTGCTGATGGCCGCCTCGACGCTCGCCCCCTTCCAGCTGTTCGTCGCCACCAACATCCAGCGCGCCTTCGCCCCCGGCTACCCGCGCGAGGAGATCCGCGAGTACATCCGCTCCTCCGCCGACACCCCCCGCGAAGTCGTCATGACGCTCTACGGCGCCATGCGTGCCTTCGATGTGCTGGACAGGGTCGGCGAGATACGCACGCCCACCCTGATGGTGCACGGCTACCACGACATCCAGTTGCCGCTCGCGCAGATGCTGCGGATGGCGAAGGCCTACCCCGACGCGGTGATCCGGGTCCTTGATGCCGGCCACGAACTGCCGGTGGAGAAGCCGGCCGAACTGACCGCGGCACTCGACGGGTTCCTCACCGACCGGGGATAGTCGGGAGGGCGCGGGGCAGGCGGACGCCCCGGACGCCCCGCTCGGGCCCCGGCCCGGCCAGGCCCGTTGTTTAAGTCTTGCCTTATATAAGCAGTCGCCGGCATAGTGAAGCCGTGCACGCATTCGATGTGCTGGGTGATCCGGTCAGGCGCCGGATATTGGAGCTGCTCGCGACCGGCGAGCAGGCATCGGGCGACATCGGTGCCGTGATCCAGGACGAGTTCGGAATCTCCCAACCGGCCGTGTCGCAGCACCTGCGGGTGCTGCGCGAGAGCGGCTTCGCGTCCGTGCGAGCCGAGGGCACGCGCCGGCTGTACGCCGTCGACGCCGCGCCGCTTCGCGAGGTGGACGCATGGCTGGAGAGGTTCCGCGGCTTCTGGGAACAACGGCTCGACGCCCTCGGGGCGGAACTCGCGCGAGGCAGGCGTGAGCGCAGGCTGAGAAAGGAAGCGACCGGGGATGAGTGAGATCGTCGACGAGCTGAACCGCCTGCACCGGCAGGTCGCTGCACGGCAGGTCGAGGCGGGCGAGGCCCGCACGGTGCTGCTGCGGCGCACGTACGACGCCGAGTTGACCGACGTGTGGGACGCGGTGACGTCGCCCGAGCGGATCAGCCGCTGGTTCCTGCCCGTCAGCGGGGAGTTCAAGGTCGGCGGGCGCTACCAGCTGGAGGGCAACGCCGGTGGCGAGATCCTCGAATGCGAGGAGCCCACATGGCTGCGCGTGAGCTGGCTGTACGGGCCCGACCCGGGGTTCAGTGAGGTCGAGGTGCGGATCACGCCGGAGGGCGAGGAGCGCACGGTGCTGGAGCTTGAGCACGTGGCGGTCGTCCCGGACGAGTTCTGGGACCGGTTCGGACCGGGAGCCGTGGGCATCGGCTGGGACCTCGGGCTGCTGGGCCTCGCCATGCACCTCGCCGGCGGTGGGATGAGCAAGGAGGAGTCCGAGGCCTGGCAGCTCTCGGACGAGGGCAAGGCGTACGCGACCCGGTCCGGCGAGCTGTGGGGAGAGGCCTACACCGCCTCGGGCGCCGACGGACAGGTCGTGGCGGCCACGACGGCGGCGACGATCGCGTTCTACACCGGCGAGGGCTCGTAGAGCAGCCCGAAACTTTCGAACTGCCGAAGAGTGTCGCAGAGGGGCTCTCTTGAGCCAACTGGGGCCGGTGGATGTGCAGTCTGTTGACGGCAAGGGGTGTCGCTCCTAGGGTCTGCCGCGAAATTCGGAAATCAGTCCGAAACTTTCGAAGCCCTGGGAAGGAGACGAGATGGTGACCAGCACATCCATCGACCCGCCTCCCGAGCGGCGCCCTCGCCGCTCGCGCACCCGCACCGCACTGGCCCTCGGCATGGCGGGCCTGCTCGCCGCCGGCGGTGTCACCGCCCTAGCGGGTACCGCCGAGGCCGCCGGCACCCTCGGCGCCGCGGCAGCCGAGAAGGGCCGCTACTTCGGCGCCGCCGTCGCCGCGAACCACTTGGGCGAAGCCCCGTACGCCTCGACGCTCAACACCGAGTTCAACTCGGTGACGCCGGAGAACGAGATGAAGTGGGACGCCGTCGAGCGCACCCGCGGCACCTTCACCTTCGGCTCCGCCGACCAGATCGTGAACCACGCACAGAGCCGGGGCATGAAGGTCCGCGGGCACACCCTGGTCTGGCACTCCCAGTTACCGAGCTGGGTCGCGGGACTCGGCACCGCCGACCTCAGATCGGCGATGAACAACCACATCACCCAGGTCATGCAGCACTACAAGGGCAAGATCCACTCCTGGGATGTCGTCAACGAGGCCTTCCAGGACGGCAGCAGCGGCGCCCGGCGCAGCTCGCCCTTCCAGGACAAGCTGGGCAACGGCTTCATCGAGGAGGCGTTCCGCACCGCCCGCGCCGCAGACCCCGCCGCCAGGCTCTGCTACAACGACTACAACACCGACGGCGTCAACGCGAAGAGCAATGCCGTCTACAACCTGGTCAGGGACTTCAAGTCCCGCGGCGTACCGATCGACTGCGTCGGCTTCCAGTCTCACTTCAACAGCGCCTCCCCGGTCCCGTCCGACTACCAGACGAACCTGCAGCGCTTCGCCGACCTCGGCGTCGACGTGCAGATCACCGAGCTGGACATCGAGGGCTCGGGCACGGCACAGGCCAACAGCTACACCAATGTGACGCGGGCCTGCCTGGCCGTCTCGCGCTGTACCGGCATCACCGTCTGGGGCGTCACCGACAAGTACTCCTGGCGCGCCAGTGGAACGCCCCTGCTGTTCGACGGCAACTACAACAAGAAGCCGGCGTACAACGCGGTCCTGACCGCGCTCGGCGGCTCCTCCGGCGGCGGCACTCCCGGCACCGCCTGCACGGCTACTTACAGCAAGGCCGAGGAATGGAGTGACCGCTTCAACGGCAAGGTCACCATCACCGCGGGGAGTTCAGGGATCAGCAACTGGACCGCGGCCGTCACCGTGACACCCCCGCAGCAGGTCTCCGCAACCTGGAACGGCACACCCAGCTGGGACACCAGCGGCAACGTCATGACGATGAGGCCGAACGGCAACGGCACCCTGGCCGCCGGAGCGTCGACGAGCTTCGGCTTCACGGTCATGAAGAACGGCACCGACGCGGCCCCGGTGGTCGGTACCTGTACGGCTTCCTGACCCTCGGGACCGGCTTCGAACCGGCACCGGACGGGCTCAGGACCGGCGTCCGGCGCGGCGGCTCTCAGCCGCGCCGGACACACCCGTCGTTCAGCCGACCCGCAGCGTCTTCTTGGCCAGTTCGTACGCCGGCAGCATCGCCCGGTGCTCCTCGGTGTCCATCCCGCCGAGGTGTATGACGACCGGCCCCTTCTCGGTGGTGACGGCCAGGGCGGTCTCCTCCTTCGTCTCCTCCAGGAGCTTGCTCGTGACGAGGTACTTCACCTCGGCACCGGCGAGACCGCCCGCCTTGAACGCGCTGTACTTCGCCTTGCTCACGCCGTTCTCGTCGGCCAGGAAGGCCTCCAGCACGGTGCGTGCGTCGTCGTCACCCGGCTCGCCCGTCCAGATGCGCAGGAAGCCGATGTTCCCCGCGGGCTTGGCGTCCACCTCGCAGGCGGCCGTGACGGTGCCCTGGTGCAGCAGCGCGTCGGCGATCTCCTGGGCCAGCTCGCTGTTCTCGGAGTCACCGCCCCCCTTACTGCCACCCGCCTCGTCCTTCTCCGTCCCGGCGTCGACGGCCTCCGCCTCCCAGTACTGGGCGATGTCGAAGGTGACCGGGAGCTCGCAGTCCGATCCGGCGGGGCCGATGGTGCCGCCGCGCTTCACCGCCGTATCACCGTCACTCGCCGCCTCGGCCGACGCGGACGCAGCCGTCGATGCGCTCGCCGACGCCTTCGGGTCGTCCTCGGCCGCCCCCGAACAGCCCGTCAGCACCCCTGCCAGCAACGCCACCTGCGCCAGTCGGCGCCGTACCTGTCCCGCCCCCACCAACATCGTGCTCTCCCCACCCGATCCTGCTTTTTCTGATCTTGCTCAGGCGGCACACAGTATCCGAGACCACTGACAAATCGGATTCCGGCCCTGCGGCATCATGAGGCGATGACCTCGCTGACCTTCGACCGTTACTGCGACGCGATCGTCTCCCAGACCGAGCAGCTCACCGCCCATGTGCGCGGCGCGGCGATGGACTCCCCGGTGCTCTCGTGCCCCGGCTGGAATCTCGGCCAGCTGCTGCGGCACGTGGGCGGCGACCATCGTTGGCCCGAGGAGATCGTACGGACCCGCGCCACCGGTCCGATCCCCGACGACGGCGTGAACGACCTGACCCCGTACACCCAAGAGGTCGAGGAGTTCCTGCTCCCGTGGCTCGCCGAAGGCGCGGCACGGCTCAGTACCGCCCTCCGTGCAGCCGGCCCCGCCGCGCAGGCGTGGAACCCGTCCGACGAGCGGTCGGCGCCGGTGGTGTTCTGGGCCCGGCGCATGACCTACGAGACCGCCCTGCACCGGGCCGACGCCGCCCTGGCGACGGGGGCGGAGTTCGCGCTCGATGGCGACCTCGCCGTCGACGCGGTGCAGGAATGGCTGGAGTTCTCGACGTTCCCCGAGGCGTTCGAGCCGGGTCCGGACCTGCCCGACCTGCTCGGCCCGGACCGTAGGCTCCACTTCGACGCGACCGACGCCGGAGAATGGCTCGTCGATCTCACGGGCAGGCACCCCGTCTGGCACCCCGGACCCGGCGACGCCACCGCGACCGCACGCGGCCCCGTGACCGACCTCCTCCTGTACTTCTACCGCCGGCCGGCACCCGCCGTCGAAACCGAGGGCGACACCGCACTCCTCGACCTCTGGCGCACGCGCGCGGGCTTCTGGCTGGAGGCGCCGGAGGAGTGACCTACTCGACGGCGGCGCGGGTGACCACCTTGATGTTGAACATGTGCGCGCCCACGCCGCCCGCGATCCCCATGAAGAGCAACGCGAAGTGCTCCTGTCCGCGCGCGGTGCGGATGCCGCCGATGTCGAGTTGGGACGACGGGGCCCAGCCGAGGTCGGTGAGCAGTCGGCCGGTGGTCCGCTTGGCCTCGGCGTCGTCGCCGGAGAGGAAGACGGTGCTCGCGCCCTCGAGATCGTTCGGCGCGATCATCACGGTGGCGTCCATGGTGCACAGTGTCTTGACGACGGGGGTCAGGGGGAAGGCCTCCTGGATCTGTTCACCCAGGCTGCTGTTGGGATGGGAGAGTTCGCTGTAGTCGTCGCTGAGGCCGACCCCGACATCGATCAGCAAGGTGCCGGCCAGCGCCGGTGCCCCGATCGAGTGCAGCAGTTCCACGGAGACGGTCCCGGGGGTGGCGTTGACCAGAACCTCCGCGTGGGCCGCCGTCTCGCTCAAGCCCGCCACGGGGAGGCCGAGGTCCGTGCGTTCCTTCGGGTTGCGTGAACCCAGTAATACGTCGTGCCCTGCGGCACTCCATCCATGGGCCAGTGCTCGTGCGACGTTGCCGGTGCCAAGTAGTCCGATACGCATGGTGTGAGGCTAGGCGGAGCGCGGGTCCGGTAGATCGGGCCGCGGGCTCAGGTGCACCGGGACCAAGGTCGTAGTTCTGTGGTCGCTCACCCCTGGCTTTGCTGAACCGGCAACACTGTTTGTCTCCCGCCAAGGCCTCCCGCAGGCTTCGTCAGCGTGGACCGGGAAGCCTCGCGCTGCTCGTGTCCCACCACGACATCTGTGCATACGGGAGGCGCCATGACCGAGACATCCGCAGTGCAGGCCGCCGAGTTCTGGGAGGCCCGCTACCGCGACCGCGACGGGCGTCTGTGGAGCGGCCGCCCCAACGCGCTGCTCGTGCGTGAGGCCGCCGACCTCGCAACCGGCAGCGCGCTCGACCTCGGATGCGGCGAAGGAGGCGACGCGGTGTGGCTGGCCTCACGCGGCTGGCGGGTCACCGGCGTCGACATCGCGCACACGGCTCTGGAACGCGCCTCCCTGCACGCCGCCGACGCAGGCGTGAGCGACCGAACGTCCTGGGAACGGCACGTGCTGGGAGAGACGTTCCCCGAGGGCTCCTTCGACCTGGTGAACGCGCAGTTCCTGCAGTCACCGGTCGCCCTGGACCAGCAGCGCGTTCTGCGGCAGGCCGCAGCGGCGGTCGCGGTGGGCGGCACCTTGCTGATCGTCATGCACGCCGGCTGGCCGTCCTGGCAGACCGAGCCGCCCTTCGACGCGGAGTTCCCCACCCCGCAGGGTGTCCTCGACGAACTCGCCCTGCCGGAGGCCGGCTGGAGCGTGGAGACGCTGGAGACGGTACGCAAGCCGAGCGAGTCACCCGAGGGGCTGGAGGGCTTCCGGGACGACCACGTGTGGCGGCTTCGGCGGACCGGCGCCTGACGTACCGCGTCCTCAGGCGGACACGTCGGACCAGACCCGGCGCACGGCCTCCAGCGCCGCCGCACGATCGGCCGGCACCAGCCCGATCCGGGTACGCCGGTCCAGCAGGTCGGCCTCGTCCAGAGCGCCTTCGTGGCGCACGGCCCACAGCAGTTCGGCGTTGGTGACGGGATGCCCCGGCAGCACGGGTTCGGCCAGGCGGGGATCCTGGGCGGCGAGCGCGTGGATGGCCGGAGCCTCGGTGCCGTAGCGCTGGATGAGGCGGTGCGGTGCCTGGAGGGAACCGAGGGTGGCCGGTGACGCGGCGCCGACGAGGGGCAGGGTGGCCGTGGGGGAGGGGCCCGCGGTGAGTCGGCGTGCGGTGACGGCCGCGTCGACGGCGTCCTGGGCCATGCGCCGGTAGGTGGTGAGCTTGCCGCCGACCACGGTGATCACGCCGTCCGGCGAGGTCACCACCGCGTGCCGACGGGAGATGTCGGCGGTCCGCGGGGCCGCGCCGGAGCGTGCCGTCGGAGTGGTGTCCAGCAGGGGGCGAAGGCCCGCGAACGCGCCCACGACGTCGTCGCGTTGGACGGGCAGGTCCAGGACGGAGCCGAGGACGTCGAGGAGGAAGCCGATGTCCGTCTCGGGGACCTCGGGAACGTCGGGGATGTCGCCCTCGACCGGCTCGTCGGTGAGCCCGACATAGACGCGGCCGTCGCCCTGGGGCAGGACAAGGACGAAACGGTTGGTCTCGCCGGGGACCGGGACGTGCAGCCCTGCGGGCAGGGGGCCGAGGCGGTCGGAGCGCAGGACGAGGTGGGTGCCGCGTGAGGGGCGGATCCGGATGCCCTCCACCAGGTCGCCCGCCCAGACGCCGGACGCGTTGATCACGGCGCGGGCCCTGATCTCGCCTTCCTCGCCGGTGAGTTCGTCACGTATGCGGGCGCCGGACGCGGTGAGTTCCAGAGCCCTGACACGGGTCAGGACGCGTGCATCGCGTGCGGCGGCGGTGCGGGCGATCGCGGTCACCAGTCGGGCGTCGTCGGTGAGCCGCCCGTCCCAGGACAGCAGGCCGCCGCGCAGACCCTGGGTGCGCAGGGCCGGGGCGAGATGCCGTGTCTCCACCGCGGAGAGCCGGCGCGGGGCGGGGAGGGTGGCGCGGGCCGTGCGGGCCGCCAGGCGCAGCGTGTCACCGGCGCGGAATCCGGCCCAGGCCAGGGCGGACTGGCCCCGGGAGACCAGGGGGGTGAGGGGCAGTACGAAGGGCTGGGCCCGCACCAGATGCGGTGCGGTTCGCTCCATCAACACCCCGCGCTCCACGGCGCTTTCGTGGGCCACGTCGAGCTGTGCCGAGGCGAGATAGCGCAGCCCGCCGTGGATGAGCTTGCTGCTGAAGCGCGAGGTGCCGAAGGCCAGGTCGTGGGCATCGACGGCGACCACCGACAGACCGCGGGCCGCGGCGTCCAGCGCGACCCCGGCACCCGTCGCGCCCAGCCCGACGACCAGGACGTCCACGGCCGGACCGCCGACGGCCTCGGCCAGTTCGCGTGAGCGCCGGGCGGCGGACAGGGACGATCCGGGAACCGGGGGAGTGGCGGGGCTCATGGCGTGAGGGTCCTTTCCAGGATGCTGCGCAGTTCCGCCAGGAAGGCCTCACTGCTCAGGTCGGCGTCGTCCTCGTCGGTCATGGTCCGCAGGGACAGGGTGAAGGACTGGACGATCAGCAGCAGGGCCCGTGCCTGCCGTTCGATATGGCCGGCGCGTACCGACCCGTCGGCGTGGCCTTCGCGCAGGCCGTCGGCCAGCAGGGCGAGAAGGGCCTGCTGGCTCGCGCCGCGGCGGTCGAGGACGTAGGGGAGCAGCAGTTCCGGATCGACGTCGACGATCTTCCGGAAGAGCGGATGGGCGCGGAAGGCATCCACCCCGGTCACGAGCCCGTCGACGATCAGACCGCGCGCGTCGGTGCCGGGCCGCCGCTCGGGCATGGCCGTGGTGGCGACCGCGACCCACTCCCGGGTCATGAGGTCGCCCACCAGGGAGCGCACATCGGGCCACCGTCTGTAGAGCGTCATCCGCGAGACACCCGCGCGGCGGGCCACGTCGGTCAGCGTCGTACGGCGGACTCCGACGGCCAGGACGCAGTCGCGTACCGCGTCGAGCACCGCGTCGCTGTCCGAGTGGTTGTGACGAATAGGCGTCATGTGTCACAGTGTAACGCCTGCGGGGCCGTCCGGGACACGGCATCGCTCGAATCGACCGGTGAGGACAACAGCCAATGGACATGCTGTGGAGCGGCTGGGGCGACCCGGCCAAGGCGGCGCCGCTGCCCGAGACCGTGACCGGGCTGCTGCGCGACTGGCTCGGCGTCAAGCCGCGCACCGCCGAGGCGGTCGCCCTGACGGACATCGCCGTACCCGAGCCGGGACTCGAACCCGCCGCACTCCAGGCCCTGTCCGCCGCGGTCGGCGGCGAGGAGCACGTCCGCACCGACGCGGAGAGCCGCATCCGGCACACGCGCGGCAAGTCCACCCCCGACCTGCTCCGCATGCGCGAAGGCGAAGTCGACGACATCCCCGCGGCCGTCGTACTCCCCGCCGGCCACGACGACGTGCTCGCGGCGGTGCGCGCCTGTGCCGAACACGGCCTGGCCGTCGTCCCGTTCGGCGGCGGTACGTCCGTCGTCGGCGGCCTCGCCCCCGCCCGGCGCGGCCCCTTCATCGCCCTGGACCTGCGCCGCATGGACCAGTTGCTCGCCCTCGACCCGGTCTCCCGCACCGCCACCCTGCAGCCCGGGCTGCGCGCACCGCAGGCCGAGGCGCTGCTGGCCGAACAGGGATTCACGCTCGGCCACTTCCCCCAGTCCTTCGAGTGGGCCACCATCGGCGGGTTCGCCGCCGCCCGCTCCAGCGGCCAGGCGTCCGCCGGTTACGGCCGCTTCGACGAGATGGTCCTGGGCCTGACCGTCGCCACCCCCGAGGGCACCCTCGACACGGGCCGCGCGCCTCGCTCGGCGGCCGGCCCCGACCTGCGGCAGCTCGTGCTCGGCTCGGAGGGCGCGTTCGGCGTCATCACGTCCGTCACCGTGCGGATCCGTCCCGTGCCGGCGACCCGCGTGTACGAGGGCTGGCGCTTCGACTCCTTCGAGGCGGGCGCCGCCGCGCTGCGCCGCCTCGCCCAGGACGGCCCGCGCCCGACGGTGCTGCGACTGTCCGACGAGACCGAGACGCTGATCGGCCTCGCCCAGCCCGACGCCATCGGGGCCGCCGTCGACGGGCAGCAGTCCCCGGGATGCACGGCGATCGCCGGCTACGAAGGCACCGACGAGGACACCTCGTACTGCCGGGAGCGTGCGTCGGCCGTCCTTCGGGACTGCGGCGGAACCCCCCTGGGCGAGGAACCCGGACAGCGCTGGGCGCACGGCCGCTATTCGGCCCCCTACCTGCGGGACTCCCTGCTGGACGCCGGGGCGTTCGTCGAGACGCTGGAGACGGCGACCTTCTGGTCACGCGTGCCCGAGCTGTACGCCTCCGTCCGCGACGCCCTGTCCACCACCCTCACCGAGGCCGGCACCCCGCCCCTGATCATGTGCCACATCTCCCACGTCTACGAGAACGGTGCCTCGCTGTACTTCACCGTCGTCTCGGCGCAGGGCGACGAACCGGTGGTGCACTGGGAGAAGGCCAAGCACGCAGCCAACGAGGCGATCCTCGCCGCGGGCGGCACCATCAGCCACCACCACGGCGTGGGCACCGACCACCGCGACTGGTACGTCCGCGAGGCGGGCCCCCTCGGCATCGAGGCGCTGCAGGCGGTGAAGCGCCGACTGGACCCGCAGGGTCTGCTCAACCCCGGGGTCCTCCTGCCCCTCGACTGACCTCACCGCACCGTTTCACCCCTCCCGCTCATCCACCTCCTCCGCCCGCCTCCGGCAGCACCCTCCCGTCGGCCCGAAAGGCACCCCCGATGCGACAGTTCACCGCCATCGTCAACCCCACGGCGGGCGGATCCGCCTCAGCTGCCGCACTGCTGAACGTGGCCAGGCCGCTGCGGGAGGCCGGGGCCGACCTGGAAACCGAGTACAGCCGCAGCCTGGCCCACGCGCAGGAACTGGCCCGTGACGCCGGGGAGCGGGGCCGGGTGGTGCTCGCCGTCGGCGGCGACGGAATCGCCGGCGGTGTCGGCGGGGCCCTCAGCGGCACCGAAGCCCTGCTCGGCCTGGTCCCCGCCGGCCGCGGCAACGACTTCGCCCGGGCGCTGAACCTGCCCACCGAGCCCGCCGCCCTCGCCGAGGTACTGCTCCACAACGAACCCCGGCAGGTCGACACGATCGAGGTCGAGTCGGCCGTGCACGACCGCACGGTGGTTCTCGGCAGCGTGTACGCCGGCGTCGACGCCCTGGCCAACCGCCACGCCAACGAGGCCACGCTGCTGCGCGGCTCGGCCTCCTACTACGCGGGCGGCCTGCGCGCCGTCACCACCTGGCGCCCCGCGCGCTACCGCGTCACCGTCGACGGCCAGGAACATCTGCACACCGGCTACACGGTCGTGGCCGCCAACTCCGGCTACTACGGATCCGGCCGCCTGATCGCCCCCGACGCCCGCGTCGACGACGGTCTGCTGGACGTCGTGATGATCCGCGAGGCGCCGCGCCGGCTGTTCTTCGCCCTGATGAACGAACTCAAGACCGGCGCCCACGTGCGTCGCCCCGAGGTGCAGATCCTGCGGGGCAGGGAGATCCGTATCGCGGCCGACCGTGAGGTGCCCTACGGCGCGGACGGCGAGGTGGAGGCCACCTTGCCGGTCACGGTCAGGGTTCTGCCGGGAGCACTGCGCGTCCTGTGCTGAGGCCGGGCCACCGGGTGCTTCCCGGGCGGCCGAGTCAGGCGACCGGCCGCCCGCCATGGCCGAGTCATGTCATCTGCACCCGGGCACGCGCCATCCGAAGCTCATACGCCATCCGCAGGTCATACGCCCTTCCAGGGGTACGCGCCGCCGGCAGACAATGCGCTTTCCGCGGGACAAGCGCGTCAGCGGACAATGTGCCTTTCGTGGGGCACGCGCCGTCAGCCGGTCGTCAGCCCTCGGCGGAGCGGGCACCGTCCGCGAGCCATCCACCCTCCGCGGGTCAACCGCCGTCCACGGGCATCCGCGGGCGCGCGGTCCTGAGCTGCTCCGGGGCGGAGATGTGGCCGGCCTCGGCCTGGACGAGCAGCGAGAGCAGTTCGGCCACCGGCAGTCCGGCCTCGGCGGGGTGCCGCAGCACCTTGCCGGCCTCGATCCGGTAGGTGTTGGTGCGTCCCTCGCGGGTGTGGGACAGATAACCGTCCTGCTCCAGGTCGGAAATGATCTTCTGGACAGCGCGCTCGGTGAGCCGGCAGTGCGCGGCGATGTTCCGGATCCGCACGTTCGGGTTGTCGGCGATGGCCGCGAGGACGCGGGCATGGTTCGTCAGAAACGTCCATCCGATGTGCGGCTCAGGGACTCCGTCCATGCCCCAAGAGTAGGGCTGGGCGTTCACGAATACAAATACACGCACTCAATTTCATGTATCTGTTGACGTGTTCCGCGGTTCGGGTTCACTCTTGGAGCGAGACGGGGAGTAGCTGAGAGAGAGGCGGTCATGCCCGAGCTCGCGTCCTCTGCACAGCCCTCCAACAGGGGTGCTGCCGACCCTGTGAACCACGACGGCGAACCGGCGGTGGCTTCGTCGTGTCCGCTGGTCACCACCGTCCTCGCGGATGGCGACAGGGTCATGGTGAAGGTCTCCGGAGAGCTCGACCTCGACAGCAGTGAGCGACTCCAGGGCGTCCTTCGTGAAGCGCTGAACCGCTCGGTCCGTGGCATCGACCTGCATCTGGAGGGTGTCTCCTTCTGCGACTGCTCGACCCTCAACATCCTGCTCAACATGCGCCACTTCGCCTTGGAGCAGGGCAAGACGGTCGCGATCCACGCAACCAGTACGGCAGTCGACCGCCTGCTCTCCCTGACCGGCACGCACTCGCTGTTCGGCCGGCTCGACCCGGACGGGCATGCCGCGGTCGATGGGTACGCCCAGGACCCGGAGGCGCCCGAGGGCGCCCATAACGATCTGCGGATAGAAGTCGCCCAACTGCGCCGGGCGATGCAGACCCGGCCCACCATCGACCTGGCCCGCGGAATCCTGATGGCCTCGTTCAGCCTGAGCTCCGAGGACGCCTGGACGGTACTGGTCACGGCCTCCCAGAACACCAACACCAAACTGCACTCCTTGGCGGGTGACCTGGTCACCGCGGTCAAGGGCGATGCGCTGCCCGAAGAGGTTCAGGAGCATCTGTCGGCCGCGGTCGCCAGGGTCAATACCGTCATCCCCGAGCACTGAGGGCAACACTCCGCACGTCAGGGTTGCGTCACGAACGGGCACCCCGGCAGGGTTCGGATGTGCCCACCTTGCTGATCGTGCATCACACGCCCTCGCCCAACTGCCAGGCCATGCTCGAAGCCCTCATCTCCGGTGCCACGGCCCCGGAGATCGAGAACGTCGAGGTCGTGCGCCGGCCGGCACTGTCGGCCACGGCCTCCGACGTGCTGGCCGCCGACGGCTACCTGCTCGCCACCCCGGCGAACCTCGGCTACATCTCCGGAGCCCTCAAACATTTCTTCGACCAGGTCTACTACCCCTGCCTGGACGCGACCCAGGGCCGGCCTTTCGGCTACTACGTGCACGGTGGCAGCGACGTCACCGGGGCGGTACGGGCGATCGATTCGATCACGACGGGCCTGGGCTGGCGCCGGGCGGCGAATCCGGTGACCGTCACGGGCGAGCCCACCAAGGCGGACACCGAGGCCTGCTGGGAGCTCGGGGCCACGCTCGCCGCCGGTCTGATGGGCTGACCTGAACGGCAGTCTCTCCCAACACCCCACACTGACCAGGGTGTTTACCCTCGTTGTGAGAAATTTCTGTGAATCCGTGAGGCGTTTGAACACAACGCGACCCGTCTCCGTATTGGACTGGGGGATTTTCATGCCCTGACCGATCACGAGGCGTAGGAGTACTTCCTTGGGACGCAGCACGCGAAGACGCCCCACGGGCGCACGGCGCGCGACTTTTGCAGCGGTCGCGCTGATGTTGGGCGGCGGCGGCCTGGTCGCGGCCAACGTCTATGCCTCGGCCACCGAGGACGGCGGAGCAGATCCCGCCCGGACGCTGTCCACCCCGGCCGGCACGATCGACTGCCCGGATGTCGGCAGCGAACTGACGGACGTGCCGGAAGGAGCACGGGAGGACGTCGCGAAGGAACTCGCGCTCCTCGACCAGCAGATAGCCGAGGCCTACCAGCGGCTGCAGGAGTCGGCTCAGGCCGTCCAGCAGGACGCCGGGTTCGCCGACAGCGCGATCATGAATCCGCTCAAGGACAAGCGGGCCGCGACGATCGAGCGGATCGCCGTCGCCGTCGACCGCGTGGGAGACCGGCCCGAAGGCCTGGACTCCCTCGCCGCCTGCACGCTGCGCGCCGCGGACAACGGCACCGGTGAGGACGGCAACGCCGGCGACCAGGAACAGGGCGGCGACAACCAGGACGGCGCCGACCAGGGCAACCAGCAGCCCGGGAACGGCGACCAGCAGGGCAACGGCGGACAGGCGGGCAACGGCCCGGTCGCCGCGGACTACGTGGACATCAAGTCCGTCCAGCCGAACGTGTCGAACCCGGCTGCGCAGAAGGGAGCCTCCCGGGGCACCTTCGCCACCAGCTGCGGCGTCAACGAGAACGGCCTGTTCAACTCCGACAACGTCATCGTGGCCCCCGGCGTCTCCAACGGCGCCCACCACTTCCACGACTACATCGGCAACCAGTCCAACGACGCCTTCGCGAGCGACGAGGACCTGGCGAACGCCGAGACGAGCTGCGTCGACCAGGGCGACAAGTCCACGTACTACTGGCCCGTGATCCGGCTCCAGAACGGAACGCAGGAACAGGACGCCAACTCGCCGGGCGGTGGCATCGAGGGCAACGCCGGCGAGATCGTCACCCCCAAGGCAGTGACGCTGGACTTCGTGGGCAACCCCCGCAGCAAGGTCGCCGAGATGCCGCGCCTGCTGCGCATCATCACCGGCGACGCCAAGGCGTTCGTCAACGGCACCGCCAACGCCAACGCCTCCTGGAGCTGCACCGGCTTCGAGGACCGGCAGCTGAAGGACAAGTACCCGCTGTGCCCGCAGGGCAGTGACGTGGTGCGCACCTTCAAGTTCCAGAGCTGCTGGGACGGCCAGAACATCGACAGCGCCAACCACCGCACCCACGTGGCGTTCGCGGCGGCCGATGGCAGCTGTGCGAACGGGTTCAAGGCCATTCCGCAGCTGGTGCAGCGGATCGTGTACGACGTCGACGCGCCCAGCCTCCAGGACGGCGGGAAGACGACCCCGCTGTTCGCGGTGGACTCCTTCCCCGAACAGCTGCACAAGCCGGTCACCGACCACGGCGACTTCATCAACGTCTTCAGTGAGGACCTGATGGGCGAGATGGTCGACTGCATCAACGAGGGCCGCAAGTGCGGCGCCGGAGCGGGCGACGGCGGCGAGCCGGGCGGCGAGGAGCCGACCGAGGAGCCGACGCAGGCCCCCACCACCCCGCCGGGCGGGAACGACGACCCCGGCAACGACAAGCCGGAGCCCGGCGACGACGGGGACAAGCCGACCGACGCGCCGGCGACCGAGGATCCCGCCACCGACGAGCCCGCCACGCAGGAGCCCGCGACGGAGAAGCCTGCGACCGAGAAGCCCGCGACGGACGAGCCTGCGACGCAGGACCCCGCGACCGAACCGGCGGAGGAGGACGGCAAGCCCACCCTGTCGAGCACGGTGGCGCCCAAGGCCGACGGCACCCCCACGGCGAACCAGGCCGAGGGCGGCCAGGCACAGGGCGGCTCGGGAAGCACTCCCGAGCAGTCCCAGCCCGCCGCGGTCGGCGACGACTCCGGCAGCGGTTCCGGGACGGAGCCACAAGCGGTCGGGAGCGGTGACCTGGCGGAGACGGGCACGTCGCTGTGGCCGGCCGCGGCCGGCGCCGTGCTCCTGATGGGCGGCTTCCTGCTGCTCATGCGCACGAGGCGCCGCGCCGAGTGAAGGTGCGGACGGACACCCCGTAACGGCGTCTGACGCCGATACTTCCAGGGGGCTCGGACCGGTCATCCCGGTCCGGGCCCCCTGGGCTTTGCGGGCTCGGAGCTCCGTCCAGGGAGTGCCGCTGCCGTCATCCGCCGATCATGGCGTGGGGATGCCCGCCGGCCGCGCCGGGCGGCCCAGACGGACGGGCACACCGGGGGAGTACAGGATGCTGACCGGGGCGGTGCTCGGGGCGGGCAGCCCGGCCGCGGTGATCAGGTTCTCCTCGCAGGTGACCAGCTCGGCACGGTACAGCGGCCACCGCGGGTGGTGGTTGGGCAGGTACGCCAGCGGCTCGGGACCGCCGAAGAAGGCGTTGTGCATGCCCCAGCGCGCGGTGAGGAAGTGCTCCAGCTCGGTGGGCTCCTCGATGCGCTCACCGGTGCGTACGGTGATGCGGCTGGCCGCGCCGCGCGGCCCCGGCCAGCGACGGGAGCTGGTGTACGTGACCGTGTCGCCGGCCGAACGCACGGCCATCCGGGACCACAGATACGGCAACCGGAATCCGACCCGCCCCATCACCACCGGAATCAGCCGGGACGCGTCCATCGACCGGAACACGACGCCGCGCCGCCCGTGTGCGTCCACCGAGTACAGGCGCACGTTGGTCTCGGGAAACGTCCCGAGATACGGCACTCCGGGCAGCCGCAGCCAGCCGACCCGATGCATCCGGAAGGCGACGAGCCCGACATACGTGACTCCGTCATGGGTGTCCGGAACGGTGCCCTTCGGCAGCAGGCCCGCCACGACGTCCGGTTCGACGGCCCAGTGGATGAAGGCGAGGTCGAGCCACTGCTGGGTGAGGAGCGGGGTGTGTATGTGGGCGGGGGCATCTGGGGTGACAGGAGACGGTTTCGGCACACAGCCAGGATGTCAGAGTCGCACTCCGACGCCGCAGGCATTGCCGGGTCCCGCGCGCCGGACCTTGTCCGTCACCTGCCCTACGGCTCTTCATATGCCCTACGGCCCCTCATAGCGGGCCGCGACACCGGTGAGGTATCCCCGCAGCATGAGCCTGGCTTCGTCGAGCACCCCCGGGTCGCCCTCGGGGTCACGGCGGAAGGCCTCCTGCGTAAGGGCGTCGGCGGCGAGAATCGCGGCATGGCAGGCCCGGCCGAGCGCCTCGTCGTCCTGGGCGACGCCGAGGACCAGCAGGATGCGCCGGATTCCGTCCGCCATACGGCGCTTGTGCTCACGGTCCGCGGCCCGGGTCTGTTCGGTGAGGATGCTGCCGAACCACAGGGCCCTGAAGCCGTGCTCGGTGCGATAGATCGCGGCGTACGCGTCGATGAGGACGCCGACGGGGTCGTCCCACTGCTCGGCCGCGGCGGCGCGTACGAGATCGTCCATGGCGCCCTCGAGCCGGGCGAAGTACCCGGCCGCGAGGGCATCGATGATCGCGTCGCGGTCGGGCAGGTACTGATACAGCGAACCGACCGAGACCTGTGCCTCGGCGGCGATGCGGGTCGTGGTCAGCGCCGGGACGCCCTCGTCGACCAGAACACGCTCCGCGGCCTGGAGCACGCGTGCCAGTCGGGCCTTGCTGCGCGCCTGCTGGGGAGTGCGGCGCAGCTGGACATGCCATGTGCCGCCGTCGGATTGCGGGGCGGGATCGCCCATGTGCGGCCTCCGAAACCGAACGTGACATTGTTTCAGGTTTACGTTAGCGTCGCGTACATGACCGACTCAAGCCCAGCGCTGGGTCAGGAGCGCGCGGCCGTGGCCGAGGCGTGCCGTCGCCTGGGGGCGGAGGGGCTGCTCATCGGCACGGCCGGCAACGTCAGCACGCGGGTCGAGAACCTTGTCGCGATCACGGCCACGGGCGCGGTGCTCGCGGAACTGACGGCCGACCAGGTGACCGTGGTCGACCTGGACGGAAGCATCGTGGCCGGGACCCTGGAACCCACCTCCGAACTGGACCTGCACCTCGGTGTCTACCGCCGCTACGGCACCGGCGCGGTCGTCCACACCCACGCCCCGCTGGCGACCGCGCTGTCCTGCGTGCTCGACGAACTTCCCTGCATCCACTACCAGTTGCTGAGCCTGGGCGGCTCGGTGCGCGTGGCGCCGTACGCGACGTTCGGCACACCGGAGCTCGCCGAGTCCGTCGTGGCGGCGCTGGAGGGCCGTAGCGCCGCGCTGATGGCCAGCCACGGGGCGGTCACCCACGCTGCCACGCTGGCCAAGGCGGTCGAGCACGCACTGCTGCTGGAGTGGGCGTGCGGCGTGTACCAGCACGCAGCCGCCCTCGGAAAGCCCCGCGTGCTCGACGAACACCAGCAACTCGCGGTGATCGAGGCCGCGCTCGCCCGGAACTACGGCACCACCCACCCCGTACCACCCGTGCAGGAGGGACACCGATGAAGGTCGTCACGATGGGCGTGCATGTGCTGGACGTGCTGGTGCGGCCGGTGGAGGCGATCCCCGAGGGCCAGGGCGCGACCCTGGTGGAGGACATCAGGATGACCGCCGCCGGAACAGCCGGCGGCACCGCGCTCACCCTCGCCAAACTCGGCGCGTCCGTCAGCAGCGCCGGTGCGATCGGCTCGGACCCCACCGGGGACATGCTCGTCCAACTGCTCGGCGCGGCGGGCATCGACACCCGCTTCCTCGTCCGCCGCACGGACACCCCCACCTCCGCGAGCGTCCTGCCCATCCGCCCCAACGGCGACCGGCCCTCGCTGCACCTGCTGGGCGCCAACATCACGTACGGCCCCGACGACGTGCCCTGGGACGCGATCGCCGAGGCGAGCCACCTCCACCTCGGCGGCCCCGAACTCATCGGCGTCGACACCGCCACGCGCGTCCTGTCGTACGCCAAGGAGCACGGCGTGGTCACCTCGGTGGACCTCCTCGCACCTGGCGCCCTCGGGAGTTTCGAGCAGATCGAGTCGGCGCTGCCGTACGTCGACCACATGCTGCCCAACGAGGACCAGGTCCTCGGCTTCACCGGTGAGCAGGACCTGGTGACGGGCGCGAAGAAGCTCCTCGCTGCCGGAGCCGGCCTGGTCGCGGTCACCCGCGGCGGTGACGGGGCCCTGCTGGTGACCCCCGAGGGCACCGAGAAGGTGCCCGCCTTCGCGATCGACGTCGTGGACACCACCGGCTGCGGCGATGCCTTCTCGGCCGGCTTCGTACGCGGCACGGGCCTGGGCCGCACGCCTTACGACTCCGCCGTCCTCGGCAGCGCCGCGGCGGCCCTGGTGGCCCAGGGACTCGGCAGCGACCACGGAGACTTCGACCTCGCCGGTGCTGATGCGTTCGCGGCGACGGGTAAGTCGCGCGGGTGATCCGTCAGTTGAGGGCCGTCTCCATGTCCGTCTGCCAGTACGTGACGCTCAGGGCGCTGTCGTAGTAGACGCCCTTCGCCGGCAGGGGCGGCGTGGCCGACGGTCCGCCGGAGCTGTTCGGCGTCTTGCCCTGGAAGGCGATCGTGAGGGCGCGGGCGGTGTCGCCGCCCGTGCCGCTGCCGTCGGCCGCGCTGAGCCGGACGCCCGCGTAGCCCGAGGCGCCCGGCTCCAGCGTCGGCACGGCCTGCGGCTTGGTGTCGTCGAACGCCTGCGGCACCCACTGCATCTCGTCGAAGCGGAGCACCGGGTAGTACATCAGGGCGCACGGCTTCGAGCCGGTGTTGGTGACGGTGAGCAGCATGTGGTTCAGCGGGCGGGGGACGGGCTTGGCCGTGGTCCTGGTGTTGGAGCCGTTGCAGATGGTCAGGTCCCCCGGGGCGTTCGCGTCCCCGTTCGCGCCGCTGCCACTTCCGCCGCTGGTGCCGTTCTCTGCGGGTTTGCCCGGCTGCGAGGGCTGGTCCGACTGCTGCCCGGAGCCCGCGCTCTGCCCCGGCTGACTGGACGACTGGTCCTGCGCGGGCTTTGACGCGTCCGCCGTCGCGGACGGAGAGGTCGTCTGCGAGGCACCTTCGTCGCGGGTGCCGGAGCCGTTCTCGCATGCGGTGAGGGCGAGGACGGTGACGGCCGCGCCGGTGGCGGCGAGAAGGCGGGCGTGGCGGAAGGTACGCATGGCTGATTCCTTGTCAGTGCAAAGGACTTGGAGGCATCCGCTCGACCGGTTGCCGGGAGCGACGTGCTTGGATGACCTGAGCTTGTCCGGTGATCCGTTCCGGCCGCCACCTCCGGTTGGCGATCAGGGACACTGGAACGGCTGCAATGGATCTGACCTGGAGAAACGTCCATTCCCTGGAACGGGGGAACGGGACACGGGGGATGGAGGAACGGTGTCGGAAGGCACTGCTGCGACCGACTTCGCGGCGTTTCTGAGGCAGTTGAAGGACCGCTCGGGACTCAGCTACGGCGTCCTCGGCAAACGGCTGCACATGAGCACGTCGACGCTCCACCGGTACTGCAACGGGGATGCCGTCCCCACCGACTACGCGCCCGTGGAGCGGCTGGCCCGGCTGTGCAAGGCCTCGCCGGAGGAACTGGTGGAGCTGCATCGGCGGTGGGTGCTGGCCGATGCGCTGCGGGGGAGGAAGGGGGTGGCGGAGGCGAGTTCGGGCTTTGGCGAGGCCGGGGCCGGCCCTGCGAGGGCCGGTGAGAGCCCCGCCGAGGCAGGCGTGATTCCTCCTGGGCCGGATGCGCCGAGCACCTCCGGTGACGGGGTGGTCGTCGTGCCCGAGGACGTCGCCGGTCCCCTTCACGGCACCCACCCGGCCCGCCCTCGCCGCCGTACCGCCCTGGTCGCCGGTGTCGCGGTGGCCGCCGTTCTCGGGGCCGCCGCGCTCGCCATGAATCTGCCGTCGGACGGGAGCCAGGGCGACGACGACCGGGGCGGCAGCGTCGGTGCCGCCGCCTCGAAGGATGTCGCCGCCCCACCGACCAAGGCCTCGCCGCAGTCGTCGCCGTCCGACTCGCGCGGCGCCACGCCGGGCGAGAGGGACTCCCCGTCCTCCGCAACCCCGACGAAGAACGGGCCCAACGGCAGCGCAGACGGTGGTGACAAGACGGACGCCACGCCCCCGCTGACCGTGAACGTCCGCCCGTACAGCTGGGAACACCCCTGCTACCAGCATTACTTGATCGACCGGCCCGCGACGGACATCGGCCCGCCCCCGGTGGAGCAGGACGCGCCGGCCTGGGTCGGCGCGAACAAGGCGGTGACGGCCGGGGAGCAACTGGTGACGTTGACCGTCCAGGGCACCGGCAAGGAGACCGTGGTGATCGAGGGCCTCGAGGTCCGTGTGGTCCGCAAGGACACGCCACTGGCCTGGAACGACTACGTGATGGGCGTCGGCTGCGGCGGGGGTGTGCCGACACGTCCCTTCACCGTCGCCCTCGACGCCGCGCGCCCGGTCGTCGTGGCCGGGGCCGATCAGCGTGACTTCTCCTACAAGGTGAGCGAGTCGGACCCGGAGGTCTTCAAAATCACAGCCGACGCCTCGGCGTACGACGTGACCTGGTATCTGGAGCTGACCTGGTCCAGCGGCGGCCGAAACGGCACGCTGGTCGTCGACGACAACGGCAAGCCGTTCCGGACGAGCGGCAACAACGGACGACCGGCCTACGAGTTCCCACTTGGCGGCGAGAAGTGGCTGAAGTCGACGGGGGGATAGGGGAGACCCCACGGCGGTTCGAATCAGGGTTCGCGGTGACAGACGATTGGCGGATGGATCGGATCGGGGCTGCTCTCCGCGGCGAGAATCCGACAGTGCTGCGGCGACTCGGGTCAGGGTTCGCGGTGATCGGCGACGTCCAGTTCCTACCGGGCTACTCCGTTCTCCTCGTGGCTGACCCCGGTGTTCAACGGCTCTCCGACCTGCCGAAGGCCAAACGGCTGGCGTATCTCTCCGACATGGACCGGCTCGGCGAAGCGGTCGAGCGAGCCTGTCGGCGCCTGGACTCCGGATTCCGCCGGGTCAACCTGGAGATCCTCGGCAATACGGACCCGTTCCTGCATGCCCACGTCTGGCCTCGGTACGAGTGGGAGCCGACCGAGTTGGTGAGCAAGCCGGTATGGCTGTATCCGGCTGACCGATGGAGTGACGAGCGATTCAGGCTCGGTCCGCGGCACGACGTGCTGAGGGACGCGATCAGCAGCGAATTGGATCAATCGCAATGCGATTCACGCATAGAATATGAGCAGTAGGCAGCAAAGTCGTCACCATGGCTATGAGTCTCGACGAGCGAGTACGGTCCGCCGTGGCCGCCCTGCTGCACGCGACCGGCGAGTCGCAGACCGATCTTGCCGTGGCGTTGGGCAGGAGCCAGGCCCAGGTGAGCCGTCGTCAGTCCGGGACCGCCGCATGGAGCCTGGCGGACTGCGACGCGGTCGCCGCGCACTACGGCATCGACGTCCTCGAACTCCTGGCCGGACCCACCAGGGCCACGGAGTCACTGCCCACGAGACGCCGCCGCGTTGCCGGGCGCCACACCCCCGCCGCGCGCGCGGCGGCCGTGCCGGACGGGGGTGTCCGATGACGGACTTCGGCGCGATCGACGCCCTGCTCGCCGGGGCCAGGAAAGAGGTCCCGCTGCCGCCCACCGAGGAACGGCGTGCCCTGCGCAAAGAGCTCAGCGTTTCGCGCGCCCAGCTCGCGCAGGTCCTGAATGTCAGCCCGTCCACGGTCGGGGGGTGGGAGTCCGGACGGGACCCGAGCGGGGAAGTGCGGGAGAAGTACGCGTACTTCCTTGAGGGAGCGCGGACCAAGCTGGCGGCTGCTGCCGTCGAGGAGCCCGGTGATGACGAGGAGCCGCTGCCGGACGGGGAAGCGGTGGCGGACGTGGCCACGGTGGAATCCGGGCAGCGGACGGGCCCGGGCCCGGACGATGCCGACGATGTCGAGGCACTGTCCGTGCCCCGGCCCTGTGTGCTGTGCGGGCAGCTCGCCGGGCATCAGGTGGCCGGGTTTCCGCAGCACCTGGACCCTGCCGAGTGCGGCACGGCCGGGCCCGTTCAACCGGCGTCCGGCGGCGGGCAGGGCACGGCGGCGCGCGGGGTCAAGGTCGTGCCGGTCGGCCGCCGGCTGAAGACCGCCGACAGCCCGGACCTGATCGGCTCGGCCGTCGCGGGCGCCCTCGCCCAGCACGCCGGGGACGTCGAAGCGGCTACCGCAGCGCTGCTGAAGCGGGCCATGCCGGATGCGATGGCGTTGCTTGACGAGACCCGCAAAGGCGGCCGGTACGACGTCGTCGCCCACCCGTGGCTGCCCGACATCCTGCGCAAGCAGTCGGCGCGCGGTGCCGACCAGATCTGGGAGGCCCGGCCCAAGTGGTCACGCGCCGAACTGCCGCCCGGCGAGCACGAGATCACCGCTCTCGACATCAACGGCGCCTACCTGTCCGCCCTCAAGACGCACCTGCCGATCGGCCAGCTGGAGCACTCCACCGGTGACCACTACGACCGCCGCCGCGCCGGCGTCCACCTGATCACCCGCCCGACTGGGAGCACGACGCCTACCTGCCCAACCCGATCGGCAACCGCGACGAGCCGGGCCCGCTGTGGGTGACCGAGCCGACGCTGCGCATGCTGCTGCGCCTCGCGGGCCCGAAGTACGGGCTGTGCGACCCTCCGGAGATCCATGAGTCCTGGACCTCCGGGGCCACGGAAGGCCTGCTGGAGAAGTTCCGCGTCGCGCTGAAGGACGCCCGGGACCGGGCGATCGCCGAGGACGACGAGGTGACGTTGGAGTACGTCAAGGCGATGTACTCGAAGTTCGTCTCGACGTTGGGGGAGTCGAACTACAACCGGGAGCTGTACCGCACCGACTGGATGCACATGATCCGCTCCCAGGCCTTCGTGAACCTGTGGTGGAAGGCCCACCGGGCCTACGACGAGGGCCTGATGGTCGTCCGGGCGATGGGTACCGACGAGTTGCACGTGATCGGTGACTGGCGTGCGGTGTTCCCCGAGGGGCGTGCGGTGACCGAGGTGAAGGTCAAGGACGTCTACACCGTCGGACTCGCCGAAGACGCCGGGGATGCCGTAGACGCAGAAGCCGACGGCGCCGGCTGAGCCGGGATCGCCCATAGGCTCGGCCTCGGGCGGCCCGGCTCTCACCCTCTGTCCCGGATCCGCCTCAGGCTTCGAGGCGTTCCGTGTACGCCTCGGTCGGCGGAAACGGGTTCGGGCTCGTCATGCCCACGGACCAGAACCCGCTGGTGCCGGGGATGGACGTCACGGCATTGAGATACGGCGCCGGTGCCGCGCCGGCCGGCCCCCGAACGAGGGTCCAGGTGCTTCCGTCCCGGCGTAGGTACGTACTGCGACTCTGGTCCTGGAAGTTCCAGCCCGAGATCCACGCGGCCCGGCCCTGCGCATCGCCCGCGATGCCGGTCAACGAGCCGGCGACGAAGCCCGTTTCCACCCGCGTCCAGGCCGTGCCGTCCCAGTGGCTCATGGACGGGTTGCCCGGACGGCCGGGCGGCCCGCCGACGCCCATCTCGGTGCCCACCGCCCACACATCGTCCGGACCGGCCGCGTGGAGGTCGGCGATGCTCAGGCGCAGGCCCGGGACCGGGGGCAGTACGGTCCAGGCTCCGTCCCAGCGGGCCACCAGCCCGGACCATCCGCCGCCGTTCGACTGGTCGCCGCTCACCCAGACCTCGCCGGGCGAACGCAGGACCACCTGGTACAGATTCACGCTCGCCACGGGCAATGGGTCCAGCCATCGCCAGCGTTGCCCGTCCCCGTGCAGCAGGCGGGCGGCGCCGCCTCGGCTGCCGCAGATCCACACCTGCCGGTCCCGGCCCACCGCCACCGCGTTCAGCCGGACGTCCGCCTCGCCCTGGCCCGGGAAAGTTGCCTCGCGCCAGGTGGTTCCGTCCCAGCGCAGCAACGGGCTGCCGGTGCCGACTGGCTGGCCCACGCTCCACGCCGCGGTCGCGCAGACACCGGCGATATCGCTCAGGCGCGTATGGCTCAGGTGCGACAGGTCGGTCTTCGTCCACGCGCTGCCGTTCCACAGCATGGCCAGGGCTCGCCCCTGCGACGGCCCACCGCGGGCCTCCTCGCCCACGGCCCAGGCCAGTTGAGGTCCGACGGCGGCGATACGCCGCAGCTGCGCGGCCGGAGTGCTGCCGGGTGCCGGCACGGCCTGCCAGCCCTGCGCACGGGGCTTCGGTACGTCGGCCAGGGCCTGGCCCGGGCCGAGCGCGACTCCCGAGAGTGTGCCGATCGCCCCTGCCACAAATCGCCTACGTCTCACCGCGGTGTCCCTCCAGGCCGGTAGGGCGGATAGGAGGGACCACCGTGAACCAGCGAGCCCCAGAGGTCTAGATACGGGCATGACAAAGCTCGCGGAGGAGCGCGTTCAGTACCTGCGTCCGGCGCGCAGCGCCAACCGCTCCCCGGCGAACCGCTCGCGGAAGCCGCGGTCGTGCGAGACCGCGACCACCGCTCCCGGGTACGCCGCCAGCGCCGCCTCCAGGTCCTCGACCAGGTCGAGCGCGATGTGGTTCGTCGGTTCGTCGAGTACAAGGAGGTCCGCGGGCCGGGTCACCAGGATCGCGATCTGGAGTCGCCGTTGCTGGCCGGCCGACAGCGCGGCCACCGGGACGTGCAGGTCGTCCTCACGGAACAGGCCGAGCGCCAGGAACTGATCGGCGTACTCCTCGGGCAGCCCGGGCCGTCCGGCCGCGAAGGCGGCGAGCAATGGGAGCCGTGTGGAACGCGGGGGCAGCTCCTGCGCGAGGTACCCGATCCGCGCGGGGCGGCGGACCGCGCCGGAGTCCGGCTCCAGGTCGCCCGCGAGGACGCGCAGCAGTGTCGTCTTGCCCGCTCCGTTCTCGCCGGTGACGAGGACTCGCTGCCCGGGTGTGATCGTCAGCGTGCCGTCCAGGCTCAGCCGCTCGCCGACCCCGACGTCGTGGATTTCGGCGAGCGGGTGCTCGCCTGAATGCTCGCTGCCCACCGACAGGGCCGCCGTGAACCGCAGGGGTTCCGGAGGCGCGGCGATCGGGTTGCGCCGCAGGTGGGCCAGCCGTTCCCGGGCCGCACGGACCTGCCCGCCGAGCTTCGCCTCGTGGGAGCGGCGGTGCTTGCCGAAGCCCTGCCGGGGGTCCTTGCCGGTGCCGGCCAGCCGCTTGCCGGCGGCCTCGACGAGCTCCTCGGTACGGACCACTTCTTCCAGCCAGTCCGCGTGCTCCTGCTCCGCGCGGCGGCGGGCGGCGGCCTTCGCGGTGCGGTAGCCGGTCCAGCCGTCGCCGTACCGTCGCACGGTGTGCGCATCCCGGTCGACTTCGAGGATCGTGGTGGCGATGTGTTCGAGGAAGCCACGGTCGTGGGTCACCGCGACGACGGTGCCGCGTTGTGCGCGCAGGTGGTCCTCGAGCCAGCGCACGGCCGTCGCGTCGAGGTGGTTCGTGGGCTCGTCCAGGAGCAGCAGCTCGGGCGAGGCAGCCAGTACACAGGCGAGCGCGAGCCGTGACTGTTCGCCGCCGGAGAGTGACCCGAGCACGCGGGCGCGGGTGATCCCGGCGATCCCGAGCCCGTGCATGGCGGCGTCGACGCGGGCGTCCGCCTCGTATCCACCGCGTTCCTCGTACGCCATCAGCAGCTCGCCGTACGCGGCGAGCTCGGCCGGCGATGCCTCGCCGAGGCTCTCCTCCGCCTCGCGCAGGCGGCGCTCCATGTCACGCAGTTCGGTCAGGGCGAGGTCGACGGCGTCCTGCACGGTGCAGTCCGGGTCGAGGTCGAGGGTCTGGGTGAGGTGGCCGACGCCTCCGGGGAAGCTGACGGTGATCTCCCCGGCGTCCGGCATCTCGGCTTCGGCCAGCAGTCGCAGCAAGGTGGACTTGCCGGAGCCGTTCTCGCCGATGACGGCGGCTTTCTCGCCGGGGCGGACGGTGAAGGTGACCTGGTCGAGGACGGTGCGGGTGCCGTAGGACTTGGTGACGTCCTTGACGGACAGCTGCGCCACGGCGGTGGGGGCAGCGGTGTGGGCGCGTTCGCGCATGTGACTTTCCCTGGGAATGCGAAGTGTCTACGGGCAGCAGAAACGGCGGCATCGGCCGTGCCCGGACTCAGAGAAAGAAGAAGAAACGCATACGTCCACTGTAGCAAGACGATGCGTATCGTCTCAACTCGAATGCCGGCCCCGTCGACATGCGCTCCGGAACGAGGTGTGTCACAACGGGTGAAAACGCCTGCAGATCAGGAGTCCTCCGTGCCCTTCGTTCCGTGCATCAGCGTGTCCGACACCGCCGCCAGCCTCGCCTTCTACAAGAGGCTGGGCTTCGACGCCGACTCCAGCACCTCGCGCCCGGGGGACGACATCCACATGCTCCTCCACAAGGGCGAGTTCTGCGCCATGCTCTACCGCAACGCCGACCTCAAGCAGTGGCTCCCCGTCCTCGAGGACCAGCCTCTCGGTTTCGCCGGCATGTTCTACTTCGCCGTCGACGACCTCGACGCCTTCTACGAGCACGCTTCCCAGCGCGCCGAAGTCGTCAAGGAGATGACCACCGACGAAACCGGTCAGCGCATGTTCTACATCCGCGACCTCGACGGCTACGTCATCGGCTTCAACGACAAAGCCGCGCTGAACGCCAGCGACCTGGGCAAATACGCCGAACCCATGTGACCGGCGCCGATAGCGTGGTGCCGTGGTTGAACTCGACGAACCGATCCGCGTCGTCGCTCCTGATCCGGCCTGGGTGGATCAGGGCCGGACGCTGGTCCGGGACATCTCGGCAGCGCTGAGCGGAATGCCCGTGGAGGTGGCGCACATCGGGTCCACTGCCGTTCCAGGACTCGAGGCCAAGCCGGTCATCGACGTTCAGGTCGGTTGCCCGGCCGGCGGAATCGAGGTCGCTGTCGCCCGCATTGAGCGGCTGGGGTTCGAGTGCCTGGGGGAGGCCGGGGTCTCCGGGCGGCAGTACCTGCGCCGGCGTTCCGGGCTTGCTGCCAATGTTTATGTGGTCGAGCGGCAGGGGCGATTGTGGGCCGACAATCTCCTCTTCCGGGACTATCTGATCGCTCATCCGGACGCGATGGCCCGATACGCAGCCGCGAAGCGGGAAGCCGCTCGGCGGGCGTCGACTCTGCTGGCGTACTCGGAACTGAAGGCTCAAATCGTGGCGGAGATCATGGGGGCGGCGCGAGGTGCCGCAGATCCCGGGCGGGCTTCGCAGGGGAGGTCGTCCGGCGGAGGCTCGACCTTTGGCTGATCCCCTTCTTGCGCTCGGAGCCACCCACCCCTCACAAGTTTGGGTAAGGTTAGGCTAACCTGTGCCGCGTGCAAGCAGGTGAAGAGATCACCGCGGCGGTCAGCCCCCGCGGTCATGAGCTGTCGGCCACGGATGTCACCGTGGCCTACGAGGGCGTGGACGTCGTACACGACGCGTCGGTGACGCTGCGGCCGGGTGAAGTGACCGTGCTGGTGGGGCCGAACGGCAGTGGGAAGTCGACGCTGCTGCGGACGGTCTCGCGGTTGCAGCGGCCCAGGAGCGCGACGCTCGTCATCGACGGCGCCGACGGACTGGCGCTGACCCCGCGTGAGTTCTCGCGCCGCGTGGCCCTGTTGACGCAGGGGCGCCCCACGCCCAGCGGCCTGACCGTACGGGACGTTGTGGAATTCGGCCGCTACCCGTACCGGGGCCGTTGGGGCAGGGCCGACCCGGGCGGCCCGGCCGCGGTGGAGCGCGCGCTCACCATGACCGGCGTCGCCGAGCTCGCCGAGCGGGGCGCCGAGCATCTCTCCGGCGGACAGCTCCAGCGCGTGTGGCTCGCCGGCTGCCTCGCGCAGGAGACCGGCGTACTGCTCCTCGACGAACCCACGACCTACCTCGACCTGCGCTACCAGATCGAACTCCTCGACCTCATCCGCGACTTGGCGGACGACCACGGGATCGCCGTGGGCGCCGTCCTGCACGACCTCGACCAGGCCGCGGCCCTCGCCGACCGCATCGTGCTCCTCCACGAGGGGCGGATCGTCGCGGACGGTCTCCCCGAGGACGTACTGACGGCTCAGCGGCTGACCGACATCTACGGCATCCGCATCGAAGTCGACACCGACCCCCTGACGGGCCGGCTGCGCACCCGCGCGATCGGCCGGCACCACACGCGAACCGAAAGGCTCAGCACACCCTCATGAGACGCCTCCTCACCACCGCGGCGGTCGCCACCGCCGCGGCCCTCACCCTGACCGCCTGCGGTACCACCGAGCCCGCCGCCGACAACGACGACGCGAAGAAGGCCGGCGAGGCCATCACCCTCACCGACGCCTCCGGCAAGAAGGTCGAACTCGACGGGCCGGCCAAGAAGGTCGTCGGAACCGAGTGGCACGAAGTCGAGCTCCTGGTGTCGCTGGGCGTCGACCCGGTCGGCGTCGCCGACGTCAAGGGCTACAACACCTGGGACACCGCGGTCCCGCTGAAGAACGAGCCGAAGGACATCGGCACCCGCGGCGAGCCCAGCATGGACACCATCGCCGCACTGGCGCCCGACCTCATCGTCGCCAGCACCGACCTGCCGCCGGCCGCCGTGAAGCAGCTGCGCAAGGTCGCCCCCGTCCTGGAGGTGCGCTCCGCCGACGCCTCCGACCCGATCGGGCAGATGACGGAGAACCTCGACCTCATCGCCAAGGCCACCGGCACCACCGACCAGGCCGAGAAGATCAAGGACGAGTTCGACGCGAAGGTCGCCGAAGGCAAGAAGGCCCTCGCGGGCGCCGGCCTCGACGGCGCCGAGTTCGCCTTCGCCGACGGCTACGACATCTCCAACCAGGTTTCCATCAGGCCGTTCACCAGCGGTTCGCTCATCGGCGCGGTCAACGAGGAGCTCGGTCTGAAGAACGCCTGGACGGTCAAGGGCGACAAGGACTACGGGCTCGGCACCACCGACGTCGAGGGGCTCACCAAGCTCGGCGACGACGTGCAGTTCGCCTACATCGCCAACGACGGCGACAAGAGCAGCACCCCCTTCACCGCCACCGGCGCCCTGTCCAAGGACAAGGTGTGGACCTCGCTGCCGTTCGTGAAGAAGGGCAACGTCCACCGACTGCCCGACGGCATCTGGATGTTCGGCGGCCAGGAGTCGATGGGGGCGTACATCGACGCCCTCGTCAAGGAGCTGACGAAGTAACACCATGGCCGTCACCGCGACAACTCCCGCCACCCGTCCGCCCGCGGCCACCGCCACGTCCCGGACCGGCGCGGCCGCGGTGACGGCCGCTCTGGTCCTGCTGGTCGCAGGTCTGGCGGTCGTGGACATCACGCAGGGCACGGCCGCCGTCGGCGCCGGCGAGGTGTTCAAGGCGCTCACCGGCCGGGCCGACCCGGCCGACGCCTCCGTCGTCGTCGCGTCCCGGCTGCCGCGCATGGCCGCCGGGCTCCTCGTCGGGGCCGTACTCGGGATGGCGGGTGCCACCCTGCAGGCGATCAGCCGCAACGTGCTCGCCTCGCCCGACACCCTCGCCGTGAACGCGGGCTCCTACCTGGCTCTCGGGCTGGCCGCCGTCACGGGGGTGTCGCTGCCCCTGCTCGCCTCCTCCGGCGTCGCGTTCGCCGGGGGCCTCGTGGCGGTGTCCGTCGTGCTCGGCCTGTCCGGCCTGGGCGCGGGAACCGTCCGGCTCGTGCTCGCCGGCAGCGCCCTCGCCCTCGGCCTGAACGCCGTGACCGAGGGGCTGCTCCTGCTCTTCCCCCAGGAGACCCACGGCCTCTACCAGTGGAACCAGGGCAGCATCGCCCAGAGCGGGTTCGACGGCGTGGCCCAGCTCGCGCCGCTCGGCGTCATCGGCCTCCTCGGGCTGTTGCTGGTCGCCCGCCGGGTCGACGCCCTGGCCCTGGGCGACGACGCCGCCCGCGGACTGGGTGTGCCGGTGCGTGCCACCCGGGTCACGGCGGTCGTGTGCGCGGCGCTGCTCTCCGCGGCTGCCGTCACCCTCGCCGGGCCCATAGGCTTCGTCGGCCTGTGCGCCCCCGCGCTCGTGCGTCCCCTCGCCCGCAGGTTCCGCGGGTTCACCCGGGCGGGTGCGAGTCTTCCGGTGGCCGGCCTGACCGGTGCGGCGCTGGTCCTCGGCTCGGACGTGCTGCTACGGGCCCTCGTGCCCACGGACCTGGCGGTCGCCGTGCCGACGGGCGTCGTCACCAGCCTCGTCGGCGCAGTGTTCCTGATCGTGATGGCCACGCGGCTGAAGGACACGGCCGCGGCCGCCGCACCGGACCGGCTGCGCATCAGGAGCCGGACCGTCTTCGTCACCACCACGGTCGTCCTGGTGGCGGTGCTCGTCGGCGTGACGATCGCCGCGGTGCTGCTCGGCGACAGCAAGCTGCTGCTGGGCGACGTCGTCAACTGGGCGCAGGGCAGGGCAGGTCGGGCCGTCTCGTTCGTCCTCGACACCCGTATGCCCCGGGTTCTCGCGGCGCTCCTCGCGGGCGCGGCACTCGCCCTGGCCGGAACGCTCGTCCAGGCCGTCACGCGCAATCCGCTCGCGGAGCCCGGAGTCCTGGGCGTCTCCGGCGGGGCAGCGCTCGGCGCGGTGCTCCTGGTGACGACCGTGCCGCTGGCCGGATCGTGGAGCGTGGCCGGCGCGGCGTTCGCGGGCGCCGCGATCAGCTCCGTCGTCGTCTTCGGACTCGCCGCGCGGGGCGGATTCCAGCAGAACCGGCTCGTGCTCGTCGGCATCGGCATGGCGACCGGCTCAACCGCGCTGGTCAGCCTGCTGATCGTCCTCACCGACCCGTTCAACGCCGCCAAGGCCCTGACCTGGCTGTCCGGTTCCACCTACGGACGGACCCTGCCCGACATCGCACCGCTCGCAGCCGTCCTCGCCATCGGCGTGGCCATCGCTGTGCTGCGGCGCGCGGAACTCGACCTCGTGTCCCTCGACGAGGACACCCCGAGACTGCTCGGGCTCAACCTGGCGCGTGGGCGCCTCGGCTTCCTCCTCCTGAGCGTCCTGCTCGCCGCCACCGCGGTCGCCGCCGCGGGCACGATCGGCTTCGTGGGCCTGGTCGCCCCGCACGCGGCCCGTGCGCTCGTGGGCCGACCGCACGTCCGGGTGATCCCGGTCTCCGTGCTGCTCGGCGCCGCGCTCGTGTGCACCGCCGACCTGCTCGGCCGCACCGTGATCGCGCCCGCCCAGCTCGGCGCCGGTCTGATGACCGCGGTGATCGGCACGCCGTACTTCCTCTACCTGCTCGTGCGCAGCCGCCGGTAGAGGCCGGCGAAACGGTCACCCGCGGGGCGTACGGCCGCCGCGGGGACCGTTCACCGGTCGAGCGCCCGGCCGGAGGCACCGCGATGCCTCCGGCTCAACCGGCGCCGCCCGGTACGGCGTCGGCCGCGCCGGCGCCCTCGTGGTGACGGCTCATCGGCACCACCACGACTGCGGGCGACTGCCGGGCGGGCGGCCCGCTAGGCGGCGTGACGTGCCCTTTCCGCATGCGCCCGGATGATGTCCGCGTACCGGTGGCCGCTGCCCTTGATGGTGCGGGCCTGGGTGCGGTAGTCGACATGGACCAGCCCGAAGCGCTTGTCGTAGCCGTACGCCCACTCGAAGTTGTCCAGCAGCGACCAGGCGAAGTAGCCGGCCAGCGGGGCGCCCTTGCGGGCGGCGGAGGCGCACGCCGCGAGGTGGCCGATCAGATACTCCTGGCGTTCCGGGTCGTGCACCGTCCCGTCGGGGCGTACGACATCGGGGTAGGCCGAGCCGTTCTCCGTGACGTACAGCTTGCGGGCGCCGTAGTCCCGCGTCAGCCGGAGCAGGAGGCGCTCGATGCCGGATGCGTCGATCTCCCAGTCCATGCCCGTGCGGGGTATGCCGGGGCGGCGGATGGTGCGGACGTGCGGGGCCGGACCGTCGGGGTCGTCGGCGACGGTGGACGAGAAGTAGTAGTTGAGGCCCAGCCAGTCCAGGGGCTGCGCGATGGTCTCCAGGTCGCCCGGCCGTTCCGGGAGTTCGACGCCGGCCGTGGCGGCGTAGACCTCGCGCATGTCCTTGGGGAAGCCGCGGCCGTGGACCGGATCCAGCCACCAGCGGTTGGTGTGGCCGTCCTGGCGCCGGGCCGCCGCGATGTCCTCCGGGCGTTCGGTGGCGGCCTCGACGGCGGACAGGTTGTTGACGATGCCGACCTGCACGCCCGGTGCCGCCGCCCGGATCGCCTGCGCTGCCAGGCCGTGGCCGAGGAGGAGATGGTAGGAGGCGTGGACGGCCGCCGTGAGGTCGGTCAGGCCCGGCGCCATCTTGCCTTCCAGGTGGCCGATCCAGGCGGAGCACAGCGGCTCGTTGAGCGTGGTCCAGTGCTGGACACGGTCGCCGAGACGCTCGGCGACGACCGCCGCGTACGAGCCGAAGTGCTGGGCGGTGTCGCGGGCCGGCCAGCCGCCCCGGTCCTGGAGCGTCTGCGGCAGGTCCCAGTGGTAGAGGGTGACGGACGGAGTGATGCCCGCCTCCAGCAGGCCGTCGATCAACGCGTCGTAGAAGTCGAGGCCCTTCGCGTTGACCGGCCCGTCGCCGCCGGGCACCACACGCGGCCACGCGATCGACAACCGGTAGGCGTTGGTGCCCAGTCGGCGCATCAGCGCGATGTCCTCGCGCCAGCGGTGGTAGTGGTCGCAGGCGACGTCCCCGTGGTCGTCGTTGTCGATCTTGCCGGGAGTGTGCGAGAACGTGTCCCAGATCGAGGGCGAGCGGCCGTCCTCGGCGACGGCTCCCTCGATCTGGTAGGCCGACGTGGCCGTGCCCCACAGGAAGTCCTCGGGGAGTGCGGCAAGGTCGATGGTCACGGAATTCCTTTCGGAGACGGCGGAGTCGGAGGAAGCGGAGTCGGAGGAAGCGGAGCCGGAGACAGCGGCGCCGGTCACTTGACGGCTCCGGCCGTCAGTCCGGTGACGAGATAGCGCTGCAGCAGCAGGAACCCGGCGACCACGGGCACGCTGACGACCAGCGAGGCGGCCATGATCTGGTTCCAGTAGACGTTGTTGAGCGTGGAGTAGCCCTGGAGTCCGACGGCGAGTGTGCGGGTGGTGTCGTTGGTCATCACCGAGGCGAACAGCACTTCGCCCCAGGCGGTCATGAAGGCGTACACGGCGACCGCGACGATGCCCGGGATCGCCGCCGGCACGACGACCCGGAACAGCGCCCCGAGCGGCCCGCAGCCGTCCACCATCGCGGCCTCGTCCAGGTCCCGCGGCACCGAGTCGAGGTACCCGATCAGCATCCAGATCGAGAACGGCAGCGAGAACGTCAGATACGTCAGGATCAGACCGCCGCGCGAGCCGAACAGGGCGATGCCGGTGGCGTTGCCGATGTTGACGTAGATGAGGAACAGCGGCAGCAGGAAGAGGATGCCGGGGAACATCTGCGTGGACAGCACGGTGACCGTGAAGACGCGCTTGCCCCGGAAGTTGTGGCGGCTGACCGCGTACGCCGCGAACACCGCGATCACCACCGAGCAGACGGTCGCCGCGCCCGCCACGATCAGCGAGTTCACGAAGTAGCGGGCCAGCGGGATGGTCGACCAGATGTCGATGTACGGCCGGATCGTCAGCTCACTCGGCAGCCAGCGGAACTCCCCGGAGACGTCCGCGAGTGGCTTCAGCGAGCTGGAGACCATGACGTAGACCGGCACCAGGACGAACCCGGTGAGCAGGGTGAGGAAGATCCGCCGGGACCAGTAGTAGGACCGTGGCGGAGCCATCGGCGAGCGGGGCGTCCGGGAGGTGCTAGACATCGGCCGTCTTCCTTCCTCGGGAGGTCAGCAGGAGGTAGACGCCCGTCACCACGAGCAGGAAGAGCAGCAGCAGGACGGACATGGCGGAACCGGTGCCGAAGTTCCAGGTGACGAACGACGCCTGGTAGATGTGGACCGAGATGAGGTCCGCGGCCTGCGGAGCGGTCCTGCCGAACAGGACGAACGGCGTGTTGAAGTCGTTGAACGTCCACAGGAACAGCACGAGCACCAGGACCTGGTTGACCGGGCGCAGCGAGGGCAGGGTGATCCGGCGGATCTGCTGCCACATGCCGGCCCCGTCGAGGGACGCGGCCTCGTACTGCTCCTTGGGGATGTTCTGCAGACCGGCCATGACGATGAGGAAGGCGAACGGCCAGCCCTTCCACACCGACACGACCAGCAGCGCGACGAAGCTGTTGTCGCCGATGAGCCAGAAGGACGGCTTGTCGGTCAGGCCCAGCTGGTCGTGCAGGACATGGTTCACCAGCCCGTTGTCGTGCTGGAACATGAACACCCAGGTGATGACGGCCGCGTACACGGGCAGCGCGTACGGCACCAGGAACAGGGCGCGCAGCAGACCGCGGCCACGGAAGGTGTCCTGCATGTAGATCGCCGCCGCCGTGCCGATCAGCCAGCACAGGCCCACCGACAGCAGGGTGAAGGCGATGGTGACGAAGAAGGAGTGCAGCAGCGCCTCACCCACGGGGGCGTCGAAGTCCACCGACACCTCGTAGTTGGACAGGCCCGTCCAGGGCGCGGCGCCCCAGTCACGGATGTAGAACTGCGTGAGCTCCTTGAAGCTCATCACGATGCCCATCACCATCGGCACCAGATGGACCAGGAGTTCGAGGATCAGGGCCGGCAGGAGCAGCAGATACGGCAGTGCGATACGGCGGATCCGCCCGGGGCGGCGGAGGCGGGGTGTTTGCTTCGCCGACCCGGACGAGCTCTTGTGCGGGGCCGCCTCTGCGGGAGCAGCGGTCGTCATCGTGCTCACTTCGTCGGCATCTGCTGCTGGGCCTTCTCGAGCGCCGCCTTCACCGATTGGGTGGTGATCGAACGCCCGGCGGCCGCGTCGGCGAACAGGTCCTTCACGGCCGTACCGACGGCCGTCTCGAACTGGGACTCGTCGGCGACCTGCGGCATCGCGGCGGCGCTCTGGGCGAGGGTGTCCTTGAGGACGGAGTTGGCCCCGGCGTTGAAGGAGGCGTCCGACTGGGCGCCCTTCACCGGCGGGATGGAGCTGAACGCGGTGTTCAGGACCTTCTGTTCCTCGTCGCTGGTCATGAACTTCACGAACTTCTTGGCGCCGTCGACGTTGTCGGTGTTCTTGAACACGGCGAGGTTGATGCCGGCCACGATGGAGTTGACCTGCTTGTCGGTGCCGGGAGTGCCGGACTGCACCGGAACGGGAGCGACACCGTAGGCGTCCGCGCTCATGCCCTGGGACTCGAGGTTGGCGGACGCGCTCTGCCACAGCAGCATCGCGGTCTTGCCCTTGGCGAAGTCGCTGACCGACTGGTTCTGGGCGTACTCGGCGTTGCCCGGCGCGACGACCTTGTCCTTGGCCGTCAGGTCGACGTACTGCTTGACCGCGTCGACGGCGCCGTCGTTGGTGAAGTCGGGCTTGCCGTCGGCCGTGAAGAAGTCGGCGCCGTGCTGCTTGGCGAAGACGAAGACGTGGTGGATGTTCTCCGACGCGTTGGAACCCTCGGCGCCCAGGCCCCACTTGCCGTCCCTCGACAGCTTGCGGCCCGCGGCGACCAGATCGTCCCAGGTGGCCGGGGGCTTGGCTATGCCCGCGTCGGCGAACAGCTTCTTGTTGTAGTAGAGCGCGTACGCCATTGAATACAGGGGCACGGCTGCCGGGTCCTGGCCCTGCGCGCCGGTCGAGCCGAGCGCGGAGTCGACGAAGCGGTCCTTGCCGCCGATCGCGGTGAAGTTCTTCTCGTCCCAGGGCAGCAGCGCGCCGGTGGCCTGCAGGGAGGCGCTCCAGGTGTTGCCGATGTTGAGGACGTCGGGGCCCTGGCCGGAGGTGGTCGCGGTGAGGATCCGGTTCAGCAGGTCCGACCAGGGGATGACCTCCAGCTTCACCTCGATCCCGGTCTGCTTCTCGAACTTGTCGAGCTCGGGCTGGAGGACCTTCTTGTCGATCTCGATGCTGGCGCCCTGGTTGGAGGCCCAGTAGGTGAGCGTCTTCGGTGAGTCGTTGGACCCGCCGCCCGTCGACGAGCCGCCACCGCAGGCGGTCATGGCGGTCAGCAGGGAAACGGTGACGGCACCGACGGCCGCGGCTCGGATTCTGCGCATGGCTCAGGGGTCCCTTTCCGGAGGGATGCCCAACGCGAGCGTTCACTTCCCGAACGCCGCTCATGGGTTAATTTAGAGCGTGATTTAAGACCCGAAGGAAGGGCGCGTCAAGAGACTGCGCGGCGGTATGTTGCTGTTCGGGCGGCGTCGGAAGGGACCCACATGGCAGGGCGGAACGGGCGGACAGTGCGTGACCTGCGACGGGGCAATCGCACCGTCGTACTGCAACAGTTGTATTTCGACGGGCCGTTGAGCCGCTTCGAACTGGCCCCGGCCACCGGACTGAGTGGCGGTTCCATCAGCAATGTGGTCGCGGAGCTCATGGCCGACGGCCTCGTCGAGGAGGCCGGAACCGTCGAGTCCGACGGCGGCCGCCCCCGCACCCTGCTGCGCGTGGCCCCCGTCGGCGGCCACATGATCGGCGTCGACGTCGGAGAGACCCGCGTACGCGTCGAGCTCTTCGACCTCACCCTCACCGAACTCGCCCGCACCCAACGGCCGCTGGAGCGTCAGGGCTACGACGTCGAGGTCATCGTCGGCCACATCCGCGACGGCATCACCGAGGTCCTCGCCGAGACGGACATCGCCCCCGAACAACTCCTCGGCGTGGGTATCGGAGTCCCCGGCATCGTCGCCCGCACCCCTGAACAGGGCGCCGTGGTCCACGGCCAGACGATCGGCTGGGAAGCCGTACCGCTCGAATCCCTGCTTCGCTCGACGTGCGAACTCCCCGATACCGTCCCGTACTTCATCGACAACGGAGCCCGGACCCTCGGCCACGCCGAGATGTGGTTCGGCGCCGGCCGCGGCGCCCGCAGCGCGGTGGTCGTCCTCTTCGGCTCCGGCGTCGGCGCCTGCCTCGTCACGCAGGAGGTGGCGCAGGCCCGTTCCGTCGAGTGGGGGCATCTGACCGTACGGGTCCGGGGGCGCCGCTGCCGTTGCGGTGCCCTGGGCTGCCTGGACGCCTACGCGGGCGCGGAGGCGCTCCTCGACCGCTGGCGCGAGGAGGGCGGCCACCTACCGGAGGGCACCGACGAGGAGACCGCACTGACGGCGATGCTCGCCGCGGCCCACCCCACCGGCGGCGCCGACGCCGACCCGGCGGCCCTCGCCGTCCTCGACGAGGCCGCCGAGTACCTGGGCGCCGGCCTGTCCGACCTGATCAACCTCTTCCAGCCCGAACGCATCCTCATCGGCGGCTGGGCGGCACTCCAGCTCGGCCCCCGCATCCTGCCCGCCGTACGCCGCTACGCATCCGCCTACGCCCTGCGCCATCCGGCCGAGCGCGTGTCCATCGACCTCGGTGGTCTCGGCCCGGACGCGGTCACGGTCGGCGCGGCGATTCTGCCGCTCGCCGAGTTCTTCGCCGGGGGCGGGCAGCGGGAAATTGCGTGGGGGCAGGGTGGGAAGCGCCCTAGTGTGGCGCGGTGACTACACAGGTGATCGTGCTGAACGGCGGTTCCAGCTCGGGAAAGTCCGGGATCGTACGGTGTCTCCAAGCCGTACTGCCGGATCCGTGGCTGGCGTTCGGGGTCGACTCGTTCGTCGCCGCCCTGCCCGCGAGGATGCAGGGGGCGGATGAGGGGATCATGTTCGCGCCGGATGGCGGGGTGAGCGTCGGGGCGGACTTCCGGGCGTTGGACGCCGCCTGGATCGAGGGGGTCGCCGCCATGGCCCGCGCGGGTGCCAGGGTCGTCGTCGACGACGTCTTCCTCGGCGGGGCGGCATCCCAGCAACGGTGGCAGAAGGCTTTGAGCGGCCTCGCCGTGCTGTGGGTCGGCGTCAGGTGTGACAGCGCGGTCGCCGCGGGCCGTGAGGTCGCTCGCGGAGACCGGGTCCAGGGGATGGCCGTCCTGCAGGCGGACGTGGTGCACGAAGGGGTCGGCTATGACCTGGAGGTGGACACGACGCACACCGAGTCCCTGGTGTGCGCGCGGACCATTGCAGCGCGGGTCGGCTGACGGAGGCTGTTTCCGTCACTGAGCCGACCGATGTTCCGGCCCGTGCCAGTGGGTCGGCGCGACCTGGTCGGGCAGCATCGGACTCCTACGGTCACCGACGATCTCCAGCATGTTCGTGGTGGCCGTCGCGTACAGCGGATGAACATGCTCGTACAGCTCTCCCGCGCAGTGATCTGCACGCGCAGCAGCCAGCGGGTGACGCGGAGGTCGGCGGTGAGGGGCGCCAGGTCGAGGGAGTGGATGGGTCCGGTGCTGGACAGGGGCGGCGCGCTGGCCCAACGCCCCGTGCAGCGGTTCGGGCTGGGGCCCCGCGACGGCCCAGTCGACCTGCTCCCGGGCCTGGCCGGGATCCAACGCCAGAGCGGCGTCGTGAACGGCGAGCATCCGGTCCAGCTCCGGCGGGGTCGCCGCGTCCGGTATGCCCTCATGGATGAGCGCGAAGAGCCGTACGGCGGCCCAGGCCGCCTGCTGGGCGTCCTCCGGGTCGGAACTCTCCCGCTGCCGGTACCAGAAGAACCAGGCCAGTACCTCCGCCGTCGCCGACTCCACCTCCGGCCCGTCGAGTGGGCGGAGCACCGCGTGGGCATCGTCGAGGGCCTGCGGGCCGAGCACGGCAGCTGCCCCTGCGCCGCCCTCGTAGGCGTCGATCCGTCGCCGCAGCCCGGCGATGAGCTCGGCTGGACTCCGGTCCTGCATGCCCGTCCGCCCCCCAACTGTGACGCCGCGTCAGTCAGAAGCCAACAGCCGGAGTTGCACGACGCGTTGGGACGTGTTTCTGCCAGGCCGACTGCCTACTGCGGCTCCGTGGCGATCTGGATCAGGTTGCCGCAGGTGTCGTCGAGGACCGCGGTGGTGACGGGGCCCATGACCACGGGCTCCTGGGTGAAGCGGACGCCGAGGCTGCTCAGCCGGTCGTACTCCGCGTGGACGTCGTCCACGGCGAACTGGGCGAGGGGAATGCCGTCCTGGACGAGGGCGTCGCGATACGTCTTCACGGCCGGGTGGCCGGCGGGCTCCAGGAGAAGCTCGGTGCCGCCGGGCTCGTCGGGTGAGACGACGGTCAGCCAGCGGTCCTTCTCGCCCACCGGGACGTCGTGCTTCTTCACGAAGCCCAGCACCTCGGTGTAGAAGTGCTCGGCCTTGGCCTGGTCGTCGACGAAAACGCTGGTCAGGTGGATCTTCATGGGGTGCTCTCCTCGGGTCCGGATGGGTCGGGCACGAGCCATCGCTCGGTGATCTGCCGCAGGGGGGTCGTGTTCAGGTCGTGGAACTTGTAGCGGCCCTCCCGCCTGGTCTCGACGAGCCCGGCGGCCTCCAGCACGGCCAGGTGCTGGGAGACCCCCTGACGCGAGATGCCGAGCTGATGCTTCATGCTCAGCCGCGCGCAGATCTCGAACAGTGTCTGCCCGGACTTCTCCGTGAGCTCGTCGAGAATCGTGCGGCGAGTGGGGTCGGCCAGGGCTTTGAAAAGGTCGTCGGCCACCACCCCAGCATAGGCAAGTCACTGCTTGCCTATCAAGTCGGGATGCGCCGCGTTCGGAGCCGGCGCAGCAGGCCCTGTGGCCTCCCTCTTCCGCGATGTCCCGTCGGCTCCTACCGTTCCGTACGCGTAGGCGCGCTCAGCCTGGGAACCAGCAGCGGTGAGTACCTGCACGACAAGTCATGCGGCCAACGACAGCGGGCCGAAGAAGGTGTGATGTCGACCGAATCGCGTGGGGGCGGGAAAAAACCGTCGTCCGAAGAGATCAAGGACTGGGAGGTCAGGCTTGACGGGGGATTTGGTGATGTGACGAGAGCCCGCCTCAGCGCGGAGAAGTTCCTGACCTCGCTCGCGCGGTCGGCCCCGCCGGCGACGCCCGAGTATCGGGACGACATCCTGCTGGTCGTCAGCGAGCTGGCGGCCAATGCGATCCAGTACGCGCCCGGGCCGCTGCGGCTGGTGATGCGCAGGACGTTCGACGGTGTGCATGTGACGTTCAGTGACACCAGCACCACGCCACCGGAGCCGCGTCCGTTCCACCCCGGCAACGGCACCGGCGGCGGTATCGGCTGGTACCTGATCCACACGCTGTGCGACCAGGTGAGCGTGGTGGTGCGGGACGACGGCAAGGACGTGCACGCGTTCCTGCCCTGGTGAGGCGCCCGCGTCGGCGGGCGCACTCCCACCTCGGCCCCTCACGTCAGGGGCACCAGCACGCTGACCGTCTTGCCGCCTGCCCGGCGGCGCTCGATGCTGATCTCGCGGGTCAGGCGGATGATCAGCGGCCACCCGTATCCGCTGCCCTCGTGCACGAGCGGCAGCGTGCCGGGCCCGTAGGCCGCGGAGGGCACTGCGTCGCTGTAGTCGTGCACGCTGAGGCTCACGGCATCGGGCAGCAGCGCCACCTCGAACCCCGCGAGGCCGCCGCCGTGCCGGATCGCGTTGGTGACCAGTTCCGACACCACCAGCAGGAGATCCGTGACGGTCCGCTCACTCGCCGGGTCGGACGCCGCGCGCCATCCCTCCGTCACGACCGACCGCACATAGCTCCGCGCCGCCGCCGCGCTGGTGATCGGGACCGGCCTGGCAGGCGCGGTCCCGACGTCCCCGGCCGGACGGCGTTCCATCGGCTTCACGGCTGCTCGTCCGCTGCCTGCGGAATGCTCGTCACTCCCTGAGCATCACAGGCGCGCACCAAGAAGACTGCGGCTCCCGTCACTTCACCATTCCTCGCACGTCGTAGTCTCCGCTCCCTCGTCGTCCGACCGTGTCCTTCGGCTCTGCTACCCGGGCTCGCCCGAATCATGGCGCAAAGTCGCGTAGTACGCACCGACAGCGGACAGGTACTCGGGATCGAGCGTCTCGCGGTCCGTGCTGAAGCGGGGAGCCGCCTTGGCCTCCTCGCGGGTGCACCCCACGGTGACCAGGCGGGCCGCGACGTCGATGCCGGTGATCATCCCCGCGGGGATCAGCAGACTCCTGCCGAAGACCCATATGCCCGTGTCGACGATCAGGTGCCGCAGGGGAGTGTCGTCGGCCTGGCGGTCCACATGGCCGACGACACCGTCCGTCGCCTCGACCTTGAACCCTGTGAGCGTCAGCCCCGCCTGGTGACCGCTCCCGGGACGGTACGACCAGATTCTGTCGATGCTCACATCACTTCCCTCTCCGTTGCCGCTCCGGGCCGTGTCCCACTGGTGCATCTCAGCCGACCACCGCCGGCCCCTGCGCCCTCGAAGGCTCGTCCAGGCCCGCCGTGATCACACGTCGCTTCACCTGCGCCGCGACGGGGTCGTCCGAGGCGGCGAGCATGCGGCGGGCCATCTCCAGGGCCTGTCCCACCTCGCGGGTGCCGGTCGACACGCACAGCGTGTAGGCCAGGTCCTGCGCGCGCAGGTCACGCCGACCGGTGCCGGCCTCGAGGTCGCTGTCGTGGGCCACGAGCGCCTCGTACTCCTCGACGAGTCTGCGCAGCATCGCCGGATGGGGCATCAGCATGGGTATCCGCTCCTGGATGAAGTGATCGTGGTGCCCGCCGCCGAGCGGGGCGGTCGGGCCTGCATGGAAAGTAGTGGGCAATGGGAGGCCCCGGGAGTGGGGCCGACTGTTGCGCCGCACGCACGCACGCATGCATGCGGTGCGGTTGCCGCCGCCGTGGCGTCAGGACAGGTTCCCCCGGTCGAGCGCCTCTTCCCGCACCTGTGCGCAGCACCGGCTGATGAGGCGGGAGACATGCATCTGGGAGATCCCCAGCTGCTCGGCGATACGGCCCTGCGTCATGTCCTCGAAGAACCGCATGTACAGGATGGCGCGCTCGCGCTCGGGAAGCCGCCGCAGCCCCTCCTTCACCGCCTCCCGGTCTACGACGACGTCGTACGCCTCCTCGTTGCTGCCGATCGTGTCGGCGAGGCTGAAGCCGTCGTCGCTGGAGGACATCTCGGCGTCGAGGGACAGGGTGCTGAAGCTGTCCAAAGCCTCCAGCCCTGCCTTGACCTCTTCCTCGGTCATTCCCGCGTGGGCGGCGATCTCGGCGACCGAGGGGGTGGAGCCGCCCGAGGTCGTGACGAGGTCGCGGCGCGCGATCCGTACCTTGTTGCGCAGCTCCTGGACGCGACGCGGAACCCTGAGGGCCCACATCCGGTCGCGGAAGTGGCGCTTGATCTCGCCTGTGATGGTGGGCACCGCGTAGCTCTCGAAGGCTCCTCGTCCCGGTTCGAACCGGTCTATCGCCTTGACCAGCCCGAGGGCCGCGACCTGGCGCAGATCCTCCAGCGATTCACCGCGGTTGCGGAAGCGGCCGGCGATGCGGTGGGCCATGGGCAGCCAGGCCCGGGCCAGTTCGTCGCGTACGGCGTCACGCTCGGGCCCTTCGGGCAGAGCGGCCAGCCGGGTGAAGCGGGCCGCGGTGTCGGGGGCGTCGTCGTGGACGCGTCCCCCCGACACGCGGGGACGGGTAGAGATGTCGGAACCATGTGCGGACGTTTCAACCAGCATGAGGAACAGCTCCTGAACGACGTTCTCAGGGAATCTCCGTGGGAAACGGTGCACAGGGCACTAAGGCCCTGGAGCGGTCATACCTGTCGCACCGTGGCGCCTCTGGTCCGAAGCACGAAAATCCGCATGCCCCGCAACTCCCCACGCAAACGAGCGGACGTAGAAGGGCCGTCCGATACCGACGGCGCCCTGCACGCCGTCGGGCGACGGAGCGCAGGGCGCCGCGTTGATACGTCCGCGGAGGAGGTGGCCGGATCGACCGTTCTCAAGGGCGAGTTCGCGCCGGAACTCACCTTCGTGCCGCGATCTGTTCGACAGAAGAGGAGTGAGACGCGCGAACTCGGGCACGCGGGGAAACGACAACAGGATCCGGCGATCGGGAGGGCAGCATGGCAGCCGTGACGGTGGCGCAGGCAACGGCCACGGCACAGGAGACGGTGACGACGCAGGGGGCGGCGCTGCCGCTGATCGAGGATCCGACGAGGGTGAGCCCTCAGGACGCACGTCAGTTGTCGCGTCAGTTCTTCGACCGACTGGTCATGCTGGAAGAGGGCACGCACCAATACCAGTACGTACGTAACACGCTGATCGAGATGAACCTCTCGCTCGTGCGGTACGCGGCTTCGCGGTTCCGCACGCGTGGGGACTCGTTGGAGGACGTGGTCCAGGTCGGGACCATCGGCCTGATCAAGGCCATCGACCGCTTCGAGGTCGCTCGGGAGGTCGAGTTCACGACGTTCGCCGTCCCGTACATCGTCGGCGAGATCAAGCGGTTCTTCCGGGACACGAGCTGGGCGGTGCATGTGCCGCGCCGGTTGCAGGAGGCGCGTGCGGAGCTGGCGAAGGCGACTGAGGAACTCGGTTCCCGGCTGGGCCGCATGCCGACCACCCGCGAACTCTCGGAGCTGATGTCCCTCTCCGAGGAAGAGGTGATCGAGGCCCGCAAGGCCTCCAACTGCTACCAGTCCGCCTCCCTGGACGCGGCCGTCACCTCCGACTCCGAGAACGGCGAGTCCGTTCTGGCCGACCTGCTCGGCGAGGAGGATCCCTCGCTGGAACTCGTCGAGGACTTCCACTCGTTGGCACCCCTGATCGCCGGGCTGGACGAGCGGGAGCGCCGGATCATCCATCTGCGCTTCGTCGAGGAGCTCACCCAGGCGCAGATCGCCGAACAGATCGGCGTCTCCCAGATGCACGTCTCCCGCCTCATCAGCCGCATCATCAAGCAACTGCGCGCGGGGCTGCTGGAGCCTGGGGTCGCCTGACCTGAGCACCGTGTTGCTTCGAGGCCGCCGGCCGACACCCACCGGGGCGTCGGCCGGTTCGCCTGATGGCATCAGCAAACGTGGACCGCGGCCAAGCGGCCTGTCGGCCCTCGGCCTGTCGGCCCTCGGCCTGTCGGCCCTCGGCCTGTCGGCCCTCGGCCTGTCGGCCCTCGGCCTGTCGGCCCTCGGCCTGTCGGCCCTCGGGCCCCGGTCTCTTCACGCTGGACGCTGGCCCACCGGTCTGTCCTGTTGGTCCGCAGGCTTCATCGCGCTGACTCACGGGTCCGTTCCGCCGGCCCACCGAGCTGTCCGCGTCGGCGCTCGGCCAATCCCTGTCGCTAGCGGCAGCCTCTCCGGGGCGGCCCATCATCGGGGCCCAGATCCGATCAGGTGGGTAGCGGACCTGCCCGCGTCGGACCGCTCGGTGGCCGACCCGCCGGTGTCGGGCCATGTTGTCTGCTCCCGCCCGTGCTGGCCCACCGGCCCATCCGTGTCGGCCACTGACCCCTACCGCCGGCCCGCCGGGCCATGACGCTGGCCACTGACTCTGTCCCGCTGGCCCTCCGGCCTCTCTCGCCGCCCTACCGAGCCCATCCAGCTGGCCCCGGCCCTGTCCCGTTGGCATGCCAGCCTCTTTGCGCCAGCCCACCGGTCAGTTCCGTCGGGCCCACGGCACCCCCTCGCACTGACCCACCGGTCTATCCCGTCGGCCCACCACGCCCCATCGCACTGACCCACAGGTCCGTCTCGTCGGGCCCACCGGCCCCATCGCGCTGACCACCGGTCTGTCCCGTCTGTCTGCACACAGGCCGGCCCGCGACGCCCTCGGCCAGCCCAATCGGTAGCCGCAGCATCCCCACCGGGCCCCCGACCAGCCCCGTCGGCGCGCCGCAGCGACCCCGCCTCGGCCCACCACCCACGCCCCGCCCGATCAAGCCGGCAGGCCGCGCCAGCCCCGTCAGACCCTGTCGACCCGCTCCCGGCAGCCCGTCGGCAGGGGCAGCACCGCGGTGACGCGCTTGCCGCCCGTGGGGAGGTCGGAGACGAGCACCGTGCGGGACAGCGTGCAGACGATCGGCCAGCCGCGGCCTCCGCAGCGGTGGCGGCCGTGGCGGTCGACCGGGTCGAGGGCGACCGGTCGGCGGCGTTCGCGGTCGCTGACGGACAGATACAGGTTCTCGCCGACGACCTCGACGTCGAAGCCGGTGACGCCGCCACCATGCAGCATCGCGTTGGTCGTCAGCTCCGACGCGACCAGCAGCGCGTCCGAGAGGGTGTCCGGCTCGCAGGCGGCGCCGCGGGCGTGCGACTGTTCGGACAGGACCCGCCGAACAGCGCCGCGCGCCTCCGCCGGACTCCGCGGCCCCCGTCGCACACGGCCCGCGCTCGCTGAACTCTTGGTGACACCGGTCCGGTACTGCTCACTCATCCTTACGCTCCCTGACAGAGGCGAGGAGGCCCGAGTTCCCTTCTCTCCTCCACACCGTGTGATGTCTCTCCCATCGCGTGACCCGTCGACCGCCCGCCAAACCGACCGCCCAGCCCTTGCACGCAAAAGCAGTCAGTAGTGGCACCCGGAAGCGTGACGGTGTACCGCTCGCTCGCAGGTGCACTGTGTGCTGGGGAGATTCCGGGGTAGGCGGCCGAACGCATCGACGGACGGTCAACACGCATGCAGCACAGGAGCGTCGTGCCCGAAACCGCCTGCGACGGGCCCGTGAGAGGCGTGGTGGGCCGGTTGCCGGGAATTCTTCGCTCCACGAGGCATTGAATCCGTCCGTCGGGGCACCCGTCGCGATCGCCAACGCCTGTGGGAGGTACTTGTGTCCATTGCCCAGAATCCCTTGTCGATCAAGGTGGAAGTGCCCCGGGAGGATGCCGTGCTGCTCACGGTCGAGGGCGACCTGGACATGGATACAGCGACCGAGTTGCAGCACCATCTCGCCAACCAGCTGCACCATGGCCGACGTAACTTCCTCCTCGACATCGCCGGCGTCCCCTTCATGGACTCGTCCGGCATGAACATCGTGTTGCGGGCGTACCAGGAGGTACGGGAGATCCCCGGGGGTGTGTATGTGATCTCCCCTACGCCCGCCGTCCGGCGGATCATGGATCTCACCGGTGTCAGCATCACCGTCCCGATCGTGGGGAGCGTCGAGGAGGCGCTCGCCACCGCGGACTCGGGGCCCAATCCCGAGCCTCCGGCCGCGACGGCGGAGTGATGACCGCTTCGGAGTCATGACTGCTTCGGACTGAAGACCGCTGCCCGAAGAGGCAGTTCATCGATCGCAAACCGCACCCGCATGCCCAACAGTTGCCGTTTGACAACTATGGTCATGAGGCAACAGAGTGAGCGAGTCAAGCGTGGGAGGGGGTGTGGAACGTGCCGGTCATCAATGACGACGGCCCGCCTTGCCGGGCTGCGGCGCGTACCCAGCCCTGTCCCGGCGCCGCACCGGGGCGTCGGCGGGATTCAGGCGCTTCTGGCGTCGGAGGCTTCGTCGCCTTCGTGGATCTCCGCGGACGCCGCGGCGCAGAACGCCTCCAGGCCCTCCAGCAGTGCGGTCCGCTTGGTGGCGGGCATCTGCTCCAGCACGGACTGCAGCGCGGCCTCGCGTCGCGCGCGCAGCTCGGTCAGAAAGGTCCGTCCGCGACGGCTCAGGTGCAGCCGCAGCTCGCGGCGGCTGGAGGCGCTGGGTGCCCGCTCGACGAAGCCGACCGCCTGCAACCGGTCGCACAGCCGGCTGGTCGACGGCGGCGTGGAGCCGAGGGCCTCGGCGAGCATGCGCAGGTTGATGCCGTCGCTGTGCTCCAGGATGAACAGCACGCGAATCTGGGAGGCGGACACCGGCGCGGTCGAGGCCCGGCCCCACAAGACCTCCAGCAACTCGGCGGCCTCCGAGGTCACACGCGCCACCTCGTCCGGCCGCGGTTGCGAGTAGGAGGAAGTCACGCTGCCACTCTTTCAGGCTTCACGGGCACTGTCAGCCCACCGGTTCGGACAATACGTGCAGAACACTAGATACGGACAAGAAGGACCGACGGGCGGCGTCCGCGGCAGCGCGGTTCCAGCGCCGTCACTGTGACAAGAATGGCGTATCCAACATCGTGAACAGATTCGTGGCAGCCGAGCGGGCACTTCGCTCCGCGGCCCCGCACCAACTGGTGGACGCGGTCCGCGAAGTACTGTGCAACGACTACGCGGCGAAGACCGTCCAGCTCTACATGGCCGACTACGGCCTCGCCACGTTCCAGCCCGTCCACACGGCTCCGAGCCCGCCCGAGTCCGTGCCCGCGTACGGCACGCCCGCCGGACGGGCCTTCGGGTCCCAGCAACCCTTCATCGAGAAGCTGGGTGACGGCGAGGTGCGCCTGCACCTGCCGGTGACCGTGCGGGGCGACCGGCTGGGCGTCCTTGCCGTTACGATGCCCTCCGCAGCCCAGGCCGAGGAGTGCCTGGACGAACTGGCCGAGGTGGCGAAGGTGCTGGGGCACGAAGTGATCGTCGCCGACCGGGACACCGATCTGTACATCCGGGCGCGCCGCACCGACCGGCTCACCCTGGCGGCGGAGATGCAGTGGCAACTCCTGCCGGGCCGCTCCTGCACCCGCCCCGAGTACGCGGTCGGCGCCCAACTGGAACCCGCCTACGCGATCTTCGGCGACAACTTCGACTGGTCCGCGGACGCCGACCGCCTGATGCTCTACATCACCAACGGCATGGGCGAGGGCATCGAGGCATCCCTCCTGACCAACCTGGGCATCAACGCGCTGCGCAACGCACGGCGGGCGGGCCTGTCCATCGCGGACCAGGCCGCACTCGCCGACCAGGCCGTCTACGCCCAGTACCGGGGAGATGCCCACCTGTCCGTGCTGCTGCTCGACCTCGACCTGCACACCGGCCGGCTGCAGGTCATCGACGCCGGCTCGCCGCAGATGCTGCGCCTGCGCGGCCGTACCGTCACCGCCGTCGAGTTCGATGAGCAGCTGCCCCTCGGCATGTTCGAGGAGACGGACTACGCCGCCCAGCAGGTCGTCGAGATCGAGCCCGGGGACCGACTCGTCTTCGTCAGCGACGGGGTGTACGCCGTCGCGGCACCCGGTGGTGGTGAGCAGTACGGGGAGCGTGCGCTCGCCCGGGCCATCGTGTCCACCAGCCTGTTGCCCGCGGCCGAGGTTCCCCGTGCCGTGCTGAGGGAACTGGCCGGTCACCGCGGCACACCCGTGCCCGACGACGATGCGCTCGTGGTCTGCCTGGACTGGTTCGGGCCTCGGCAGGCATCGTGACCGTACAGTCCGGCGCTCCCCGTGAGATCGGGGCGGCGCACACCATATGAGGAGGGAAGTACGTGCCGGAGCAGCAAGCGGCAAAAGGTCAGAGCGATCCGGCTGAGGAGGTCGGGGACTTCCTGCGGCAGCGCCGGGAGCAGATCGCACAGCGCTGGGCGGACGCGGCCCTGTTCCGCACCGTGTTCACCGTCTCCCGGGACGAGGCGGTGGAAGCCGGCCGGGCCGTTGTGGAGGCGCTCGCCGCGGTGGCCGCGTCGGGACGTGTGGAGGACTCGGAGGCGGACGGGTTCACCGTCGTCCGCGAGCAGCTGGCGCGTACGGCGCACTCCCGGGCGCGGGCAGGCGCCACCCTCGGGCAGATCGCGGCCGAGATGGACGCACTGCGGCGGCCCGTCACCGACCTCCTGCTCGACGAGCTCTCCGACGCACCCGCCGAGCACGTGCGGGAGTGCACCACGGCCCTGACCGTGCTGATGGGCACCCTGCGCCTGGTGATGCACGAGACGACGACGGTCGCGGGGCAGGAACTCATCAACCGCCAGCGGCTGGAACTGCTCGAAATCGCCACCCCCGTGATCAAGTTGTGGGAAGGTATCGTCGCCGTACCGCTGATCGGCACGCTCGACAGTGCCCGCAGTCAGGTGGTGATGGAGACGCTCCTGGACGCCGTCGTCGAGCAGCACGCCCGCATCGCCATCCTGGACATCACCGGGGTGCCCACCGTGGACTCCCTGGTGGCGCAGCATCTGATGAAGACCGTGGCGGCGGCGCGACTCATGGGAGCGGAGTGCATAGTCTCCGGGATCCGGCCGGCCATCGCGCAGACCATCGTCCACCTCGGCATCGACCTGAGCGATGTGCTCACCCGCGCCAGCCTCGCCGACGCCCTGGCCTACGCCCTGCAGCAGCAGGGCGCCCACATCGTGGCGAGCCCCACATCGGCCGCGGAGCCCCGGTGACGGGCGTGTCCACCTTCCCGTACGAAGGCCATGTGCCCGTTCTGAGGCTGGGCGGGGTCCTTCTCGTCACCCTCCAGGGCGACCTGTACGACAGCACGGCTGAGCAGCTCCGCCAGGACATCGGGGAGACGGTCTCCGACAGCGCGGTCAACGGTGTGGTCATCGACCTGTCCGGGGTCGAGATCGTCGACTCCTTCATGGGCCGCGTGCTCAGTGACGTCGCGGCCATGACCAAGCTGCTGGCCGCTCAGACCGTGGTCGCGGGGATGCGCCCGGCAGTGGCCATCACCCTGGTGGAACTCGGCCTGACCCTGCCGGGGCTGCGCACCGCCCTGAACACAGAGGAGGCCATGCGCCTGCTAGGGGCCGAGGTGTCGGCCCTGCCCCGCGGCGGGCGCCCACGCCGGGAGCGCCCGTGACCCACAGCACCGGCAGTGTCTCCGCCTGCCTGCCGATCCACTCGGACCTCGATCTGGTGCGAGTGCGACAGCATGTGCGGCAGATGACCGCCCAACTCGGGTTCGGCCTGGTCGAGCAGACCAAACTCGTCACGGCGGCCAGTGAGCTGGCGCGCAACGCCCTCGTGCACGGCGGCGGGGGACAAATGGAGTGCACGGAGGTGACCAACGGCGCGATACAGGGCCTGCGTCTCGTCTTCAGCGACGAGGGCCCCGGCATCGCCGACCTGGACCAGGCCCTCGGCGACGGCTACACATCCGGTGGGGGGCTCGGGATGGGGCTGGGCGGATCCCGGCGCCTGGTCCACGAGTTCTCCATCGACAGCAGCCGTGGCAGCGGCACCACCGTGACGGTGACGTCCTGGATCTCGGGGCCGCCGCGTCCGCGCGAGGCGCCCTGATGCCGCGCGTCTGGGAGGTGCCGGTGCACGACTCGACGCGCGTACGCGGCGTCCGCGTGGCGGCCGGGGCCGCGGCCCGCCGTGCGGGGCTCGCCGAGGACCGGGTCGTCGCCGCCGAGCTCGTGGCCACCGAACTCGCCACCAATCTGCTGAAGCATGCCGGTGGCGGGCAGATACTGCTCGACCTCGTGGGTCCGTCCGTTCCGGCCTACGGCGACGAGAGGATCTCCATGGTGCAGATCATGGCCGTCGACCACGGACCGGGCATGCGCGACAGCGACGCGGCACTGCGCGACGGCTATTCGACCGCCGCCTCCCTCGGTGCCGGTCTCGGCACCTGCCGGCGCACGGCCGACGACTTCGGCCTGCACAGCACACCCGGTCGGGGAACGATCGTCATGGCCAGGATCGGTCCCCGCCCGCACCGGGAGCCCGCCGGCCTGCACACCGGCGCGCTACCGGTGCGGGCCGGGGGAGTCAACATCCCCCTCGCGGCAGCGGAGTTCTCCGGCGACGCCTGGACCTGCGTCCGGACGTCGGACCACGTGACGCTGATGCTGGCCGACGGCCTCGGCCACGGCCCCCTGGCGGCCGACGCGTCCTCCGCCGCGGTGGAGGCGGTGCGAACCGCGCCCCACCTGCCACCGGCCGACCTGCTGCGGCGCCTGCACGGCGCCCTGCCCGACACCAGGGGCGCGGCCGTGGCCGTCGCTCAGCTCGACGTCACCGCCGGACGGCTGTCCTTCGCCGGAGTGGGCAACGTGGGGGCCCGGCTTCGTCGCGGCGACAGCTGGCACGGGCTGGTCTCGCGCCCCGGCATCGTCGGCGCCCACTTCCCCGCGCACCTGCCCGCGCACCACGAGACCTGGACCGACGACTGCCTCCTGGTCCTGCACAGTGACGGCCTGCCGAGCCGCTGGAGCCCCGGCCCGGCCGTCCACACCCCGACGCCCCTCGACCCCGCCGTGATCGCCGCCTCGATCGTGCGGGACGCCAGCAGCGCCGCCCGGCCGGTACGTGACGACACCGCCGTCGTCGCGCTGAGCCCCTGCCCCCCGGACCGCTCGTCATGACCCGCACCTGGTACGTCCGCAGCATCACCGACGCCGCGCAGGCCCGCATCGCCACGGCGCGGCTGGCCGCCGCGTGCGGAGTGCCCCCCGTCGAGCGCACCCGCCTGGTCACCGCGCTCACCGCACAACTGAAGCAGTGCCTCACCAAGGGCGGTGACTGGCAGGTCGGCGTGGCAGCGACCCTGTCACCCGGCCGGGGCGAGTTCGGGGTCGAGGTGGCCCCGGCGAAGCGACGCCCCGAGGACCGGCAGCGCCCGTGGCGCGCGTCCGTCCCCTGCGCCGAGGACGCGGACCTCTCCGTCGGCGAGCACGCGGCCGACGACCCGGCACTGCTCGCCGAGGCCCTGTTCGGCGCCGACGAGGACGCGGCCCTGTTGCTGGAGCGGCTGGACGAGCAGGAGGCGCTGGTCGCCTTCCACCGCGAGGAACTCCACCAGACCAATCAGGGCGTGCTGGCCCTGCACGCCGACCTGGACGCCGCCGGCCGCGCCCAGCGCGAGCTGTTCGACGCCGAGCAGAAGGCCCGCAAGGAGGCGGAGAACGCCCGTGGCCGGCTGACCTTCCTGGCGGATGCCAGCGCTGCCCTGACGGCCTCCCTCAACCCCGAGGCCATCGTGCGGCTGCTGCCCGCCCTGCTGGTGCCGAGATACGCGCGCACCGTCGACGTCTGGCTGTTCGACGGCGTGGACGACGCGCTGCGCAGTGGCCCTCATCCGGCCGCCGCCGTCCTCGCCGCCCGCCGCGGGCGCCCCCAGTACGCCGCCGACCACCCCGGCGGCCTGCCCGGCGTCGACGACCAGCCGCCCTCGGCCCTCGGCCCCGGCCGCCCCCTCCTGTGCATCCCACTGCTCTCGCGCCGGACCTCGCAGGGCGTCCTCACCCTGTCGGCGCCGGACGAGCGCTGGGACGCCGACGACGCCGTGATGCTCATCGAACTGACCCGCCGGGCGAGCATCGCCCTGGAGAACGCCAGGCGCTTCGAGCACAACCGCGACATCGCCGAGACTCTGCAACGCGCCCTGCTCACCGACCTGCCCACCACAGAGGGCCTGACCCTGGCCGCGCGCTACCTTCCGGCCACCCGGGGCCTGAACATCGGCGGTGACTGGTACGACGCCTTCCGTCAGCCCGACGGCAGCCTCATCACCGTCATCGGGGACGTCACCGGCCACGGGCTGCACGCCGCGGTGATGATGAGCCAGCTGCGCACCGCCCTGCGCGCCTACGCCGTCGACGGCAGCAGCCCCGGCGAACTCCTGACGCGACTGCACCTGTTCCTGCACCGCCTGCGCCTCGACCTGTACGCCACCGCGGTCATCGCGCGCTTCCACCCGGACGACCCCACACTCACCTGGGCCGCCGCCGGCCATCCGCCACCCGTGCTGCGTACCCCCGACGGTCAGGTGCACACGCTCGACGCCAAGCCCGGCGCGATGCTCGGCATCCCGCTGAAACAGGAGATCCGCGACCACACCGTGCCGCTCCCGCCCGGATCGACTCTGGCGCTGTACACCGACGGGCTGGTGGAACGCCGCGCCCACGGGATCGACCCCGGCATCCAGCGACTCGCCGAGGTACTGGGCGACTTCCGCCCGGCCGAACTCGAAGACGAACTGGACGCATCGGCCGACCGGCTCCTGCACCCGCTGCTGCACGACTCCGAACACGACGACGACGTATGCCTGTTGCTCTGCCACGTGCACGGCGACGCGGGACGGCAGCGGGCGGCGGAATCCTGAGCGACGCGCTCAGCGCTCGGGCCTGGCGTGCGCACCGGGTGCCGGTCCCGGTTCCTGGTTGCCGGGGAGTCCGCCCTCGTGGAAGGCGCGCAGTGCCTGTTCGAGCCGCGCGCGCCGCGCGGCGGGAACCCCGTCGAAGGCGGTGGCCAGCCGCAGCGACAGCCGCTCGGTGACGTCCCCCAGGACCGTCCGCCCCTGGGCCGTCACCTCCAGACGCACCTCACGCCGGTCGCCGGGCTCCACGCATCGCCGGAGCAGCCCGGCGTTCTCGAGCCGGTCGCAGAGCCGACTGGCGGTGGGAAGCCCGACCCGCAGATGCTCGGCCAGTCCGGTGACATTGAGCGCCGGTTGACGGCGTACGGCCCTCAAGGCGCGTATGTGGCGCGGCGGCAGCCGCGGACTGACCTCCTCCACGGCCGAGAACCAGAGCGACACCAGGTTCTCCACGGCGTCGACGAGCTGCTGTCCGACGAGGTCGGGGGCGCTCTCGGGATCCGGTTCGCGGCCCATGAAGACTTCTCTCTCCGTCGACTCAGGCCTGGGGTCCATCAGTGTTGGGGCCTACCCGAAGCGCGGGAGAGTACACAGGCGAGCTTTCAACCGTTCCGCGGCCTACTTGCCGGGGGCCCGGAAGGCGACCTCCCGCCGCGCCGCCTCGTCGATCTCTTCGAGGGTCAGCAGGGGAGTGGCCCGGGTGTGGAGGGCGCCGCTGGCCTTGACGGTGAGGCTGACAGCGGCCATGGAGACGGGATCGGGGAAGTCGACGATGCACACGAAGTCGTGCTCACCGAAGGCGAAGTACATGGCTTCGACCGTGCCGCCGAGTCCGGCGACCACCTGTTCGACAGCGGCGCGACGGCCGCTCGCGCCCTCCTTGAGCAGCCCCTTGGTGCCCTCGGGCGTGTAGGTCGCCTGGATGAGGTACTTCGGCATCGGGACGCTCCCTGACCATCGCTTGTCGTCTGACAAGGACGGCCTTCCCGCCGTGACGGCGGCTCCCGCTCACCGCACGGGTGGATTCACTCGTTGGCAGCCGGACTTCACGCCTCTGCTCTGCCGGAACTCGCCACGAGGTGACGGGCGTAGGCGGCGTCCAGTCCGTCCGGGCGGAAGAGGATGCGGTACATCAGGGGCGCGACGACACGGTCGATGACCGTCTCGACGTCGGGAGCAGCTTCCCCGCGCTCGACCGCGCGGCCCAGGATGACGGCGATCTGCTCGGCCGCGTAGTCCGAGCACTGACCGGCATTGCTGCCGTCCGGGTCGCCGAGCAGGGCGTCGCGGATGTAGGCGCGGCCCGCGGGGGAGGCCATCTCGTCCAGGAACTGCTCGGCCCAGGCCGTCAGGTCGGAGAGCAGGTCACCGTGCTCCTCCGGCGCCGTCTCGGGGCGCAGGCGCTCGACGGCGACGTCCGACAGGAGTTCCTGCAGGTCGCCCCAGCGGCGGTAGATCGTCGACGGCGTCACGCCTGCACGCTGGGCGACCAGCGGCACGGTCAGGGCGTCCCGCCCCACCTCCGCTGCGAGTTCGCGTACGGCGGTGTGGACCGACGCCTGAACCCGGGCGCTGCGCCCGCCCGGGCGCACCATCTGTCTGCGTGCCATGCAGGGATTGTATCCGCTAAAGCAAATTCTTGGCTTTAGTTCCCGCTGTGGTTTGGGGCTCGCGGGCGGGGACGCTCATCTCGTACGCGTGACCGACCCGCAGAAGCATGGCCTCCCCGAGAGCACGGCCGAGGAGCTGCATGCCGATCGGCATCCCGGCGCGGTCGTGGCCGACGGGTACCGAAAGTGAGGGTACGCCGGTGATGTTGGCGGGGGCCGAGAGGCGTACGTAGGCGTCGGAGACGCTCTCCACCGTGCCGTCGGGCCAGGTGAGCGTCTCCTGGCCGACCGGCACCGCGGTCGTCGGGACCGTCGGGGCGGCGATCACGTCGACCCCGTCCAGCAGTCGTGCCCACTCCTGCCGCATCAGGGTCCGGGCGCGCTGGGCGCGCAGGTAGTCCCCGGCGGGCATCAGCTCCCCGGCTTCGAGGAGGATGCGTACGTCCGCCCCGTACAGGTCGGGCATCGTCCGCAGCGTCCGCTCGTGGTAGGCGGTGGCCTCGGGAACCATCAGGCCCCACTGTGTCGCCTGGATGTAGCGCGTCATCGGGATGTCGACCTCGACGAGCCGTGCGCCGAGCTCCTCGAGCCGGTCGACGGCCCGCCGGACCGCGGTCTCTACCTGTGGGTCGACATGGTCGAAGTAGTAGGTGCGGGGTACTCCGACGCGCACCCCAGTCAGGTCCGGGCTCGGCGCTGCCGGTCCGCCGACACCCTGCCCGTAGTTCCCGGACGGGACGGGCAGTGAGGCCGGGTCGCGCGGGTCGTGCCCGGCCAGGGCGGACAGGACCACGGCCGCGTCCGCCACCGTGCGCGTGAGAGGACCGACGTGGTCCAGCGACCAGGACAGCGACGTCACGCCGTGGCGGGGGACCAGGCCGTACGTCGGCTTCAGGCCGACGACCCCGTTCAGCGCGGCGGGCACCCGGATCGACCCGCCGGTGTCGGTGCCCAGGGCGAAGGTCGCGGTCCCGGCCGCCACGGCGACGGCCGACCCGCCGCTGGAACCGCCGGCGACCCGGCCCCGGTCCCGGGCGTTGCGTGTCTGCGGGGTGGTCAGCCCGTAGGCGAACTCGTGCGTATGGGTCTTGCCGACCAGGACCGCGCCCGCTGCCGCCAGGCGTGCGGCCACCGTGCTGTCGGCGTCGGCTCGGTGGCCGGCCCGGACCCGGGAGCTGGCCGTCGTCGGCAGGCCCGCGACATCGATCAGGTCCTTCAGGCCCATGGGGATCCCGTGCAGCGCGCCCCGGAAACGGCCGGCCGCCACCTCACGCTCGGCCGCGACCGCCGACCGGCGCGCCTGCTCGGCCGCCATCGTGACGTAGGCCCCCAGCGCCGGCTCGACCTGCTCGACGCGATCGAGGACGGAGTCGACCAGCTCGACGGGCGACAGTCGCCGCTGCCGTATCGCGTCGGACGCGGCGACGAGGGACAGCTCAGACGGCTGCATCGTGCCTCTCCTCTCCGGTTCGGCGGCCCGCATCGAAGGCGGAGGCGGGCGGGGTGTCACCGAAGTCCAGTTCCCGCAGGACCGAGACGACGGCATGGATGTGCTGGGCGGTGACCGCCACCCCGGCGTGGCGGGCCTCGTCCAGGGACAGCCCGGCGCGGGCGGCCCAGCGGGCTGCCTCCGGCGGTGTGAGTTCATCGGCGGACATGAAGCTGCTCCCGGTAAAAGCTAACGGTTTGCTTTAAGTGACCGTAGGGCCTAGCTTTTCTTAAAGCAAATCTGTTGCGTTTAGAAGGAGGGGCCTCATGCCCAGGACCACTCACACCCCATCGGCCGACGACTCCGCCGCCCCGGCCTCCATCCCCTCCTGGACCGTGGGCGAGCTCACCGTCCACCGCATCGACGAGGCCCCCCTGGCACCGGCAACCGGGCCGTGGCTGCTCCCCGACGCGACCACCGACGTGGTCTCACGGCAGGACTGGCTGCGCCCCGACTTCGCCGACCACCAAGGCACCCTGCACCTGGACAGCCACAGCTTCGCTTTCGAAGCGGGCGGTCTGCGCGTGCTCGTCGACACCGGCATCGGCAACGGCAAGACGCGTGCGAACCCGGCCTGGCACGACCTGCGGACCGGCTACCTCGAGCAGCTCACCGCCGCCGGATTCCCGCCGGACTCCGTCGACCTGGTCCTCCTCACCCACCTGCACACCGACCACGTCGGCTGGAACACCCAGGAGGTCACAGGCGAGTGGGTGCCCACCTTCCCCAACGCCCGCTACGTCACCTCCCGTACCGAGCGGGAGTTCTGGGCCGGGTACGACATGGACGAGCCGCGGCGGCACATGTTCGACGACTCCGTGATTCCGGTCGAGGAGGCAGGGCTGCTCGACCTCGTCGACGTCCAGCCCGAGGGCACCGACATCGCCCCGGGCCTCCGCCTGCTCCCCACCCCGGGGCATACGCCCGGCCACGTCGCCGTCCAGCTGACCGACGGCGGGAAGTCGGCGCTGATCACCGGAGATGCCGTCCATCACCCCGTCCAGTTCGCCCATCCCGCCATCGGCTCCTGCGTCGACATCGACCCGCGGCAGTCCGAGGAGTCGCGCCGCAAACTGCTCGGCTCCCTCGTCGACACGGACACCCTCGTGCTGGGCACACACTTCCCGCCGCCCACCGCCGGCCACGTGATCACACACGGAGACGCCTATCGGCTACGGCCGGCCCGCGCTGCCTGACGCGAGCGAGCTGGCCCCGTTCAGACCGGGGTCCACATGGATCTTGGGGCCGGGCCCGGCGCCCTCCGGTCGCCCACCCGCGAGAACCGGGCCCACCTCGTCGAGACCGACGGTCGCGGCCACCAGGGGCCTGGGGTCGACCGCTCCGGACGCGTAGGCGCGGATGGTGGCGTCGAGGCCGGGCGAGGCCGACAGGATGCCCACCGCCGTCACGTCCTTCAGTACGAGCGCGCGCGTGTCGATCCTGCTCGGTTCACCGGCCAGTCCGATGTACACGACCCGGCCGCCCGGTTCGACCAACTCCAGTGCCTTCTGCGGCAGATGGGCCGCGTTCGTGGCGTCCACGACCGCGTCGAAGGGCAGGTCCGGCAGGGACCCCTCGTCCCATACGTGCTCGAATCCCAAGGCATGCGCGAACGCGGGGGAGTGGTCGGGGCGGTCCAGCAGGTGAACCTCCGCGCCCGCCGCCCGTAGGAACAACGCGACCAGGAGGCCGATGGTCCCGGGCCCCAGGACGAGAGCACGGGCCCCGGCGCGGGGCGCGGCGGCCTGTGCCGCGCGCAGGGCATTGCCGCCCGGCTCGACGAGTGCGCCGAGTACCGCGTCGACGGAGTCGGGCAGGGCATGCAACGAGGATGCGGGAACGGCGAGTTGCTCCGCCAGTGCCCCGGCCCGCCCGCCCCGGATGCCGACCTCCTGGCGCTTCTCGCACACGTGCTGAAGCCCCCGAAGACAGCGGTGGCAGCTGCCGCAGCCCAGCATCGTGTCGCCCATGACGCGGCGCCCGGTCCAGGCCCGGTCGACGCCGTCGCCGACCGTCGCGACCCGCCCGGCCCACTCGTGCCCCGGCCGCATCGGGTAGGAGGAGTGCCCTTGGTGGAGGTACGCCATGGCGCCGGTGAAGAACTCCATGTCGGTGCCGCACACGCCGACCCGCTCGACGTCGACGACGACTTCACCGGGCGCGGCCACCGGCGCCGGGAGGTCCTGGACCTCGTACGCGCCGGGCGCGGTCAGGACGAACGCGCGCATGAGCCGACGGCAGTCGGGCCGTCCTCACCGGGGGCTGTCGAGCCGTCGTACCTCTGCGTATGCTCCATGGCGTTCCAGACTGTAGACCTCCGTACCGACCGCCGGAAGAGGTCCCATGGTGAGGCTGCGCAGCGCACAGTGGTACGCGGGACAGGACCGCAACGCCTACATACACCGCGCATGGATGCGCAGAGGCGTACCCGGCGACGCATTCACCGGGCGCCCGCAGATCGCCATCGCCAACTCGGCCTCGGACCTGGCCCCTTGCAACGCCCATCTCGGCGAGGTCGCCTCGTCCGTGCGCGACGGCGTGTACGAGGCGGGCGGCATCCCGCTGAACCTGCCCGTGGTGTCCCTGGGCGAGACGAACGTGCGGCCCACCGCCATGCTCTGGCGCAATATGGCCGCCATGGCCACGGAGGAGATGCTGCGGGCCAACCCCATTGACGGAGTCGTCCTGCTGGGCGGCTGCGACAAGACCATCCCGTCGCTGCTCATGGCCGCGGCATCGGTGGATCTGCCCGCCGTCGTCGTGCCCGGCGGTCCGATGCTGACCGGGACGTTCCGCGGTACGCCGCTGGGCTGCGGCACCGATGTGTGGCGGCTGTCGGAAGAGGTCCGCGCGGGCACGCTCTCGCAGGAGCAGTTCACCCGCTCCGAGTCGGCGATGATCCGCAGCCGCGGTCACTGCAACACCATGGGAACCGCCTCCACCATGGCCCTCGTGGCCGAGGCCCTCGGCACGGTCGTCCCCGGCGTGGCCGGGACCCCCGCCCCCGACAGCCGTCTGCTGGAGGCCGCGCACCTCACCGGCCGACTTGCGGTCGACATGGTGGGCGCCGACCGCCGGCCGGGCACCTTCCTCACCAAGGCGTCCTTCCACAACGCGATCGTCGCGCTGGCCGCCATCGGCGGCTCGACCAACGCCGTCGTCCACCTCCTGGCCCTCGCCGGCCGCCTGGGCATCGGCCTGTCCCTCGACGACTTCGACCGCATCGGCTCGCGCGTACCGGTCCTGGTGGACCTTCAGCCGGCGGGCCGCTTCCTCATGGAGGACTTCCACCGCGCCGGAGGGCTGCTCGCCGTCCTGCGCGAGGTCCGCGACCTGCTCGACCCCGACGCCCTGACGGTCACCGGGGAGCCGTTGGCCGCCGCGCTCGACGACGCCCCGATCTGGGACGGCGAGGTCATCCGCACCCGCGCCGAACCCCTGGTCGCCGAGGGCGGCATCGCCGTCCTGCGGGGCAACCTCGCACCCGACGGCGCGCTCATCAAGCCGGCCGCCGCCTCCCCGCACCTGCTGCGTCACCGTGGCCGGGCCGTCGTCTTCGACTCCATCGAGGACTTCCACGCCCGCATCGACGACCCAGGACTCGACGTGGACGCCGACTCCGTCCTCGTCCTGCGCGGCTGCGGCCCCAAGGGCTACCCGGGCATGCCCGAAGTCTCGAACATGCCCCTGCCGCAGAAGCTTCTCGCACAGGGCGTCCGTGACATGGTCCGCGTCTGCGACGGCCGGATGAGCGGCACGGCATACGGCACGGTCGTCCTGCACGTGGCGCCCGAGGCCGCGGCCGGCGGCCCTCTCGCCCTCGTGCGCACCGGGGACTTCGTCACTCTGGACGTCGAAGCCCGCCGTATCGACGTCGACGTACCCGCCGACGAACTGGCCCGCAGAAGCCCGAGCGAGGCATCCGCCAAGGCCTACGCCAACCCCCGGCGCGGCTGGGAACGCCTCTACGTCGACCACGTCCTGCAGGCCGACACCGGCGCCGACCTCGACTTCCTCGTGGGCTCCAGCGGTTCGGACGTCAGCCGCGAATCGCACTGACCGCGGAAAAGAGATCAGGCCCATCGGGCCCGCATGGTGCGGACCTGATGGACCTGATGTGCGGCTGAGGCTGCGTCAGGCGACGATGCCGCAGTCCTCGACGACGATCTTCTTGGCCGTCGCGCCCGAGCGGTTGCCGAGGGCCTCGACCGCCTTGACGACGTCCTCACCCTCGATGACCTCGCCGAAGACGACGTGCTTGCCGTCCAGCCACGGCGTCACCACGGTCGTGACGAAGAACTGCGAGCCGTTGGTGCCCGGGCCCGCGTTGGCCATGCTCAGCAGGAACGGCCTGTCGTGCTTCAGCTGGAAGTTCTCGTCGGCGAACGTCTCACCGTAGATGCTCTTGCCGCCGGTGCCGTTGCCCGCGGTGAAGTCACCACCCTGCAGCATGAACTCCGGGATGACCCGGTGGAAGGGCGAACCCTTGTAGCCGTAACCGTGCTGGCCGGTCGCCAGCTCACGGAAGTTTCGTGCGGTCTTGGGCACGACATCGTCGAACAGCCGGAAGACGATGCGGCCGAGGTTCTCGCCATTAGCAGAAATACTGAAGAACACGTTCTCGCTCATGGCCCTGATTCTGCCCAATCGACGCGGCAAGGTCGAACTGACCGGGCCGGGCGGCCTCAGAACGCTGCTCGGACGGCCCCGAGCGGGCCCTGATCTGCGGGGTCACCCGCCGAGGAGGGGTGCCGAGAAGCGGCAGTGCACGCGTTCGGCGTGTGCGGGGTCGAGGGCGTTGAGGACGAGCTGGGCGGCGTTGGAGTCGTAGGCGATCGACAGGTGCTCGGAGCGGTCCTGCGGGCAGACGTCCTGCAGAGTGATGTTGCGTACGGTCGCGCCCCGCCCGGCGGTGAGGAACTGGTTGTGGTACGGCGTGACGGCCTCGTCGTACCGGGTGGCGATGACGGTGTAGGCGACGCCTCGTTGGGTGTCGCCGTCCCGGTCGAGCGTGGTGTTCACCCGGGACCCCACCAGCTGGTCCGAGTACGCCTGCCCCGCCACGGCGGACACCGTCGGGTTGAGGCCGAGTGCGGTGGTGAGGGTGCCCAGACCGGACAGGGTCGTGCCGTGGTTGGACGGGGCCAGACCGATGAGCCGGCGCACCTTGTTGTGCGACGGACGCGCGGGGTTCGTTCCCCCCTCGAACCGCAGGTACCAGCGGGGCAGCAGACCTCCGCCCTGGGAGTGGCCCACCAGGTCGACCTGCCGGGAACCGGTGGCCTTGAGCACTCGGTCGACGTATCGGGCGACCTCGCGGGCGGAGTCGGGGATGTGCCGGGTGCCCTTGAAGGGAACTTTCGGTGCCCCGCCGTAGTTCGGCGCGAAGACGCAGTACCCGGCCTTCTTCAGCTGGGGCGACAGCATGCTCCAGTTCGTGTGGGCGTTCGTGAGGGTCGCGTGCAGCAGGACGACGGGGCGGGGGTGGGCGGCGGTCGGCCGGCACTTCCAGTTGTTCGCCCCGGCCGGCGCGGCGTCCGGCTGGAGGGTTCCTCGGACGAAGGCGGCGGGGGCCGCGGTGATCCCTCCCTCGGGCGGGGTCGGGCGGTCGGCCGCCACCGACGTGCCGGGCAGGCCGAGCGCCAGAGTTGTGACCGCACCGGCGGTTGCCCACCACGTGATCAGGCGGGACCGCGGGGCAGGCCGGACACGGCGATGGGACATTTCTTCCGCTCCTCGTCAGGGTCGGTCACAGCAGCTGACGAGCAAGATCCTCAAGGAGCGGCCGCCGACGTCACGGCCATTCCGCACCGAAGCCCCCCGTTGGAGTGGCGGCTTTCATTCGTGCGGCTCCGCTTCGTTGCCGCGGCAGGGCATGCGAGCGGGGTCGACCTGAGAAGCGGGCCGTCACGCCCCGGTGAGCACGAGGTCCGGCAGACCTGGCAATCCTGAGGCCAGGTGCATGCGTGAAACGCGGGGAGATGGGGACTTGGCGATAAGGCCGGGCTTAGCGGCGTTCCCCTTGGGGGCTGGCCTGACCAGGCTCCTCTGGTTCAGACCTCGAGCCGGGGGAGCCGACCGCGAGTTCAGGACAGACTGCCGCGCTCGCAGATCATTCGGGCGACCTCGCGGAGTTTGACGTTGTTCTTCTGCGAGTATCGGCGCAATACGTCGAACGCTCGTTCTTCTGTCAGGTCGTGGCTCCCCATGAGAATGCCCATGGCCTCGCCGATCACGTGGCGGGTGGCGACGGCGTTCTCCATCTGGGCGTGCGCGCGGGCGCTGGAGAAGGCGACCGCGGCGTGAGAGGCCAGCAGCCAGCCGGCCAGCTCGCTGGCCTCGGTGAACGCGCCGCGCTTGCGGGAGTAGAGGTTCAGTGCGCCGAGATCTTCGTCATCGGTGTACAGCAGGAAGCCCATCATGCTGCCCACCCCGAGCTCATGGGCCTGGGGAGCGTAGGCGGGCCACTGCGGCTGGTCACGGGTGAAGTCCGGGATACGGAACACCCGCTCGCCGTCCTTGACGCGAGCGGCGTCGAAGCAGGGTCCCTCGCGCAGCCGCTCCTGCAGCTGGTCACTGTCGACGACCAGTTGTTCCGTGGGCGCCAGCGTCTGAACCCTCCGGCCGTGCAGCACGAGGATGCCGGCCGCTTCGCAGCCCTCCACCAGCTCGGTGGCCGACTTGGTGATCCGATCCAGGGTGGCATCGACCGACTCCTGCGAGAGCAGTTCCCGCGCCATCGACGCCAGCTCCTGCGCGAACCGAGCCCAGTCCATCGCACCCGCCACCTCTCCGTTCGCCTCGGTGCCACCGTGCACCCAGCATTCCACGCGACGGTCGCCGAGTGTCGGGACCGGCGCCTCCGGAGCGGTTGCCCGGTTCGGAGCGGCGGTCTTCCGCGGAGGAGCGGGTGCCGTCGAGAACCACGCATGCGCGAGCCGTCACATCGTGCACGGGGTCGTCGCTGAGAGTGACGCTGGAGAAGGCCCCCGTGACCGACCCTGTCCTCGGCACGGCCCAGGAGCTGGCCACGGCGCGCCTCCAGAGCACTCAGCGACGCCCTGGCGATGTCCGCCAGGGCGTCGGGCACTGCAGATGCTCCGGCGAAGTCGCTCGCGGGCGCTTCTGTCCGTCGAGGGCGCGCCGTCCGGGGGTGCTCAGCATTACGCCGGGTTCGGCGGCGGCCGGGCCGCTGCGGGACGGGGCCGGGTGCCGGGGGTGGGCGTACGCCGCGTCGGCATGGTGCGACAGTGTCGCGATCAGGTCGTCGAGTACCGAGGTGCGCTGCGTACGGAGTCCGAGGCGGCGTACCAGCCGGCCATGACAGGAGAGAGCCGGGTTCGATGACGTCCAGGGCGATCCGCGCGAGTCCGGCGACATTGCGCGGGCACAGCCACTGCTCGCGGGGGTGGTTCTCCTCGCAGGCGGCGTTCGGGTCAGGGAAATTGCACAGCTGCCTGGCGAGGTCCTTGTCGAACTCGGGCTCATGCTCCCGGTAGGGGTGCGTCTCGTGCTCACAGGGCCGGTCGCGCAGGGCGCAGTCGGCCGCCTCCAGCGCCGCCCCTGGCCTCCTGTGCGACGCCGGGACCGGACGCACAAGCGATGTAGGGGGCCATCATCAGGAGTCCGATCGTCCCCACGTAGGCCGATTCCCCGCCGGGGTGGGCGGCAAGTCGGGCGGCGCAGTCGCGGGCGCCGAACCTGCGCAGGAATACGACGACCCACCCCGCCAGGAAGCCCCAAGTCCCCTACGCCCTCTCGGACTTCCCCGGCACGCACAGCCACGCGAGGCAGGCGGCCGTGAGGTAGGCGAGTGCGCCGATGGTCATGCTCGTGCGCAGGCCGGTGTCGTAGTCGATGGCTGTTGCCAGCAGGCTGCCGCCGAGGGCCACTCCGGTGGCGCTGCCGATCTGGCGGGTGGTGTTGAACAGGGCGGAGGCAGCCCCCGAGTACGCCGCGGGCGCCGCGCCCATCACGGTGGCGGTCGAGCCGGTGAGGGCGAAGGAGGTACCGAACCCGGCGGCCATCATCGGTGCCACCAGCAGCGCGTACGCGGGATCGGCTCCCGCCGCGGCCCAGCCGGCCAGTCCCGCCGCGGCCAGGAGCATGCCGGAGATCACCAGTGGGCGATCGCCCGTGCGGCGGGTCAGCCGCCCGGACAGGACGGACGCGAACATGGTCATCGCCACGGCCGGGAACAGCGCCAGCCCGGTACCGAGGGCGCTGAAGCCGCGCTGATGCTGGAAGTACAGGCTGGCGGTGAACACCATGCCGTAGAAGCCGAAGTTGAACAGCAGACCGATGACGGCCCCGCCGCTCATGGCGCGGGAGCGCAGCAGGTCCAGCGGCAGGGCGGGAGCGCGGGCCAGCCGCTCGCGCAGCACGAACGCCGCCGCGGCCAGCACGGCCAGGCCCACCCCGGCGAGCACCGCCGGGTCGGACCAGCCGCGCCGGCCGGCCTCGTTGAGCGATGCGGTCAGCAGCGCCACCGCGGCCACGACCGCGACCTGCGCCGGCCAGTCCAGGGCCCGGTCGGCACGCCGGGGCGAGCGTGCGACATGACGCAATGTCAGCACCAGACAGACGACCCCGACAGGCAGGTTGATGAGGAACACCCAGCGCCAGCCCGCCGTGGAGACGAGCAGCCCGCCCAGCAGCGGCCCGGCGGAAGCCGCGATACCCGCCATCGAACCCCACAGCCCAAAGGCCCGGGAGCGGGCGGCCGGCTCAGGGTAGGCCTGCTGCAGCAGCGCCAGGGAGCCGGGCACGATCAGCGCCGCGCCCAACCCCTCCACCAGCCGGGCCACCACCAGGAATGCGGTGCTCGGCGCGAGCGCGCACGCGGCCGACGACACCGTGAACACCGCCACGCCCGAGCAGAAGACCCGACGATTGCCCAGCCGGTCACCCAACGCACCACCGGTCAGCAGGAAGCCGGCGAAGACCAGGGTGTACCCGTCGGTGATCCACTGGATGCCGGTCAGCGAGGCCGACAGTTCCCGGCCGATCACCGGCACGGCGACATTGAGCACCGTCACATCCAGGATCACCATGAAGTATCCGGCGCAGACCGCCAGCAACGGTACCCACGACCGACGCCTGCCCCCTGGCGCGGACTCCTCCGCGAACGCCACGGCCCCAACTCCATCCCGTCCGCGGAGGCTCTGGATCACGAGTCACAGTAAGGGACATTTGCGTCATATCGGTGGAGCCAGGATCTTGGCCGCCACCTCCGGGCCCGCACCCCACCGCTAGACTGCGCCCATGACGTACTTCTTCCACCTCCGCTAGGCACCGTCGGCGAAGCGAGGATCCCCCGTCGCCGACGACGCGGGGCAGCGGAGCGCTGTCCCGAGTGCTGACGTGGAAGAAGAAACAAACCATGCACACGCCCCTCGTGGCGCGCTGCCTCCGCGGCCTGGAGGCCGTGGTCGCCGCCGAGGTTCTCGGGTCCGGGCTCGGCGCCGTCACCGAACTGCGCCACCGCGAAGTCCACTTCCGTACACGCCGGTCCGTGCCGGCGCTGCGCACCGCGGACGACCTGTTCCTGCTCGCCGCCCGGCGCCACGACATCGGATCGACACGACAATCCCTGCACGACCTCACCGAACTCGCCGATCCGGCCGGGATCGACCACCTCCTGTCCCTCCGCCGGCGCAGCGCGACGACGCCCACCCCGGACATCACCGGCATCGACGTCTCGGCCTCCTTCCTCGGTCGGCGGACCTTCACCCGTTACGACGCCGAGGACGTGGTCGGACAGGCCCTGGCGCGGCGCCTCCGCGTCCCATACCACTCGCGGCGGGCAGGAACCCCGCCCCCACCCGGCTGCTGGGGCTGGCGGCTGACCCTGGACGGCACGCAAGCCACGCTCATGCTGCGGCTCGCCGACCGACCGCTGCACCGCCGCGCCTACAAGCAGCGCACCATCCCGGGCACCCTGCACCCACCACTCGCCGCAGCCATGGCCCGGCTGGCCGACATCCGCCCCGGCCACTTCGTCCTCGACCCGTGCTGCGGCGCCGGCACCCTGCTCATCGAGGCGGCACTCGCCCAAGGGGACGCCCGTTTCCACGGCTTCGACCTCTCCGTGGACGCGGTCGCCGCGGCCCGCGCCAACGCCGGTGAGCTGCCCGTCGCCATCCGCCGTGGTGACGCCGGCCGGCTCCCCCTTCCCGACGGCGCCGTCGACCGCGTGCTGTGCAACCCGCCCTGGGGCGCCCAGGTCCGGGCCCGCGGTCTGCTCGCGGACGCACCTTCCCGCTGGTGGACGGAACTGCGCCGGGTCCTCGCCCCCGACGGCACGGCCGTACTCCTCCTTCCCGACCGCGACGACCTCGCCGCCGCCATCCGGCACCACTTCACGCCCGTTCACGTGGAACGGCTGCGCCTGTTCGGGGCACAGCCGTTCCTCGTCCGTCTGGCGTCGGCAGCGGGTGCGGGCAGGGTGACAGCTATTCAGCCGCGCGGCCGAGCCACTTCAGGCCGTCTATGAGGAAGCGGTTCTGGGTGGGGCTGGAGAACGTGGAGGACAGGCGGGTGTTGGTGGCGTAGTCCATGGCGTTGTGGCCGAAGTTCGCGTACAGCATCCGGTACTGGGTGTTGGTCCACAGGATCGGGTAGTAGCCGCTGTACCAGGACTGGTTGGGGTCGGTGCCCAGGGGGAAGCTCGTCGGGTCGACCGATGCCAGGATCTTGATGTTCGGCTTGGTGCGCAGGTCGTTGAACCAGCTGTACCACTCGCTCACCGCTGAGGTGAACGTCGCCGGCAGCGTGGGCGTCGAGGGGTGCGTACGGTCCTCGGTGCGCAGGATCGCCGTCGTGGGACCCCACGTGTTCGACCTGAAGTTCCCGCTGCCGAGGAAGGTGTTGTGATACCAGGGCCACGATCCGGCGTCGGTCGTGAACGCCGAGACGTGGAAGCCCATCCAACCGCCGCCTGCTCGCATGTACCGCTCGAAGCCGGCTCGCTGAGGCGCGGTGTCCGGCGCGTCGTCGAGGAAGAGGACGACCTGGTAGTCGTTCACCCCGCCGTTCGCGAGCAGGTTCCAGTCGGTCGTCGCCCGGTACGTGAAGTTGTGCTGGGCGGCAGCGCGCGGAAACCATTCGTTGGCTTCCTTGACGAAGTCGATGTGTGCGGCGTCCCAGGTGCCGTTGTAGAAGGCGATGACCTTGAAGGCGGGCGCCTGGGGCGCGGCGGAGGCGTGGAGTCCGGCGGGCCCTGGGGCTGCTGTCAGCCCCAGCACCAGCGCCAGCCCCATCAGCAGTCGTACTGCCAGCCGCCTCACGGGTGGCTCACCAGGTTGGCCACGTTGGTGGAGGAGTTGGAGGGGCCGCCCCGGTCGTTGATGACGTGCCGGATGGTTCCGGTTCCGCCGAGCGAGACGGTCACCATGTTCTGGAAGCGGACGCCAGGAGTGTTGGGGACCTCGAAGGCGCGCTCGGCGGTGACGGACGGGTTGGCGTTGAAGAAGCAGTAACTCCCCAGCCCGTACGCCTGGTGGCTGGTCACGGAGTTCGCGACCTTGTAGGCGGCGTAGCCCTGGGTGGAGCCGTTCATCCAGGCGGCCTGGTTGGGCGGATCGTAGGGCATTTCGTTCTGGTAGAAGTACGTCCGCCCGCCGTTGCCGTTCCAGATGGTCTGGTGCTTCTGGTAGTGCTCGACGAACAGGCCGTACATGGTGACGTTGTCGCCGTTGACGATGAGGCCGGTGTCGCCGGTGTTGGTGTTCCAGCCGATGCCGCTGCCGTGGTCGCCGCGCCAGATCCACATGTGATCACCGATGACGTTGTCACTGTTGACGACGAGGCTGGTGGTCGCCTTGCCCACGGCGGCACCGCCGACGCGGAAGTACACGTCGTGCATTGAGGTGGGGTTCGTCGCGTGGTTGGCGGCGGCGCCGGCCGGGCCGATCTCCACCAGGGTCTGGGAGTTGGTCGTGCCCGCGTCGAAGAGGACGCCTGCGATCTTCACGCCGTCGACATCGGCGACCGTCATGGCCGTGATGCCGTTGTCCGGGATGAACGTGGCCAGGCCGAGTCCGAGGACGACGGTGTCGGGGCGGGTGACGCGCAGCGTCTGGTTCAGGTGGTAGACGCCGGGGGTGACCAGCAGGTTCTTGCCCTCGGCGAGCGCGGCGTTGATCTGTGAGGCCGTTGCGCCCGGCTTGACGACGAAGAACTGGTCGATGCCGAGCGAGCTGCCCGCCGCGGCGCCGTTCGCCCAGCTCGTGCCCGAGGAGTTGGTCCGCAGGGAGGGCACGAACACCCGGTAGGCGCCCGCGTTGTCGACGTACAGGAAGGGCTTCTCCCGTACGGTCGGGGTCTGGTTGACCGTGGTGTACGGCGGGTTGGGGAACGTGTTGCCGGGTACGCCCTGGCTGCCGACGAAGACCATGTTCCAGTTGGAGCCGGTCCAGCTGCCGAGCTGGGAGTTGCGGGTCAGCCACTGCTGCTGCGTGCCCGAGCGGACCTGCCCGTCGATCTTCGTGTCGGCCATGAAGCCGCCGCTGGACCAGCCGCCGTCGCTGAGTTCGAGGTTTCCGCGGATGTGCATGCGCCGGTAGCCGGAGGCCTGCGAGACCGCCCAGCGGTCGGTGCCGCCCGTGGGGTTCACCGAGAGGTTCTCCGCGCCGCGCCAGAAGTTGTGGGTGGCGTTCTGCGGCGGGAACCAGTCCGCCTCCACGTGCACGGCGCCGTTGATGGTGACCGAGTCGGGGGACTGGCCCAGGCCCAGGACCTGGGTGTAGAAGCCCACGTTGACGTCATTGCTGTACGTGCCCGGCTTGAACATCACCGCATGGCGCTCGGAGCCGAACTGGTTCGTCTCCTGCTGCCGGAATATCGAGTCCAGCCGGCTCTGGATCGTGGACGACGGCATCGACGGATCGAAGACGGCCACGTTCGGGCCGAGGTCGACATCCCCGGGGGCAGTGCTCACGGGCGCGACCTGGAAGCGCTGGGCGGCTGAGCCGTTGCACGTGTACTGCACCAGCTGGACGCTGTCGGCCGTCGAGGCGGACGGTACGTCAAGACACTTGCCGCTGTTCCGGTTGACGAAGTGGTAGGCGCCACCACCCTCATCGACGGCCTGCCACTGCTGGTTGTTGCCGCCGCCGTACGTCCACAGATGCACGGCCGCGTTGTCGGCCGTGGACACGTCGCTGACATCCACCACCTGCTGGGCGTCGTTGCGGTTGTTGATCCGCACATAGCCGTCGCTGGTCGGTGTGAAGCTCCACTGCTGCGCCGTGCTGTTGTTGCAGGCGTACTGCTGCACCGCCGTGCCGTTGGCGGTGCCGGCCGCTCGCGCGTCCAAGCACTTGCCGCTGCCGCTGTTGACCACCGTGGACCAACTGGTGGGGAGGGCGGCGGCGGAAGGGGCTGCGTCGGCGGCGTGTTCCGGGGCGGCCTGGGTGGGCTGGACGGCGCTGAGGAGCGAGGCGGCCGTGGCGGCGGCGACGAAGGCCGCGGTCAACGGACCGCGGCCTCTGACGGCTGGTCGTGAGGTAGGGGGCATGTCTTCTCCTGCGCCGGCGAAGCGGCATGGGTGGGGGGTGAAGGGGGTGAGAAGTGAACGCTTATTTCAATGCATGATTTAAGAAGTGACGGAAACCACTGTCAAGGCTTTGGTATAGGCCAACTCCGATGGTGTGTGCGTCGTCGATCCGCCAACGCGGTAGGGGAGTTGGGCCGCCCGGCTGAAGGACGCACGACCATCCGGACGGCTGCCAGCGCGGCGTGCCGCCCGCCGCGGCGCGCGTGATGTGCCCTGAGAGGCCACAACGGCTCACTCACGAAGGAGACACCCGGCATGCTCGGACAATCGCAGGCGTACAGCGGCTTCTCGGTCGACGATCTCGACGTGGCCCGCCGGTTCTACGGTGAGACCCTCGGCCTCCAGGTGGAGGACATGGGACAGGGCGAGATGCGCATGCTGATCGTGCGGCTCGGCGGTGGCGGGCACGTCTTCGTCTATCCCAAGGACACGCACACCCCCGCTACGTTCACGATCCTCAACTTCCCCGTGGACGACATCGAAACCGCCGTCGCCGAACTGGAGCGGCGCGGCGTGACCCTGGAGCGCTACTCCGGCTTCGACCACGACGAGAAGGGCATCGTTCGAGTCGGCCAGGGCGGCCCCGCGGCGATCGCGTGGTTCACCGATCCCGCCGGGAACGTGCTGTCCGTGGTCCAGGAGGACTGACCGACCGACGTCGGCATCGGTGCGGAGACTCGCGAAGGGACCCCTCATCCGTACGGCGGTGTCGGGGCCCGCTGCCGCCCCGGCCGGCCCCCGTCGCCGGGCACGCGACGGGCGGCCTGCCGCAACGCCCGGCGCACCGGTGCGGATCTGCCCGAACTGGTGCAGAGCGTGGACGACGCCTTGGTGCGGAGGCTCCCGGACCAGTTCTGCACGGGTGGGTGTCCTCGCCCAGCGCTCCCGGTGGACCCATGAGATCACCCTCCGGCCCGGAGACCGGGTGCTGCTCTACACCGACGGTGTCACGGAGTCCCGTACCCGGGAAGGCGGCATGTTCGGCCTGGAGTGCCCTGAGCGGGGTGGGAGGCTTGCCCTACGCGGTGGCCGGCTCGTCGCCCTGCGCAGGTGATGACGCGGCGATGAGCTCGAAGGACCGGAGGCGGTCCTTCAGGGCGTACACCGGTGACACGAGCATCAACTCCTGCGCGCCGGTCGCGTCGGCCAGCTCCGTGAGACGGCGTACGACGGTCTCGGGGTCGCCGTACGCCTGGTGCGCGTGGAACGCCGCGAGGGCCTGCCGCTCCTGGTCGGAGAAGGGATGTACGGCCGCTTCGGCGGGGGTGGGAAAGGCGATGTCGCTTCGCCCTTGGAGAAGTCCGACCTTGACGACGTTCATCGGGCCGACGAGCCATTCGGCCTCTTCGCGCGTCGGGGCGCACACCGCCTCCACGCACAGCAGCACACGCGGGTTCGGACACCAGCGGGACGGCACGAAGTGCGCGCGGTAGTGCCCGATCGCGGCAGTGGTGTTCTCGGGGCGGAAGTGGTGGGCGAAGGCCATCGGCAGACCGAGCTGCGCGGCGAGCGCGGCACCGGCGGTGCTGGAGGCCAGCAGCCACGGCTCGGGCAGCGAGCCGAGCGCGACCTCGTCGACCAGGAAACGCAGGGTCGCCACCACATCGTCGCGGTACTCCTCGTCCGTCGCCGGCCCCGCCCCGCGCCGCAGGGCCAGCGCCGTCGCCGCGTGCACGGTACCCGGGCCACGGCCGATCCCGAGATCGACGCGATCGGGGTGCAACGCGGCGAGCGTGCCGAACTGTTCGGCCAGCATGATCGGAACATGGTTGGGCGCGAGGACGCCCCCGGAGCCCAGCCGGATCGACGACGTCGACGCGGCGGCGTGAGCGACCAGTACCACCGGCGGGAAGGCGCCGATGGCGGGGGAGTGGTGATGCTCGGCGTACCAGAGGCGCCGGTAGCCGAGCCCTTCGACGCCACGGGCGAACTCGGTCGTGTCCCTCAAGGTGTCCGTGGGGTCCGTACCGTTCTGGACCATCGCGACTTCGAGTACGGAGAGCGGCACACCCATCATGTGATCAGTATGGCCGAACGCGTCGTACTCGGCGGCCACTTGCCCGGTCAGCCGGTCAGGGGCCGCCACCGGTCCTCCAGCACGTCGCCGAACCCCCTGCGCCACACCAGTGCCCCACCGATCAGGCCGGGCTTGTCCCGCGTGGCCAGCGCCGGTGCTTCGAGCATGTCGGCGGTTTCTTCCAAGTAGGTGACCAGCGTGTCGAGTTCTTCGCCCCACGCGTCGTTGTAGAGGGACCAACGGCCCAGGTAACCGGTCGCAGCGTCCAGGTACAGGCCGGAGGTGGTGTCGGACGGACCGTGCGAGACGACCGGAATCCAGGTCGACTTCCACACGATGACCCGCTCCTCCTCGAGGCGGCCCGCGTTGTCGGTGTCGAGGTCGGCCTGGGCGTCCAAGTTCCGCCGGTAGACGTCGGGCACGGCGTCCAGGGCCATCAGAGCCTCGTTGCCCGGAAGGCATCCCGAGCCCCAGCCGTCGTCGCCGTCGTCGCCTCCGCACAGCAGCCACAGGGTGCGCAGCTCGGTGGGTATGCGGACGCCGAGGTCGTTCTCCAAAGCGGCGATCGCGGCGAGGTCGGCACCGGTGCGGAGAGCGGCATAGGAGTCGGGAGCGTCGTGCTGGAGCCGGCGGATGATACGCAGCCAGGCTTCGGCGATCTGCCGTACGGTGACGGCCTCGGTGATCGGGTCGACAGGCTGGACCTGCTCCTGACCCGGGTCCTCGTCCTGGGCGGACGCCACGGGCTCGGCGGACGGGGCGAGGTTCACGTACCGGATCTCGATCCGGTCGGGCTCGCGGATGTAGCCGACGGCCAGATCGGGGCAGTCCTCGTACAGGTCGCCCTCGACCATCACGGTGAGGATGCCGGGCAGAGCGGAGGGCCGGCCCATGTCCGGGTCGTCGGCCAGTCGGCCGGCCAGAACCTTCAGGGCGTAGGGGACACCGGCCCCGAACCGGGCAGCGGTGTCGCGCACGAACGGCGGGAGCTCGACGTTCAACGGTCAGGTACTCCTTGCTGGTTGGCCGGGCGGGCGCGGGTTGGTCGGCGTGATCAGTTCCAGGTCATGTTGATCTCACGCTCGAAGTTGACGTACCGGGTCCGCCGGAAGGCGTTCGCCATGGGGACGTTGCCGAGGTCCGTGGCGGCCCGGATGCGGGGAACTTGCTGTTCGGCGAGGATGCGGGTGCCTTCGGCGAGGACGTCGTCGATGTAGCCGTGGCCACGATGTGCGGGCAGGACGGCGAGGTAGGCGATGATCGGGTTGTAACCGTTGTGGGCCGGGACCACGAACCCGACCGGTTCTCCCTGGGGCAGTGTGGCGATCCGCCACCAGTCTCGCGGACTCGTGTAGCGCGCGAGTTCGTCCTCGTAGTGCTGGGTGGCCGCCTCCTGGGCAGACATCCGCGTCAGGTCGTCACGACTGTGTGCGTCCAGCGTGCCGTCCAGGACCGGGGCCATCAGGGCCACGAGTTCCCCGGCATCCTGGACCGGCCGGAAGAGCAGACGCTCGCTGGGCCCGGGAACCGGTGACGTCGGCTTCCATTCCAGGCGAAGTCGCTCGACGAGGAGCCGGGCACCGGTCCGTTCCAGTACCGTCATGCGGTCTTCTACGAGCTGTCTGGTCGCCGCGTCGTCACGCCAGTCCGGCGGGATGAAACGGCTGTACTCCGGGGGACGCGAACTGTCCGGGAGGACAGCCGCCATCGCCGTCCGCAAGAGCCGCACCCCGATGTCCAGGCGATCGGGATCCGGTGCGCTGTCGTCGATGTCGAGGACATCCAGGATCAGTGGCGTGTCCCTGCCGGGCCGACTCCACCAGGCAGCCCTGGCCAGCAGGCGGTCACCGCGCTGGGCGACCCACATCCACTCGGGACGTCGACGGCCGGAGGCGAGGTCGTCGGCCAGTTCCGTGTTGAGGGCGTAGGGCAGTTGACAGAAGAGGTCGCATTCTTCGCTTCCGTTGATCGGACGCATGGTCAGGTCGTGCTGTTTCACCGTCAAGGCACACTCCGGGAGGACCCAAGCGCGGTGATCATGTGGATCACCCGCTGTCCCTCTTCGTCTATCCAAGGGCGGTCCGAGTCCGCAAATGCTTTTCGATCACGGGATGGTCGGCGCCGTCCGCGGCATGGTCCTGGCCATCCTGTACCAACAACCCCTCCAGGACGCCTGGTTCAGGATGGCGGGCGGAGATCGAAGCGGTGGAGGAGCAGGCCCAGGTCTCCGGAACTCGGGTGCGCATCTGGAACGGCCCCCGCTACGCCGTGGAGGGCCTTGGGATTACCGCACGGCACTGGAGGAGCAAGCGGACGTCGTGCTGCGGTCGGCGCCAAGGTCGGCAAGCGGATGTACAGCGTGAGCCTGGCGGTCATGGAGGATGCGCTGCCCAAAGGCCTGCAGCAGTTGGTCGAACTTCGCGCCAGCCAGATCAACGGCTGCGGTTGGTGTGTCGACGTGCACACCAAGGAAGCCGCTGCGGCCGGTGAGACGCCGGTCCGGATTCATCTGGTCGCCGCCTGGCGCGAGTCGGCCGTTTTCACCGAGGCCGAGCGGGCCGCGCTGGCGCTGACCGAGGAGGGCACCCGGCTCGCCGACGCCGACCACGGCGTGTCCGACGAGATCTGGGCGCAGGTGCGCAAGCACTACGACGACGATCAGATCGCCGCGCTGGTCTCCCTGGTCGCCATGATCAACGAGGCCAACCGGCTCGGTGTGATCACCCGCATGCAGGGAGGTTCGTACGAGCCCGGCATGTTCGCCGACTCGTCGAGCTGACGGTAGGCGACCTTGGGCGGGCCTGGCCCGGGCCATTGGGTCCGGGCCATTGGGTCCGGGCCGGGCCCGCACATGTCCGGGCGATGGCGTGGGGCGGCGTTACCGGCTATTGGGGCCCATTGGGCTGTGCTGTGGCTTCGAGGATGGAGAAGGGCTCGGCGTCAGCGAGCGGGGTGACCATGGTGAGGGTCAGGCCCGCGCGCAGGCACAGGTCCTGGAAGTCGTTGCGGGTGCGTTCCTTGCCGCCGAGATTGACGAGCATGTTGAGGTCGCTGAGGTAGGTGATCGCGCTGTCGAGGCTGTCGGCTTCGGTGTGGGCGGCGACGGCTTCGGGGAGCACGGGCTCCACGATCAGGACGGCACCGCCAGGGGGCAGTACCTCGCGGCAGTGGCTGAGGATCGTGACTGCCTGGTCGTCCGTCCAGTCGTGCAGGATGCTCTTCACCAGGTAGAGGTCCGAGCCTGCGGGGACGGAACTGAAGAAGTCTCCGGCGATCAGCGAGCAGCGGTCGTTCAGTCCGTGCCGCTCCAGCGTCTTGGCTGCTTCGTCCAGGCCGTGCGTGGTGTCGAAAACGACGCCGGTGAGGTGCGGATGCGCGTCGAGCACCCCGGCCAGGAGGGTTCCGTCCCCTCCGCCGACGTCCGTGACGGTCGTGAACCGGCCGAAGTCGTAGGCGTGCGGCAGCGCGGCCGTGGTCTCGGAGACGGCCTGGCTCATCGCGGCGTTGAACTGCGCGGACAGTTCGGGGTGTTGGGCAAGGTGGGAGAAGAAGTCGGAGCCGAAGACTGTGTCGAAGGCGACCTCGCCGGTGCGGATGCTGCCGTCCAGATGTTCCCAGGCACGTACCACGGTCGGATCGGTGAACGCCTGCACGAACGATGCGAGTGAGTCGGGGTGTTCGGCGTTGAGCAGTGCGCCCGCGCCGGTCAGCGAGAAGCTGTCGGGAGCGTGTTCCCGCAGCAGGCCGAGGGCGGCCAAGGCACGTAGCAGCCGCGTCATGTGCTGGGGGTGGGCTCCGGCGTCGGCGGCCACGTCGGTGGCCGCGCGCGGAGTGTCGCCGATCAGCTCCGCAATCTTCAACTGGACGGCTGCGCGCAGGGTTTGTGCGGCCATGGTTCCGAAGGTGAGCCGGCCGATCAGGTCGCGGTCGGCTGAGGGTGCTGCTTGGGTGTCGGGGTTCGTCATGGGTGCGGTCCTTTTTTGGTCGGCGGTGCGTTTGGTGTCTGTGGTTGCCTACGTGCCTACGTGCCTACGTGCCTACGTGCCTACCTGCCTTCGGCCGGCGGCGCGGCGCGCGGGCGCGTGGCAGGTCTGTATCAGCCCATGTCCACGTCCATGTCTGGGTTCCGCGCCCTGGCCCGGGCATTGGATCTCGGCCTGAAGGGGCTAACCGGCGGTCGTGTTCCTGTCGGCGAGGGCGCGTGGTGTGCAGCCGGCGTGCGCGAGTACGTCCCGGTGGAGGTGGGACTGGTCGGTGTATCCGCAGGCCAGGGCGACGTCGGCGGCGTTGTGGCCGACGGTCAGCGCTCGGGCGGCGTGGTCGAAACGGACCAGCATGGCGGCGCGTTTGGGTGTGAGGCCGACCTGCGCGGTGAACCTGGACCACAGCCGCTTGCGGCTCCACCCGAAGGATGCGGCGAGGTCGTCGACCCGTACCCGCCCCCGCTGGCCCACGATCAGATCCCAGGCGGCGGCGACCTCAGGCGCCATCGCCGGTGCGTCGGCAGCACGCCCGATGACGAACTCGTCCATCAGCGCCAGGCGTTCCTGCCAGGTCACCGACTCACCCAACTGCGCGCGCAGACGCTCCTCATGACGCCCCCACAGGTTCTCCAGAGGAGTGATGGAGCGGTCCAGTTCGTACGGGGAGACACCCAGCAGCTCATAGGCGGCCCGGGGAGACAAGCGCATCTCGATGCACTCGACCCGCTCGCCCCGAATCCGGGCCGAACCGGGCGACAGCGCGGCAACGAAGCTGTTCAGTGGCAGGTGCCCCGCGGGACCTTCGACCGTGAGCGGGTCATCTCCGAGCCCGATGACGACGATGACGGCAGGTTGGGGGAGGACCTGCAGATCCAGCCCACCGGCGCCACGGTCGCGGAACCCTGCCATCCACACGCCGTTCAGAGACATGCCGCCGTGCAGATGGGCGACTTCCCAGCCGTTCGCGGCGTCGCGGTCCGTGGGGGAGGGGCCCCCTTCGTAGCTGCGCATGCCTCTACGGTGGCCGACTTCTCGGCGCTTGTCTTGGATGAATGTTCCGAATGCCGGGTGCACATGGTGGGCTGCTTCCGGTGAGCCTGTGCGCCGGCCGCGTCGAGGCACCGCACCGCGTGACCAGATCGATCGGGCCGTGACTCATTCCGAATCTCATCGTCAGCAGATCTCGGTACCGTCTCGGCACAACGTGTCGAGCAGAGGGGGACTCATGCTTCTGAAGAGGCCGGCCGCAGTCGGGGCCGTCGTCGCACTCGCCGTGGGCCTGAGCGGTACACCGGCGAGCGCGACACCACGCACCACCGGGTTCCAGAACCAGGCCACGGACAAGCCCTGCCTGGACTTCCGTGCCGACTACGGCCCGTACGTCTTCAACTGCAACGGCACCGACTATCAGAAGTGGCACTGGAACGACGACTTCGAGTACAGCGCGCTGCGGCAGGTGGCAACCAGGCTGTGCCTCACCCTGCGCAACGACCAGCTGACCATGAAGCCCTGTGCCGCCGCGGACGACGCGGCGCTGTGGCAGATCGACGAGACGGACCCTCGGCTGATCCGGAACATGGTCAGCCGCAAGTGTCTGGCACGGATGGCGAACGACCGCGTCTCCACAGCACCGTGCACGGGCGGGAACTCCCAGCGCTGGACGATCCGGTAGGCCTCTCGTAGGCAGGTGCTCGTTTCCGGAGGTACCGGTGCCAGCAACCGACGCCTGCACTGCATCGAAGGATGTACGTCGTTCTCGTCCGGCCGCACGACGATCGGGCCGTAAAGCGCCGAGAACCTGAAGGTATGCCCTACAGCCTTCGCGCGTCCCTTGACGACACGTCCTCCACGCAGCCCGCGTCGCCGGCCCGGCTGCCGTTGCTCGACGTGCTGCGTGGAGCGGCGATTCTCGGCACGTTGATGACGAACGTGTGGATCTTCGCCACGCCTGGCTCCGAGTGGGCGTTCCTGCAGGGGACGCCCATGCCGGATCCGCTCGGCGAGCCGGCTGAGGCGCTGTTCCGGTTCCTCGCGGACGGGAAGTTCCTGTCGCTGCTGACGATCCTGTTCGGCGTCGGTCTGGCCATTCAGTACGACTCCGCCGCGCGCCGCGGCACCCCGTGGCCGCGCGGCTACCGGCCCCGCGCGTTGTTCCTGTTCGCCGAGGGCACGCTGCACTTCGTACTGGTCTTCGGGTTCGACGTGCTGATGGGGTACGCCCTCACGGCCCTGCTGATCGCCAGGCTACTGGCACGTTCCGAGCGCGTACGGCGCGTGGTGATGTGGACGTCGGTGAGCGTGCACGTGGTCCTGATGTCGCTCATCACGCTCGCCCTGCTGGCCGCTCCCTCCGGCGGCTCCGGGAACGAGGTGTCCGACGTGGTAGTGGACGTGTACGCCCACGGCAGCTGGTTCGACCAGATCGCCTTCCGGCTGGAGAACGCGATCGCCCTGCGGATGGAACCGGTCATCTCCTTCGGCCTGCTGGTCTTCCTCTTCCTGCTCGGCGTCCGTCTCCACCGCGCCGGAGCCTTCAAGCCCACCGATCGGGGGCGGCGGCTGCGCTCGCGGATGGCCGTCTGGGGCCTGGGGCTGGGCATTCCGTTCAACGCGGCCCTGTGGCTGGGCGGTGAGGAGTTCTTCTTCCTCGGCCGCTATGTCGCCGCCCCGGTGGTCGCCGTCGGCTACATGGGCCTGGTCGGCGTCGCCCTGGACCGCGGGTGGGTCCCGGCCTTCCTGACCCACGGACTGTCCGCGGTCGGCCGTACGGCGCTGTCCTCCTACGTCCTGCAGAACGTGCTGTGCATGCTGGCCTGCTACGGCATCGGCCTCGGCCTGGCCGAACGCTTCGCCGACAGCGGTCCCTGGTGGGTCATGGGCCTGTGGGCGACGGTCGGCGTCCTCCTCGTGGCCGCCTCGACCCTGTGGCTGCGTCGGTTCTCCCACGGTCCGCTGGAGTCCGTACAGCGCCGGGTCCTGCGTCGCTGAGCCGGTACAGCGGGGATGGGCGCCTTGCAGACCCGTACGAGAGCACCGCAGGCACGCACCCGGCGTACGACCACCGCCCCCCGGCGACACGCCCTGACGGAGCGTCAGGCAGGTCCGGTCGAACACCTACGCTGACCGCATGGGCCACGACGACACCGAGGGCGCCGGGGGTCGGCCCCTCCCGGCCGGCGGCCCGGCGGCCGGGGCGGGCAATGACCCGCGGACCACGGCCGATTGGCTCAACTGGCTCAAGGAGCGGCTGTACGCGACCATCACCATGATCTCCGTGGTGATCGGCCTGACGGCGGCCGAGAACCCCTCCATCACCGGGGCCGCTGCCAGTGTGGCGGCCGCCGCGGTCGGCCTGTGGCTCGCGACGCTGGTCGCCGACGAACAGGCCCACCGCACGGTGCACGGCCGGGTGGCCACCGGCGCGGAGCTGCGCCGCATGCTGTGGGTCAGCAGTCCGCTGCTGCTGTCCGCGGTCGGTCCGCTCATCCTGATCGGCTCCGCGGCCCTGGACGTCATGGACCTGGACACCGCCCTGTTCGCCGCGGCCGGAGTCAACGTGGCCGGCCTGTTCGGCTGGGGCTGGTACGGCGGTGTCCGGATGGGCAACAGCACCACGGCCGGCGTGCTGGCCGGCGTGCTCGACGCGGTGATCGGGCTGGCCGTCGCCCTGGTCAAGGCCGCCGCCGGCCACTGACCGGCCGTACCGGCGCCATACCGGCCGAACCCGGCCGTCGGCTCCCGATGCCCGGCTCCCGCAGCGGCATCCACTTCCAGCCCTCATCCGTCAACGCACCCCGGCCCACCCCGAGACCGGTCACCGAATACGGCTCAGGCGCTGTCGTCGCCGGACCTCGCCCCTACCCCTTCCGGTTCGTCGGTGCGGCCCCGCAGTGCCTGGCACACCGACCAGACCACGGCCACCACCGGTACGGCCACCACGGCGCCGATCACCCCCGCCGCCACCGCTCCGCCGACGACCGCCAGCGCGACCACCACCGGGTGCAGGCGGACGGCCCAGCTCATCACGATGGGGTGCAGGAGGTGGCCCTCGATCTGTCCGATGACCACGATCAGGGTCACGACGAGCAGGGCGACCAGTACTCCCTTGGAAGCCAGCGCGACGACGGCCGCGACCGCGAGGGCGATCGGCGAGCCGATCAGCGGGATGAAAGCGGCTGCGAACTCCAGCAGCGCCAACGGCACGGCGAGGGGCACCCCGAGAGCGAGCAGCGCGATGCCCACGAGGACCGCGTTGGTTGCCGCGACCAGCAGGATGCCGTGCGTGTAACCGGTGAACGTCCGCCAGGCGGCCCCGCCCGCGACGGCGAAACGCTGACGGGCCGCAACGGGGAGCTGATCGCACATCCATCGCCACTGCTTCTCGCCGGAGTGCGTGAAGAAGACCGCGCAGAACAGAGCCAGAGCGAGCACCGTCAGCACCTCGAGCAGCCGGCTCGCGCCGCTGAGCGCCGTACTGATGAGGGTCGAGCGGTGACTCGACAGAAGTTTGCCGATCCGGGACTGGAGATCATCGAACAAGTCCGGAGGGAGCCGGAACGGAGGCTCCTCCAGCTGACGTTCGATCCGGTCGATTCCCGTCACGAACTCCCGCTCCAGTGTGCTCCGCTGGTCCGCCACCGTCTCACCCACCAGGGCCAGCGCCCCGAGGATGAGGACGATGCCGCCGATGAGCGCGGCGGCGACCGCGAGCGGCCGGGGCATGTAGCGGGCGAGGAGGCCGGCCACGGGGCGGAGCACGGCAGCGATGACAAGACCGAGGAAGACGGCGACGGCGATCCGGTGGAACTGCCCGAGCACGGAGAAGGCGACGCGGACGACGATGCCGATGGCGATGATCCGCCATGCGTACGCGGCGGCGACCCGCAGGAGCCCCGGCACGCGCGACTCCACTCCGCTCGGGTGCTCGAGCGGCGGGGCGGACGGATCGGGGGGCGTGGCCATCTCATGCCCCTACCACCCGACGGCCACCGGACCGCGCGGCCGACGCGGAATTCCCCCGAAGGCCGGTACCGGCAGCGCCAAGGCGGGCTGATGGGCGGGCTGTCGGGCGGGTTGTCGCCGCGCTGAGCGAGCGTCAGTTCACCGAGCCGAAACCTACTGGCCTTCTCCGCTAACATGTTCGAACTCGCGATGATCGCCCTCATCGCCGACTGTTGACCGAAATCCGCACCAATCAGAGCAAAGTGACCTGTTCACCTAACATCTGAAAACCGGCCAAACAAATTGATATCCATGTCGTCGCGGGCGTTCTCGCGAATAAAAAACAGAATCAAGTTCGCCGTCGCCGCGTGGCGTCAACCACGGGCGATGCTGTGGACCGTTGCGGGTGTGGTGACCCTCGGGTTCCTCGTCGCGCTGGAGATCGCGGCGCGCCACTACGGCATACCCGGGCCGATCACCACGCAGGCGCGAGAGGTGATATTTCCGCCCAAGTCGGGATTCCTGCTGTACGCCGGTATGGCGTTGATGATGGTGGTGCTCACCCGGCGGCAACGGTTCATCGCGGTGGGTACCGCGATCGGCATCGACCTCATATTCGTCGTGGTGCGGTGGGTCGCGGACATAAAGGTGACCGAAGGTCATCCCTTCGGCAACGGCGCGTTGTGGGTGATGCTCGGCTGCACGGTCATCGCCGTCACGCGCCGCACCGGCCGGGAACGTGTCCTGCTGCTCAAGGGCGTCGGGCTGGGCCTGCTGCTGGTGGCCGGCCGTAAGACCGGCGACGCATGGCTGCACATCACGTCGCAGACCCGCCCGATGGTGCTGGACCAGTACGTGGCAACCGCCGATCAGGCGCTGGGCAACCCGTCGTGGCTGGTGGGCCGGATGGTTCGGGCGACGGGCCCGGTCGGCGCCCACGTTCTCGACTACGTCTACGTGCAGCTGGCGGTGGCCTCGGTTGTCGTCGCGCTGTACCAACTGCGCCACGTGGCCGTCGAGCGCCGCTTCCCGAGCCATCATCTGGTGCGCACGTTTCTTGTCATCGGCCTCCTCGGGCCGGGCATCTACATGATCTACCCGGTCGTCGGACCGATCTTCGCCTACGGCGTCGACGGCGGGCAGTGGGCGGTCGCCAACCTGTGGCCGGAGACAGCGCCGCCGATCAGCGCGCCGCACGCGATGCCGTTCGACGAGATCACCCCACGCAACTGCATGCCCAGCCTGCACACGGCCTGGGCCACCGTGATCTTCGTTCACTCCCGCAAGGGGACGCGGATTCTGCGATTCGCAGGCACCTTCTGGTTGCTTGCCACGCTCGGCGCAACTCTGGGATTCGGCTACCACTACGGCGTGGACCTGGTCGCCGGTGTGGTGTTCGCGCTTACGATCGAGGCGGCGATGCGTTCGCTTGCTCGTGGCTGGGATCGGTCGGGAATCCAGCTGGTCGCCTACGGCACGACGGTCTTCGCGGCCCTGTTGGTGTCGTATCGCTATCTGCCGATGGAGATGGCCAGATATCCGCTGGTGTTCGGGCCGCTTCTCATTCTGGCGATGGTCTCGGTGATCCTCGGCTACATGCGGACCACCAAACTCTGGGAACCGAAGATCGCACCGGGGCGACAACTGGAACCGCAACCCGAACTGGTCTGACGCGTGGCGCACCGGGTCTGTGCCTGCCCCTCGGGCTCAGTGCGCCATGAGTCGGAGGCATGATGCCAAGCCGGATCGGAAACCATTCGTGATGGTTTGATCACTCCGTGCAGTTGTCGGTGGCGGGCAAGGAGCAACGTATGGACTCGGGCAGGCGTCAGTTCCTCGGTAGGTTCGGAGCAGTGGTGACGGGAGTTGCGGCGCCCGTCGCACTCCCTCGGTATGCGGTGCAGGAGAGCCAGGCTGCCCCGGACTTCGGCCCCGGTACGAGCGCGGCGACGGACCTGCGAACCGTCACCGGCACCCGTCACGAGCAGTTCATGTGGCGGGCCATCGAGGAGGCCCGGAGGAACCCCGAGTGGCCGTTCGGCGCGGTGATCGTGGACAACCGCACCGGCGAGGTCCGGGGGAGCGGGGTCAACACCGGGGCGGACAGCCCGCTGCTGCACGGCGAGGTGGTCGCCATGAACGACTACGTGGATCGTCACGGCAACCAGGGCTGGTCCGACACCACCCTCTACACCACGGGCGAGCCCTGCTCGATGTGCATGAGCGCGATGGCATGGGCGAACCTTCGGCGCGTCGTCTGGGGAAGCTCCATCGACGAGATCCGCCGCACCGACATCATCCAGATCGACCTGTCGGCACGGGAGGTGGCCGCCGCCGCGCGGGCCTTCTACAGTCCCGAGCTGCTGCTGGGCGGCGTGCTCGCCGGCCACACGAACCGCCTCTTCCGGGACGCCCAACGGCTGCGCCCAAGCCTCTCGGAGGTTCCATCGGCCGATCTGTCGTGACGGTGGCTCTCCTGCGATGAGTTTCGGCGGCGGGACCGGTCGAAAGGTACGAGGACCCCCGACGAGAGGAACCGGTCATGGCCACCGCAGAGACTTCCCAGAGCCCCGACGGCACGTTCCCCAGGGCCCTGCCGGACACGGATCCACAGACGGCCGCGGGGAAGGTGCTGTTGCACTTCAGCATGTCGCTGGACGGGTTCGTGGCGGGGCCGGAGCATTCGATGGACTGGCTGACGGGCATCTCGTCCCGGCCCGGCATCATCGAGGAGTACGTCGAGACGACCGGCGCGGTGCTGGGTGGCCGGAAGGGCTGGGACGCCTACCCCGAGCCCGGCGCCATCTACGGCGGCGCGTGGCAGGGGCCCCTCTTCATCCTGACGCACCATCCTGAAGACGCGCAGCAAGCCGAGGGCGTGACGTTCCTGAACTGCGATGTGGCCGAGGCGGTCCGGATCGGGCTGGAGGCCGCCGGCGGGAAGAACCTCGAGGTGTTCTCGCCCACGATCGGCAGGCAACTCCTCGATCGCGGCCTGGTCGACGAGATCGACCTGCACGTCGCGCCGGTGCTGCTCGGCGACGGGGTCCGATTCTTCGACAACCCCGGCGGCGGGCCCATGCGGCTCGAACTGCTCAACGGTAGCGACCGAACCGCGGAGGTGAACCTGCGGTACCACCCCGTCGCGAAGAGCTGACGGCTCTCGGAGCCCAGGGTGAGGGGGCGCGAACGGGGTACCCGGGAATCGGGAGGCTTGGGCTGTGGAACTGAGCGACTGGTTGCTGACCTCGGCCGAGCGCGGCAACGGTGCCACACGTCTGGACAGCCGGCGGTCGGACCGACGGGCGTGGTCGTACGGCAACCTGGTGCGGCCGCTCGTCCACGGCGCGACGTACTTCCCGGCCCTCCTCAGCACGATCCGTGCGCAGCGCGCAGGAGACCTGCTCCTGTTTACCGACTGGCGCGGCGACCCCGACGAGCGCCTCGACGGCCCCGGGAGCGAAATCGGCACCGTCCTGGCTGAGGCGGCACGCCGAGGAGTGATCGTCAAGGGTCTGCTCTGGCGCTCCCACCTGGACCGTTTCCAGTTCAGCGAGGCCGAGAACCGGCACCTCGGCGACGCGATCGAAGTCGGGGGCGGAGAGTGCCTGCTCGACATGCGGGTACGCCCCGGCGGCTCGCACCACCAGAAGCTCGTCGTGCTCCGGCATCCCGACCGGCCGGAGCACGACGTCGCGTACGTCGGCGGCATCGACCTGTGCCACAACCGCAACGACGACGCCGAGCACCGCGGAGACTCCCAGTCACTGCGCATCGCCGCCGCATACGGACCGCACCCACCGTGGCACGACATCCAGCTCGCGATACGCGGACCGGCCGTCGGCGACATCGAGGCCGGCTTCCGAGAACGCTGGGAAGACCCCGCGCCGCTCACCCGCAGCCCGCTCGTCCGCCTGCGCGAGCTCGCTCATGACGAGGACACCCGTGCCGACCGGCTGCCGGCCCAGACACCCGACCCCCCGCCCTGCGGCACCCACATCGTCCAGGCCCTGCGCACCTACCCCAACCGGCTGCTGCGCGGCTACGACTTCGCCCCGGACGGCGAGCGCAGTATCGCGCGCGGCTACCGCAAGGCGCTGCGCAGGGCCCGGGCCCTGATCTACCTGGAGGACCAGTACCTGTGGTCCCCGCACGTCGTGGAATGCTTCGCCGAGGCACTCTCCGCCCACCCCGGCCTGCGCCTGATCGCGGTCATCCCCAGCGTCCCCGAACAGGACGGCCGGCTCACCCTGCCGATGAATCTGATCGGCCGGATCACCGCCCTGGACAGGCTGCGCCGCGCCGGCGGCGGGCGGGTCGCGGTGTACGGGCTGGAGAACCACCTCGGGACGCCGGTGTACGTGCACGCCAAGGTGTGTGTGATCGACGACGTGTGGGCCTCGGTCGGCTCCGACAACATCAACCTCCGCTCCTGGACCCACGACTCGGAACTCACCTGTGCCGTCCTGGACGAGAGCCAGGACCCACGCGAGCCACGCGACCCCGGTGGTCTCGGGGACGGCGCGCGCGGCTTCGCCAGAGATCTGCGTCTGGAACTCATGCGCGAGCACCTGGATCTGGAAGCACCGGGGATTCCCCACGCGCCCGACGCGCTCTGCGATCCCGTGAAGGCCTTCGACGCCTTCGCCGCGAGCGCCGCCGCACTGGATGCCTGGCACGACGACGGCCGCCATGGCCCCAGGCCTCCTGGGCGTTTGCGCACGTATCGCCGGCCGAGCCTCTCCAGCACGGCCAAGCGGCTGTACACGCCTCTGCATCGCCATCTCGTCGACCCCGATGGCCGGCCCTTCGGGCTGCGGCGCCGCAACGAGTACTGATGAACCGGTCCGCCGACCATGGGCAGGACTACCCGGTCGGCGGTTCCGGTCAGGAATCAAGAAGCGCCGGTCCCCAGCCGTGACTAGCGTCATTCCCATGACTTCCATCGAATTCGTCACTCTCGAGGTGGCCGACCCGGCCGCCGCCGGCAGCTTCTACTCCACCGCCTTCGGGCTCGCCAACCAGGTACGCCTGGCCGCATCCGAGGCACCGACGACCGGCTTCCGCGGATTCACGCTGTCGCTCGTGGTGTCCCAGCCGGGCAACGTCGACGCCCTCGTCGACGCAGCCGTGGCAGCCGGTGCCACCACGCTGAAGCCCGCCGCCAAGTCGCTCTGGGGCTACGGCGGCGTCGTACAGGCTCCGGACGGGACGATCTGGCAGATCGCGTCGTCGTCGAAGAAGGACACCGGCCCGGCCACGCGGGAGATCGACGAGATCGTGCTCCTGCTCGGCGTCGAGGACGTGAAGGCCAGCAAGCAGTTCTACGTCGATCACGGCCTCGCCGTGGCGAAGAGCTTCGGCGGCAAGTACGTCGAGTTCGCCACCGGCTCGGGCCCGGTCAAGCTGGCACTCTACAAGCGCCGCGGCCTGGCCAAGGTCGCCGGCATCTCGCCGGACGGCACCGGATCACACCGGCTCGCGATCGGCGGCGACGCCGGGACCTTCACCGACCCGGACGGCTTCGCGTGGACGACCGCCTCGGAGACCGCGTCCCTGTGAACCGGGTGACAACGAGGGCGGCGGGCGTAGCCGCCACAGGCACCCGACGTAGCGGCCCCGCCCTGCTGCCTGCACAGGCTATCGCCGTGGCCGCACGGTCCATCGCGCAGCGGTGACAGCAGCACCGAGGCCGATCAGTACGAGCCCGAACGTCTGGTCCTCCTCCGCGACCCGCTTGTCCGCGGCGGCCTGGAATGCTGCCTCGTCTGCGGCGTAGTCGGCGTCGTGGCCGAGGACGTCGTCCCAGTCGCCCGCGGAGGCGCCGACGGCGGCCTGGTCCGCGGCGCCGGAGTCGATGCTCGCCGGAATGTGGATGAGCAGGCCGATGGCGGCGATCAACAGGCCGGCGAGGGTGAGGGCGAGGCGGGTGCGACGGCGTGCGGTGCTCATGTGCGGGCCCTCTCAGTAGCCGAACTCAGGTGCCTGATAGGGAGCCCACCAACTCGTAAGACCCCAGATCCCCAGGGCTGCCGCCGCGACCGCGGCCAGGGCGGCGAGCCACGGGCGGTGGGAGCGGCGCAAGGTGAGCAGCCAGAAGGTGAGTGGTACCAGGGCGCCGCCCGCGGCGACCAGCGGTAGGTCGATGTAGAGGATACTGAGGTCCCGGTGGAGCCCCTCGAAGCCGCCCTCCACATTGACCCGTGCCAGGGGTGCCCAGGCCAGCAGCGCCGCCGCGGCACCCAGACCGGCCACGAGGAAACCGGCGAGTCCCTTGATCTCTTCCTTCATGTGAGTTTCGGACGCCGCAGCCCCGCTTGCAGTTCCAGTCCGAAGATCCGGGCCGCGTTGTCGTGGCACACGGCTCGCAGCCATGCGTCGCCGAGTCCCAGCCGCTCCAGGGCGTGGAGTTGGTGGATGTACGGGTAGGGGATGTTCGGGAAGTCGGAGCCGAGCAGGATGCGGTCGCCGAGGTCGGCCAGGCGGGTCAGGGCCCGGCGGGGGAACGGCGTGAGCTGTTCGGCGAAGTCGGTGAACGCCATCGTCGTGTCCAGCCGCACCTCCTCGTACTGCTCCGCGAGGCCGAGGAACTCCTCGTACTCGGGCATCCCGAGGTGCGCGATGATCAGCCGCAGTCGGGGGTGCCGTGCCAGTACCCGTGCGATCGGGTCGGGTCCGGTGTGCTTCCCGGGCGCCGGACCGGAGCCGCAGTGGATCACGATCGGAATCCGGGCTTCGGCGAGCAGTCCCCATGCCGGCTCGAGCAGTTCGTCGGCCGGGTCGTACGCCCCCACCTGCACGTGCGCCTTGAAGACGCGCGCACCCGCCTCGATGGCCTCGCGGACGTAGGCTTCGACGCCCGGTTCGGGGTGGAGGGTCGCCGTGTGCAGGCAGTCGGGGGTGCGGCGGGCGAAGTCGGCGGCCCAGCCGTTCAGCCACTGGGCCATGCCGGGCTTGTGCGGGTAGAGCATCGCGGTGAAGGACCGTACGCCGAACTCGCGGAGCAGAGCCGTTCGTTCGGCCTCTTCCTTCCGGTACGTGATCGGCCATTCGACTCCACCGGTCAGCGGCCCCAGAGCGTCGAAGTAGCCCCACACCTTGCGCAGAACGCTCTCGGGCATGAAGTGCGTGTGGACGTCGACCAGTCCGGGAAGGCCGAGCCGGCTCCAGAAGCGGCGGACTGCACCGGCCTCCTCGCCGACGCGGCGATGGGTGGGGCCGGGCTCTGCGGAATCGGCAGGGTGGCCAGGTCCAGGTGCCATGCGGTGATCCTTCGAGGTCGCGGGTGGCGGCTTCAGCGCAAGGGGGCTTCGAACACGATGCCCAGGTGCCGTATGAGGCCGTCCCGCTGTTCGGCTGTGGCCAGGACCATGTAGTCGTCGCCGGTATCCGAGCCTTCCTGCTCGACGCAGCGGAACTCCCGAGGGTCGTCATGGGCGGTGAGCGATTCGATGGCCTGCTGCGCCGCTCCCATGTCGAGGTAGTCGTTCGACTCCTGCTCGATGCCGAAGGAGAGGGGTTGGCCGTTGCGTTCGAAGTGCATCGTGCCCAGGCCACAGTCCTCGTCGTCCGGGTTGGTCTTGTCGAAGCGGTAGTGGGAGACGGTGACGCTGCCTCCGGTGAGGGCTGCGGCCTCGTCCAGGAGCCATTCGTAGTGCTCGTCGGCGAAGTCGACGTCGTCGGAGTGGATGGACACGGCCACGCCGAGGGATTCGAGGGCGTCGGCGATTTCACGGCGTCGTGCCATCGGCTCGGTCGCGTAGTCGGCGGCCTGGTCCAGGGCCCTCCGGGCCTGCTCTTCGGTGATCATGCCGAGCTCGGCCAGCACTTCGGCAATCCGCTCATAGGTGATCGACTGGGTGTTCGCCATGCGTGCATCCTGTCAGCCGCATGCGGGGAGGCGCGGAGGCGGCTGGGCGGGGGCTCCAAATTGCTTCTCTCACGGCTTACTTCACGCCTTGACGAAAATGGTCCATACCTTTAGGTTCACGGGTCAGCCAGGCACCGTGCGACGCACTCACCGTTCACGAGGTGAATGCGTATCGGTCGTTCACCCCCCACGAAGGGCTCTCCGCGCGCATGCCCAGACCTCTCCCCGCAGCCTGCTCACTCACCGTGCTCTGTCTCGCCACCGGCCTGCTCACCGCGACGCCCGCGCAGGCCGCCACCGGCACGGTCACCGGCCACGCCGGCAAGTGCCTCGACGTCGCCGGAGCCAACTCCGCCAACGGCACAGCCGTACAGCTCTACGACTGGAACGGGACCGCCGCCCAGCAGGGGAGGGCCCAGAAGTGGTCGGTCTCAGCCGGGCGCGACATCGTCAACCCGCAGGCGGACAAGTGCCTGGACGTCACCGACAACAACCCCGCGAACGGCACCCGCATACAGATCTGGAGCTGCGGTGGCGGCGCCAACCAGAAGTGGAACGCACCCGCCCCCGGCGACGGCGACACCCCCTCCGCGCCGATGGCCGTGGCGCCGTACCTTTACAACGGCTGGGGGAGCCCGCCCAACCCCACCACGGTCACCAACGCCACCGGCGTGAAGTACTTCACCCTCGCCTTCGTCCTCAGCAACGGCTACTGCAACCCCCAGTGGGACGGCAGCCGCGCGCTGACCGGCGGAGTCGACCAGCAGACGATCAACACCGTGCGGGCGAACGGCGGTGACGTCATCCCGTCCTTCGGCGGCTGGAGCGGCAACAAGCTGGAGAGCTCCTGCTCCACCGCGAGCGAACTGGCCGCCGCCTACCAGAAGGTGATCAGCGCCTACGGCCTGAAGGCCATCGACATCGACATCGAGGCCGAGGCCTACAGCAACCCGACCGTGCGACAGCGCACCGTCGACGCTCTGAAGACCGTCAAGGCGAACAACTCCGGCCTGAAGGTCTACGTCACCATCGGCACGGGCCAGAACGGTCCCGACACCAGCCTGATCAACCGGGCGGCGAACTCGGGGCTGACCGTGGACGGCTGGACCATCATGCCGTTCAACTTCGAGGGCGCCGGCCAGAACATGGGCAACCTCTCCGTGCGGGCGGCCGAGGGCTTGAAGAACTCGCTGAAGAGCGCCTACGGCTATACCGACGACCAGGCCTACCGGTCCATGGGTATCTCGTCCACGAACGGCATCACCGACCAGAACGAGACCGTCACGGTCAACGACTTCCGCACCATGCTCGCCTACGCCCAGCAACACCACCTGGCGCGGCTGACGTTCTGGTCGGTCAACCGCGACCGCCCGTGCACCGGCGGTCCCGACGACAGTTGCTCCGGCGTGAGCCAGTCCGACTGGGACTTCACCCGCGTGTTCGCCGGCTACACCGGCTGATCCAGCCAACCCCGCCGGGCCTTGGCCCCTCAGCGCACCGAAGGAGTGTCCTCGACTATGCCTTTCTCCCACCACAGACGGTCCGGTACCGGACGCGGTCCCGTCGGCAGGTTCGCCGTTTTCGCCGTTCTCTCGGCGGTTCTCACCACGCTGTTCACCGTGACGCCCGCCCAGGCGGCCGACGGCACGATCACCGGACTGGCCGGCAAGTGCGTCGACGTGGCAGGCGCAAGTAACGCCAACGGCACCGCCGTACAGCTCTACGACTGCAACGGCACGGGCGCCCAGATCTGGTCCAACCAGGGTGACGGAACCCTGCGCGCGCTCGGCAAGTGCCTGGACGTCGTCGACCGCAGTACCGCCGACGGCGCGGCGGTCCAGCTGTGGGACTGCTCGGGCGGCGCCAACCAGCAGTGGGTGGTCACCGCGGCCCGCGACATCGTGAATCCGGCCGCGAACAAGTGTCTCGACGTGCGGGAGAACAACAGCGCCAACGGCACCCGGCTGCAGATCTGGACCTGTACCGGCGCCGCCAACCAGAAGTGGAACGCGCCCGCGAGTGGAGGCGGCGGCAACCCGTCCGGGTTCGTGGTGAGCGAGTCGCAGTTCAACCAGATGTTCCCGAACCGGAATTCGTTCTACACGTACGGCGGTCTGACCGCCGCCCTCAGCGCT
>NZ_JBSGVW010000016.1:0-178694 GCF_053608645.1 Streptomyces sp. NPDC055013
GCCCCGGGACACAGGTCCCGGGGCAGCCCCTTTGGTTCAGGCGAAGCGCGCGGCTACGCCTCCTTGCTCAGGTTCGGACCGGTGCCACCGGCCGCCTGCTCGATCGGCGGGACGTCGGGCAGGGCCGCCTTCTCCTCGCCGCGGAAGGTGAAGGTCTTGTTCTCGCCCTCGCCCTCCGTGTCCACGACCACGATGTGACCGGGACGCAGCTCGCCGAAGAGGATCTTCTCCGACAGCGAGTCCTCGATCTCGCGCTGGATCGTACGGCGCAGCGGCCGGGCGCCCAGCACGGGGTCGTAGCCCTTCTTGGACAGCAGCTCCTTGGCGGACTGGGAGAGCTCGATGCCCATGTCCCGGTCCTTCAGGCGCTCGTCCACCTTGCCGATCATCAGGTCGACGATCGCGAGGATGTCGTCCTGGGTCAGCTGCGGGAAGACGACCACGTCGTCGACGCGGTTGAGGAACTCGGGGCGGAAGTGCTGCTTGAGCTCGTCCGAGACCTTGTTCTTCATGCGCTCGTAGTTGCTCTTCGTGTCACCCGAGGCCGCGAAGCCCAGGTTGAAGCCCTTGGAGATGTCCCGGGTGCCGAGGTTGGTCGTCATGATGATGACCGTGTTCTTGAAGTCCACGACCCGGCCCTGGGAGTCGGTCAGGCGACCGTCCTCCAGGATCTGCAGCAGCGAGTTGAAGATGTCCGGGTGGGCCTTCTCGACCTCGTCGAAGAGGACGACGGAGAACGGCTTGCGGCGGACCTTCTCGGTCAGCTGACCGCCCTCTTCGTAGCCCACGTAGCCGGGGGGCGAACCGAAGAGACGCGACACCGTGTGCTTCTCGCTGAACTCCGACATGTCGAGGGAGATCAGCGCGTCCTCGTCACCGAAGAGGAACTCGGCGAGCGCCTTGGACAGCTCGGTCTTACCGACACCGGACGGGCCCGCGAAGATGAACGAGCCACCGGGGCGCTTCGGGTCCTTCAGACCGGCACGCGTACGGCGGATCGCCTTCGACAGCGCCTTGACGGCGTCGATCTGGCCGATGACCCGCTTGTGGAGCTCGTCCTCCATGCGCAGCAGGCGGGACGACTCCTCCTCCGTGAGCTTGAAGACCGGGATGCCGGTGGCCGTGGCGAGGACCTCGGCGATCAGCTCGCCGTCGACCTCGGCGACGACGTCCATGTCGCCGGCCTTCCACTCCTTCTCACGCTTTGCCTTGGCGGCCAGGAGCTGCTTCTCCTTGTCGCGCAGGGAGGCGGCCTTCTCGAAGTCCTGCGAGTCGATCGCGGACTCCTTGTCGCGGCGCACGCCGGCGATCTTCTCGTCGAACTCGCGCAGGTCCGGCGGCGCGGTCATCCGGCGGATGCGCATCCGGGAACCGGCCTCGTCGATCAGGTCGATCGCCTTGTCCGGCAGGAAGCGGTCCGAGATGTACCGGTCGGCCAGCGTGGCGGCCTGGACCAGCGCCTCGTCGGTGATGGAGACCCGGTGGTGGGCCTCGTACCGGTCGCGCAGACCCTTGAGGATCTCGATCGTGTGCGGCAGGGACGGCTCGGCGACCTGGATGGGCTGGAAGCGGCGCTCGAGGGCCGCGTCCTTCTCCAGGTGCTTGCGGTACTCGTCCAGCGTGGTCGCACCGATGGTCTGCAGCTCACCGCGGGCCAGCATCGGCTTCAGGATGGAAGCCGCGTCGATGGCGCCCTCGGCGGCACCCGCTCCGACCAGCGTGTGCAGCTCGTCGATGAACAGGATGATGTCGCCGCGGGTGCGGATCTCCTTGAGCACCTTCTTCAGGCGCTCCTCGAAGTCACCGCGGTAGCGGGAGCCGGCGACCAGCGCGCCGAGGTCCAGGGTGTAGAGGTGCTTGTCCTTGAGGGTCTCGGGCACCTCGCCCTTGACGATGGCCTGAGCGAGGCCCTCGACGACGGCGGTCTTGCCGACGCCGGGCTCACCGATCAGGACCGGGTTGTTCTTCGTACGGCGGGACAGCACCTGCATGACCCGCTCGATCTCCTTCTCGCGCCCGATGACCGGGTCGAGCTTGGACTCACGAGCGGCCTGGGTGAGGTTCCGGCCGAACTGGTCGAGGACCAGGGACGTCGAGGGCGTGCCCTCGGCAGGCCCGCCGGCGGTGGCGGTCTCCTTGCCCTGGTAACCGGAGAGCAGCTGGATGACCTGCTGCCGCACCCGGTTGAGATCTGCGCCCAGCTTGACCAGGACCTGGGCGGCGACGCCCTCGCCCTCACGGATCAGGCCGAGCAGGATGTGCTCCGTGCCGATGTAGTTGTGGCCCAGCTGAAGGGCCTCGCGGAGCGACAGCTCCAGGACCTTCTTGGCACGGGGGGTGAAGGGGATGTGCCCGGACGGGGCCTGCTGCCCCTGCCCGATGATCTCCTCCACCTGCTGGCGGACCGCCTCGAGCGAAATCCCGAGGCTCTCAAGGGCCTTGGCGGCGACACCCTCACCCTCATGGATCAGGCCCAGGAGGATGTGCTCGGTGCCGATGTAGTTGTGGTTGAGCATCCGGGCTTCTTCCTGAGCCAGGACGACAACCCGCCGCGCGCGGTCGGTGAACCTCTCGAACATCGTTAATCGCTCCTCAGAGCGGTCAGGCAGTGGGGGGAACTTCCCCTCCCTGTCCTTCCGCAGCTTAGTCCCGCAAGCGGGGACCGCTCATTCCAACTGCCGACACCGTCGATGGCCTCCTGACCCCGAACGCCGACATCTGCTCCAACCCGATGGTGCGAGACGATGTTCCCGCAGGCCAGGCACTTACCCTCACCATCAGTACGCCGATGGCGAACGTGAGACCACCTTGCCTGCGTGTCGCCCCCTCCCACTAGGGATGTCTTACCCGCTGGGACTGACACTCCATGCCGCGCCCCCCGGTTCCCTCCGCTACGGGCGAACAACCTTGCGCCACCCCACACCCCCGCACGCCCCCGAATTCGCCACTCTGTGCACTCACCGCAACACCCAGCGTAACCCGCACGTCCATTCGGCGGTTGCACTTGGCATGGTCGGCACCCGCCCCAAGATCATCACGGACCTCGCCTCGATTCCCCTCCCCCGTCGGCCGCTCGATCCGAGCGATCAGGTCCGCCGGTGGTACGAGAACGAACTGGGCTGGCCGGTGGTGCCCGCCCCACCCGGAGCCCCGCTGAGCCTTCGCGTGGGCCTGCACTTCGACGTCCTGGACGTCCCCGCCGAGGCGGGCCGCGCGGCACTGCGCCATCTGGCACCCGACTCGCCGGTGGCCGTCCAGGGCGACCGGATGCGGCTCCTCCTGGCCGCGGGCAGCGCGGAGGAGGTGCCGGGGGTGCTGGACTGGCTGGAGTGGGGCACGCTGCCCCTGGACCTGACGGCGCTGGGCGAGGGCGACCTCATGGAGGCGCCGCTGCCGCCCGGGAGGCGGCCGGTCACGGCCGTACGGCCGCTTGCGGTTCTCGGGTCACCGGCGCTGGTGCGGCACCTCGCGGCCGAACCGGGCTCTGTGGACCCTGGTCCGGCCGCGGCGGCCGTACGGTGTCCCGTCGATTCGGGACCGGGGGGAGCCGTAGGGCGTCCTGGCCTGCCGGGGCACTGCGGAGTGCGGTCGCTTCCCCCGGACCGCTCCGATGCCGTGCAGGGGGCCGCCGTGTGGCTGCGGCCCCCCGAGCCTGAGGGCGAGGTCGAAGCCTCGCTGCCGACGTTGTCGGCCCTTGGGGGCGGTGGGGGCGCCCCCGATCTCGTGCGGGTACTGGGCACGGTGGCGACGCACTGCCACCGCCTGGGACTGCGACGCGCGTGCGTGCAGCCTTCGGCCTGTCCGTAGATCAGGCATCGGCCCGGATCAGGCGTTGGCCTTCTCGTATGCCTCGCGAATGGACGCCGGAACGCGGCCGCGGTCGTTGACCTCGTAACCGTTCTCCTTGGCCCACGCGCGGATCTGCGCGGTGTCCTGGCTGCCGCCGGAAGTGGCGCGCGCCTTTCCACGCCCACCCGAAGCACGGCCTCCGGTGCGACGACCGCCCTTCACGTAAGGCTCGAGAAGGCCACGGAGCTTGTCCGCATTGCCGGTCGTGAGATCGATCTCGTACGTCTTGCCGTCCAACGCGAACGTCACGGTCTCGTCCGCCTCGCCGCCGTCGAGGTCGTCGACAAGAAGGACCTGAACCTTCTGTGCCACCGGATTTCCTTTCATCGATAACTTGAGGGCCTGGGGTCTGCGGCGTCCGCCGTTTCGCCGTCCCCTGTTATATGCAGTACTGCAGTACGTCGGAAAGCAAACCGCTTTTGCTGGAAAAACACAAACCCCCGGGAGAGACTCACAGGCCGACTGCGGTCCGGAAACATGCGCGTTTCGGACATAGGGCACCTGGGCAGGGTGACCCGTCGGAATAGTGGGGGACGATCACAGATGCAGAAGCATCCGGCTGTTGCCCAAGGTGTTCGGTTTCACTCGTTCGAGACCGAGGAACTCCGCGACGCCCTCGTCATAGGAACGCAGCAGCTCGGCGTAGACATCGGTGTCGACCGGCGTCTCGCCGATCTCGACGAAGCCGTGCTTGCCGAAGAAGTCCACTTCGAAGGTCAGACAGAAAACGCGGCGAACGCCGAGCCAGCGCGCCGTGTGCAGCAACTTCTCCAGCAACTGATGACCGACGCCGGCACCCTTCAGGCCGGGCTTCACGGCCAGAGTGCGGACTTCCGCCAGGTCTTCCCACATCACGTGCAGGGCGCCGGCGCCGACGACCTCGCCGTTGTCGTCCCGTTCCGCGACCCAGAACTCCTGGATGTCCTCGTAAAGAGTCACTGTGGCTTTGTCGAGCAGGATCCGACGCCGGACGTACTCGTCAAGGAGACGACGCACCGCCGGGACATCGCCGGTACGGGCCCGCCGGACGGTGATGGCTTTTGCGGTGACTTCTGGGCTCTGAGCCGCGGGGCTCTCGGCCGAGTGGCTCTCTGCGGACATGAGCGGACGCTATCGCCCGTCGGGCTCCGGTGCCGACGCGGGGTTCTCGGCGGCGGTATCGGTACGGGTATCCGCGGCGGTATCGGTGCTGGTATCGCCGCTGGTATCGGTGCTGGTGGTATCGGCGGCGGCGCCGGTATCGGTGCCCGTAACGCGGCGCGTATCCGGTGCTTCCGCGGGTTCGGGCGTTTCCGGGCCCTGGACGATGCGTACCGCGTTCCGCAAGGCCTGGCGCTGTTCCTCGCTCATCATGCCGAAGAAGGCGACGAGTGCGGCGGCGGGGTTGTCGCTCTGCGACCAGGCGTCGTTCATCAGGGCGGCGGCGTAGGCGGCTCGGGTGGAGACCGCCTCATATCGATAGGCCCGGCCTTCCGCCTCGCGGCGTACCCAGCCCTTCTGATGGAGATTGTCCAAAACGGTCATCACCGTGGTGTACGCGATGGACCGTTCCTGCTGGAGATCTTCCAGGACTTCTCGAACGGTCACCGGGCGGTTCCACTTCCACACCCGCGTCATGACCGCGTCTTCGAGTTCTCCCAATGGGCGAGGCACAGCTCGCACAATAGTGGGAGATCTGGGTGTTGGCGTGCCGGACGTGCTCTTTCTCCGGCAAACAGGAACAAAAAGGGCGTACGACTCGGAAAGCGGTGAGCTTGGAGTCGTACGCCGCTGGGTTCAGGCGTCCGGGGTCGCCGAGGCCTGGCGGGTGCCCTCCGCGCGCGCGAGGGCGGCGTCCACGGCCTCGTCCTCCTTGGCCTTGTTGGCTCCGCCCTGGGTCTTCACGATCACCCTGATCACACCGATGAAGAACACGGCCATGACGGCCGGGGGGAGGAGTGCGGAGACGTAGTCCATGCGTCCAGGGTAGCCAGGGGGTGAGGGGCGGATGGGGCGGGGGTTGGGCGTTGTGGGGTGTTCGCGGCTCGGTGGTTCGCGGCTCGGTGGTTCGCGGCTCGGTGGTTCGTGCCTCAGCCGGCGGCGAGCTGCTGGGGCGGGTTCGCCGGGGGCGGGGTCGGCTTGCGGCGGGGGAAGACCTCGCCGGGGGTGGGGATGGGGCGGGCCGGCTTGGGCGCGGGTGGTGTGTGCTCGGGGCCGGGGTCGGGCTTGGGGGTGGCCGGCTTTTCTGCGGGCTTCTTCCGGGGCGGCTTGGCGGGGTCCTGGCCGGCCGCCTGCGCCGGGAGGGCGACCGGCGGGCGGGGGCGCTCCTCGGAGAGGCCTCCAGGGAGGGCCAGGAGGTGCGTACGGGACGCCGGGACGGCCGGCTTGGCAGGAGTGGCCGGGTGGGCGGCGCCGCGCGCGAGACGGGCTTGCACGTCCTGTTCCGCCGGCTCCTGGCAGCGGGTGAGGAGGGCGGCCGCGGTGGGGTTGCCGCGCAGGGCGCGGAGGGCGGCGAGGTCCTCGGCGGTCGGGGGGTGCCCGGCGGCGAGGGCCTCCTCGAGGAGGGTGAGGTAGCCGGCTGCGGTGCCGGGGAGGGCGGCGCGGTAGCGGGCCAGGTCGGCCGTCAGGAAGGCACGCAGCCGGGCGCCCTCGCGCATCGCCTCGTCGAGCGACTCGGCGAGGCGGAGGCAGTCCTGGACCTCCTCGGCCGAGGCGGGGCTGGGGTGTAGGGCGAGGGCGAGAGCGCGGCGGAGCACACGCAGCTCCTCCGCACCGAACGCCATGGCGCCGCGGGATCCGTATGGCGTGGGCATGGGCCGACGATACGCGCTAATCAGACAAACGCGGCATAGGTGAGGTGGGTGTGGCGTGGGGCGCCACTCGGGAGGGGGGTGTGATGCCTGCGGCGGCCCGTCGCGGTTCAGTGGGGGCCGCGTAGCGCCTGCGGGTGTGTGGTGGGTCGGGGCCGTGCCGGGGGGTGTCCGTCCTCGGACCGGCGGTTGGGTCGGGCAGAGAGGTGCCGTTTCTTGACGCCGGCCACTGCGGGCGGACACCCCCCGGCACGTCCCCTTGCCGCCGTACGCGGGTGCCGCGACGCGGGGGTGCGCCACCACGGTCAGTCCGGCGGTCCCTTTAAGTGCCGGTCCGATCAGCATTCCAGCCCGTCCGGCGTTTGAGCACGAGGCCCCCTGCAGGGCCGCAGCGGGGCCTAGGCGTCGCAGGCCCCCGGTGGGCCACCCCGACGCCGGTCAGCTCTCGCCGGGCAGCATGAGTCGGTGTGGCCCAACCGACGGAGTCACATGCGGGACACGTTGCGTTCGTAGACCAGGCGGAGGCCGACCAGGGTCAGCCACGGCTCGTGTTCGTCGATGACCGAGGACTCGCCCAGGACCATGGGGGCCAGGCCACCCGTGGCGATGACGGTGACGTCTTCGGGGTCGTCGGCGAGTTCGCGGGCCATGCGGTTGACGACGCCGTCCACCTGGCCGGCGAAGCCGTAGATGATGCCGGACTGCATGGCCTCGACCGTGTTCTTGCCGATGACGCTGCGCGGGCGGGCCACCTCGATCTTGCGGAGCTGGGCGCCCCTGACGCCGAGGGCCTCGACCGAGATCTCGATGCCGGGGGCGATGACACCGCCGATGTACTCACCGCGCGCGCTCACCGCGTCGAACGTCGTCGCCGTACCGAAGTCGACGACGATGGCCGGGCCGCCGTAGAGGTCGACCGCCGCCACCGCGTTGATGATGCGGTCGGCGCCGACCTCCTTGGGGTTGTCCGTGAGGATCGGGACGCCCGTCTTCACGCCCGGTTCGACGAGGACCGCGGGGACGTCGCCGTAGTAGCGGCGGGTCACCTCGCGGAGTTCGTGAAGGACGGAAGGGACGGTGGCGCAGATGGCGATTCCGTCGATGCCGTCGCCCAGCTCGTCGCCGAGGAGCGGGTGCATGCCCATCAGGCCCTGGAGCAGCACCGCCAGTTCGTCGGCGGTGCGGCGGGCGTCCGTCGAGATGCGCCAGTGCTCGACGATGTCCTCGCCGTCGAACAGGCCGAGGACGGTGTGCGTGTTGCCTACGTCGATCGTGAGGAGCATGCCGGTCCCTACTCCGCCGCTCGCAGGTCCAGGCCGATGTCCAGGATCGGCGAGGAGTGGGTGAGGGCCCCCACGGCCAGGTAGTCGACGCCCGTGTCGGCGTACGCCTTGGCGTTGGCCAGGGTCAGGCGGCCCGATGCTTCGAGTGCCGCCCGGCCGTGCACGATCGCCACCGCCTCCTCGCACTCGCCCGGCGTGAAGTTGTCCAGGAGGATCAGGTCCGCGCCCGCGTCCACCACTTCGCGGAGCTGGTGCAGGGTGTCCACCTCGACCTCGATCGGGAGGTCCGGGAAGGCTTCACGGACAGCCTTGAAGGCCTGGGTCACGCCGCCGGCCGCAAGGACGTGGTTGTCCTTGACCAGCGCCGCGTCCGAGAGCGACATGCGGTGGTTCACGCCGCCGCCGCAGCGGACCGCGTACTTCTCCAGGGCACGCAGACCGGGGGTGGTCTTGCGGGTGTCGCGGACCTTCGCCTTCGTGCCGTCCAGTACGTCCGCCCACGCGCGCGTGGCCGTCGCGATGCCCGACAGGCGGCAGAGGATGTTCAGCGCGCTGCGCTCGGCCGTCAGGAGGTCGCGGGTGCGGGTGGTGATCGAGAGCAGCTTCTGGCCCTCCGCCACGCGGTCGCCGTCCTCCACATGGCGCTCGACCTCGAACTCGTCCTCGCAGACGATCGAGACCACCGCCTCGGCGACCCTGAGGCCCGCCACGACGCCCGCCTCACGCGCGACGAAGTCGGCGGTGGCCACGGCCTCTTCGGGGATGGTCGCGACCGTCGTCACGTCCACGCCGTGGGCCAGGTCCTCCTGGATGGCCACGTTCGCGATGTCCTCGACCTCGACCGGGTCGAGGCCCGCGTCGGCCAGGAGTTGAGCGAGCGCGGGGTCGAGGCCGCACTCTGCGTATTCTGCGGCCCCCTCGTCGGCACCGCAGGCGCAGCCGTCGCCGCAGCCGCCGGTCGAGGCGAGGGGAAGGTCGGGGGTGGTCACTGCTGTCACTGCTCCTGGGGACGGGTCGGGGGGAAGTCTGCGGTGTCTGTGGTGTGCACGGCCAGTGTGCGGTCCGGGTTCAGGCGTACGACGATGTGGCGGCGCCATGTCGCGTCGTCACGGTCGGGCTCGTCCTCGCGCCAGTGGCAGCCCCGGGTCTCCTTGCGTTGCTGCGCCGCGGCCACCAGGACCCGGGCCACGCAGAGGAGGTTCGTGGCCTCCCAGGTGTCCACGCCGGGCTCGGCCGTCTTGCCGTTCTCGGCGAGGGCGTCGCGGGCCTCGGTGTGCAGCTGCTGGATCTGCTCGGCGGCCTTGGCGAGGGACTCCGCGGAGCGCAGGACTCCGGCGCCGTCGGTCATCGTCCGCTGGATCGCGAAGCGGGCCTCGGGGCCGAGCAGCGGGTGCTCGGGGGTCTCGGGGTAGGGCACCGGGTGCGGCACGCGCGCGTGGAGGCCGTCGGCCGCGCGGGCGGCCGCGATGTCGGCCACGATGCGCTCGGCGTAGACCAGGCCTTCGAGGAGTGAGTTGGAGGCCAGCCGGTTGGCGCCGTGCACGCCCGTGCAGGCGACCTCGCCGCACGCGTACAGGCCGGGGACGGTCGTACGGCCCTGGAAGTCGGTGCGCACGCCGCCGGAGGCGTAGTGGGCGGCCGGGGCGATCGGGATGGGGGTGGTGACCGGGTCGATGCCGTTCGCGCGGCAGGCGGCGAGGATCGTCGGGAAACGGTGCTCCCACATGTCGGCGCCGAAGTGGCGGGCGTCGAGGAACATGTGTTCCGCGTCCTGCTCCTGCATGCGTCGCATGATGCCCTTGGCGACGATGTCGCGGGGGGCGAGTTCGGCAAGTTCGTGCTGTCCGACCATGAAGCGCACGCCGTCGGCGTCGACCAGGTGGGCGCCCTCGCCGCGTACGGCCTCGGAGACCAGGGGCTGCTGGCCCTCCGCGTCCGGGCCGAGGAAGAGGACCGTGGGGTGGAACTGGACGAATTCCAGGTCGCTCACTTCGGCGCCCGCGCGAAGCGCCAGGGCCACGCCGTCACCGGTCGACACCGACGGGTTCGTCGTCGCGGAGAAGACCTGGCCCATGCCGCCGGTCGCGAGGACCACCGCGGGCGCGTGGACGGCGCCCACGCCGTCGTGCTGGCCCTCGCCCATGACGTGCAGGGTGACGCCGGCCGTACGGCCCTCGGCGTCCGTCAGGAGGTCGAGGACCAGTGCGTTCTCGACCGTGCGCAGGCCACGCGCGCGTACCGCCTCGACCAGGGCACGCGAGATCTCCGCGCCGGTCGCGTCCCCGCCGGCGTGGGCGATACGGCGGCGGTGGTGGCCGCCCTCGCGGGTGAGCTCCAGGCCGCCTTCCTCCGACTCGTCGAAGTGAGCGCCGGTCTCGATGAGGCGGCGTACGGCGTCGGGGCCCTCGGTGACGAGGATGCGGACGGCGTCCTCGTCGCACAGACCCGCGCCGGCGACCAGGGTGTCGTCGAGGTGCTGTTCCGGGGTGTCGCCCTCGCCGAGGGCCGCGGCGATGCCGCCCTGGGCCCAGCGGGTGGAGCCGTCGTCGAGGCGGGCCTTGGTGACGACGACCGGCGTCAGGCCGGCGGCCTCGCAGCGCAGGGCCGCGGTGAGGCCTGCGATGCCGGAGCCGACGACCACGACGTCCGCGGTGATGGCCCAGCCGGGCGCGGGCGCGTGCAGTCGTATGCCTGTGCTGGTCACGAGGCGGCTCCGAAGGTGAGAGGGAGGTTGTCGATCAGGCGGGTCGCCCCGACCCGGGCGGCGACGGCGAGGACGGCCTCGCCGGTGAACTCGTCCTCGATCTCGCTGAAGTCGGACGGGTCGATGAGCGCGAGGTAGTCCAGTTCGAGCGGCGGGTCGAGGCGGGCGGCCTCGTCGAGGAGCAGGCGGGCGGCGGCACGCACGGCCGCCGGGGCGCCGGGGACCGCCTTGGCGACGGCGTGTGCGTCCGCCGCCGCGCGGGACTCCCCTATGGCGCTGAGCGCTTCCGCACGCGCGCGTGTGGCGGGCACTTCGCGGGCCCGCGCGCGCAGCGCCTCCTGTGCCGCGTGCCGGTCGCGGCCGGCGAAGAGGGCCTGGGACAGCGCGAGTGCCGTGTGCCGTTCCTTGGGCGAGAGGTAGCGGTTGCGGCTGGAGAGCGCGAGGCCGTCCTCCTCGCGCACGGTCGGGACGCCCACGATCTCGACGCCGAAGTTCAGGTCGCGCACCATGCGGCGGATCAGGGCGAGTTGCTGGGCGTCCTTCTGGCCGTACAGGGCGACGTCGGGGCGGGTGAGGTGGAGCAGCTTGGCGACGACGGTGAGCATGCCGTCGAAGTGGCCGGGGCGCGAGGCGCCCTCCAGGCTGTCGCCCATGGGGCCGGCGCTGATGCGGACCTGGGGCCGGCCGCCCGGGTAGACCTCGTCCACGGAGGGCGCGAACACGGCGTCGGCGCCCGCCTGTTCCGCGATCTTGAGGTCGGCGTCCAGCGTGCGCGGATAGCGGTCGAGGTCCTCGCCCTCGCCGAACTGCAGGGGATTCACGAAGACGGTGACGACGACCTCGCCCTGCGGGCCGGCGATCGTGCGCGCGGTGCGGATCAGGGTGGCGTGGCCCTCGTGCAGGGCGCCCATGGTCATCACGACGGCACGGCGGCCGGTACGCGTGCGTGCGTGCAGTTCGTCAGCTGTGCGCAGCAGGGTCGTCATCGGGCGTCTCCCTCGGCGCCGTCGGTCCCGTCGGTCCCGTCGGCGAGTACCCCGAGAAGGTCCTCGGCGAGCTCCGGCTTGAGCAGTCCGTGGGCGAGCGCCCGATCGGCGGTCGCGCGCGCCATCGCCAGATAGCCGGCGACGGCCTGCGGGGCGTGCCTGCGCAGTTCCGTGACGTGCGCGGCGACGGTGCCCGCGTCCCCGCGCGCGACGGGGCCGGTCAGGGCCGCGTCGCCGGAGCGCAGGGCGTTGTCGAGGGCGGCGCCGAGCAGCGGGCCGAGCATCCGGTCGGGGGCCGCCACGCCCGCCTCGCGCAGCAGCTCCATGGACTGGGCGACGAGCGTCACCAGGTGGTTCGCGCCCAGTGCGAGCGCCGCGTGGTAGAGCGGGCGCCTCTCCTCGGCGATCCACTCGGGTTCGCCGCCCATCTCGATGACGAGGGCCTCGGCGGCCAGCCGCAGCTCCTCGGGCGCGGTGACGCCGAAGGAGCACCCGGCCAGGCGCTGGACGTCCACGGGAGTGCCGGTGAAGGTCATCGCCGGGTGCAGGGCCAGCGGCAGGCCGCCCGCGCGCAGGGCGGGGTCCAGGACCTTCGCTCCGTATCGCCCGGAGGTGTGCACCAGCAGCTGCCCCGGTCGTACGGCACCGGTCTCGGCGAGGCCCTCGACCAGCCCGGGCAGCGTGTCGTCCGGGACGGTCAGCAGCACCAGCTCGGCGCGCGCGAGCACCTCGGCGGGCGGCACGAGCGGCACGTCGGGGAGCAGCTGTGCCGCTCGCCGCCGGGAGGCGTCGGAGACCGCGGAGACGGCCACCGGGCGGTGCCCGGCGAGCTGGAGGGACGCGGCGAGTGCGGGGCCCACGCGGCCGGCGCCGACGACACCGACGGTGAGCCGCGCGGGGCGGTCCCTGGGATCTGGCTGTTGGCTTGTACTCACTCGACGGCGGCCTTCCCGTTCCAGTCCGCTCCGGGTACCGGACGATTTCTCGTCATGTTAACGCGATTGGTTCGAGAGGCGTTCGGTTGTCCACAGGCTGTGGGTTTCCATACGCCTTGCGCGCACGGGTGGACAGGTGAGGGCAGCAGTCGAAACTCGGGTGCCCGCTCGGGTGGCCTCCCGGGATGATCGGGCCATGAGCGATGCAGCGGAGCAGGGCACACAGCAGAGCACGCGGACGGACGACGAACAGCGCAAACAGCGCTTCGAGCGGCGCATAAGCGCATTCCGGAGTGCGGAGCGTGTCCTCTCACGCCTCGACTTCCTGGGCACGCTCCGCGAGCGCCTCGCGCTGCTGGAGGCGGCGCCGGACGTGTACGACCTGGACGAGCGGGCGGACCTCTATGGCAACGGCGTCGTCGAGGCCCTGGAGGACAAGACCGCAGCACTGCTCGGCAAGGAAGCCGCCGCGTTCTTCCCGACCGGCACGATGGCCCAGCAGATCGCCCTGCGCTGCTGGGCCGGCCGCACCGGCGACCCGACCGTCGCCCTGCATGCGCTGGCCCACCCCGAGGTGCATGAGCGAGACGCGTTCAGCCAGGTCAGCGGGTTGCGCCCGGTTCAGGTGACGAGCGAGCCGAGGCAGCCGACCGCCGCCGAGGTCCGCGACTTCGAGGAGCCCTTCGGGGCACTCGTACTGGAACTTCCCCTCCGCGACGCCGGTTTCCTGCTGCCTTCCTGGGACGAGCTCGTCGAGGTGGTGGACGCAGCGCGGGAGCTCGACGCGGTGGTGCACTTCGACGGTGCGCGTCTGTGGGAGTCCACCGTCCACTTCGGCCGCCGGCTGGAGGAGATCGCAGGCCTGGCGGACAGCGTCTACGTGTCGTTCTACAAGTCCCTGGGCGGATACGGGGGCGCCGCGCTCGCCGGTCCGCGGACGCTGGTGGAGGAGGCGAAGGTCTGGCGGCACCGCTATGGCGGCATGGTGTTCCAGCAGTTCCCCACGGCACTGTCGGCGCTGGTCGGCCTGGAGCGGGAGCTGCCCCGGCTGCCGGAGTACGTGGCCCACGCGCGCGTGGTGGCCGCCGCGCTGCGCGAGGGGTTCGCCGCAGCCGGGGTGCCATGGGCGCGCGTCCACCCCGAGGTGCCGCACACGAACGAGTTCCAGCTGTGGCTGCCGTACGACGTCGACGTCCTCTCCGAGGCCGCGATCCGGCAGGCGGAGGAGACGAGAACCGGTCTGTTCGCCAACGCCTGGGGTCAGAAGGGTCCGGGGCTGGCCTGCACCGAGGTCTCGGTCCGCGGAGCCGGCCTGGAGTGGACGGCCGAGGACGTGAAGGAGGCCGTCGCCCGGTTCGTGGCCGTGCTGACCGAGGAGGTCAGTGGGTAGGGCGGGCCCGCGGACGCAGCCACCGCCCCAAGGCCTGGCGCATCCGCCCATGGGCCGGGCGTCCGGCGACCACGGCCCGGAACTGCCGGTGGTCGCGCCACTCGCGCGCGACCTGCCAGTCATGGGCACCGGGCCCGGGCGGGGCGGGATCGCCGTGTTGGTGGGCGCGGTAGGTGTCGAGGAGGTACTGCTGCGTGATGCTCATGGCGTATCGCCTTCTCGGGACGTGGGAGACAGGTCGGGGGAGGCATGGGTGCGGAGGGATCGGGCTCCGCGGTCGCCCCGGTGATCCCAGGCTTGCCTCCGTCCGGCGGCTGCGTCGCGTCGATTGACGGCCGTCGTCAATCGGCGGCCGCGTTGTCAGTGGCGGGGTGCACCATGAGGGCATGAGCGTGACCATCGACATCGCGGGGCTGCGGCCGGAGAGGCTCGCCGTCGTGCCCTCACCCCTGGCCGAGCTCGGCATGGCGCTGCACGCGCTGTCGGAGCCGGGGCACCACCCGGGCCTGCAGGGGTGGGTCACGGGCGTCACGGCCCGGTTGGACTCGCACCTGGCCGACCGGATGTGCGAGGCCGACTTCCTGTGGCGGTCGACGTTCTCCGACCTCTTCCTGCCCTTCGCCGGCATCCCGGGCCGCGGCGCCCTCCCGGGCGCCACACTGGCGGAGGAGCTGGATCAGCTGGACAAGCTGACGGACGAGCAGTTCGTGGACGCGGCCCTGGAGTTCACCTGCGCCCTGCCGTACAGCACGCGCGGGCCCGACGCGCTCTCCGACGCCGGTGTGCGGCGGCGTGCCCTGGACCTCGCGGCCGCACGCGGGCCGCAGCAGATGCGGTTCAGCGAGCGGCTGCTGTTCGATCCGCCGCGCATCCGGGCCTGGCTGCGCCAGTTCCTCCAGGACTGCGACGAGGCCTTCTTCGCCGACACCTGGTCCCGGCTGCGCCACCAGCTCGCGGCGGACGCCCGCCACAAGACGGACCTCCTGCGGCACAAGGGCCTGGCGGAGGCGCTGGCCGCGGTGTCCCCGGCGGTCACTCTCGACGAGGCCGCCGCGCGGATCACGGTCGACAAGCTGGGCGATGGCCGTACGGCCACGGGGGACGGCGGCCTCCTCCTCGTCCCGACGAGCCTGGGCTGGCCGCACCTGATGGTCCTGCACCGCTACGCCTGGCAGCCGGTGCTGCACTACCCGGTCGGCTCCCCGGAGCTCGCCGCCCCGCCCACGCTCGAGCAGCTGGCTCTGCGGATGACCGCGCTCTCCCACCCCGTGCGCATGCGCATCTGCCGCAATCTCGCCCGCAGCGCGTACACCACGGGCGAGCTGGCGCAGGCGCACGGCGTGACGGCGCCGGAGATATCCCGGCACCTGGGCGTGCTGAAGAAGGCGGGCCTGATCACCACCCGCCGCCGGGGGCGGTACGTCCTGCACCAGCTGGACGTGACGGTGGTGGCCCGGCTGGGCAGCGACTTCCTGGAGGGGATCCTGCGCTGAGCGCCTACCTCCTGCGCCCACGGCTCAGTCGAAGCGGATGTGCCTGATCCCGACCCTCGCCTGCCGCAGCCGGGTGCGCAGCGCGCCCTCGCTGTTCGGCCTCAGCCGCAGGCCGGCCAGGACGGCGATGCGGTCCGCCGTCTTCGGCACGGTCGAGTGGTCCGTCCACAGATGCTCGGCGAACTCCGGCTCCCGCAGCCGCTCCAGGCAGTGGTCGAGCTGCTGGACGGCCCAGCTCTCCCGGCGCAGCCCGGCGTTCGTGCCGAGGTTCTTGTCGACGTTCTTTCCGGTGGCGTACTGAAGGAGGTGCCCGAAGCCCCGCTCACGCAGCCGCTTCAGGACCGTCTCGCGCTCGGCGAGGAGCGTGAAATGCCGTACGTCATGGCCGAGTTCGCGCAGCCGGCCCACAGTCTCCTCGAAGTAGCCGGAGTCCGTGACCGTCATGGGCGCGATCACCACACCGTCGTGCTTGGTGAGGGCGAGGTCGAGGACCTCGACGACCCCCTGCCGCCAGGAGCTCAAGTCCTGGAAGTCCCCCCGCAGTTCGGGCGGCAGCGTCCGTCGCAGCCCGAAGCCCGCGTGCTCGGGGTCGCAGACCACGCTGCCGGGCAGGCGGCGCTGGATCTCGTACGCGGTCTGTGTCTTGCCGCCCCCGAAGGGGCCGTTGATCCACAGGAGCATGCGCAGACCCTAGTGGGCACCGGTTACGCGGGAGTCACGCCGACGTGCGTCAGCCGTGCCCGCCGGCCCGCACCAGACCCGTCTCGTACGCGAGGACGACCACCTGCACCCGGTCCCGGAGTCCCAGCTTGGTCAGGATGCGGCCGACGTGGGTCTTCACGGTCGCCTCGGACAGGACCAGCCGGGCCGCGATCTCGCCGTTGGACAGGCCCTGGGCGACCAGCACCATGACCTCGCGCTCGCGGTCGGTGAGCCGCTCCAGCTCCTTGTGCTTGGGCTCGTTGCCGCTGGAGGGCAGCATGGGCGCGAAACGGTCCAGCAGACGCCGGGTCGTCGACGGGGCGACCACCGCGTCGCCGCTGTGCACCGCGCGGATGGCGGCGAGGAGTTCGCCGGGCGGCACATCCTTCAGCATGAAGCCGGAGGCGCCCGCCTTCAGCCCGGAGAAGGCGTACTCGTCGAGGTCGAAGGTGGTCAGGATCAGCACCTTGGGCGGCTCGGGGTCCGAGCAGATACGGCGGGTGGTCTCGACGCCGTCCAGCTTCGGCATGCGCACGTCCATCAGCACGACGTCGACCGGGGTCGAGCGCAGCACCTGGAGGGCCTCGACGCCATCTCCCGCCTCCGCGACGACGTCCATGTCCGGCTGGGCGGCAAGCACCATCCGGAACCCGGTGCGCAGCAGCACCTGGTCGTCGACGAGCATCACGCGGATCGTCATCGGGGTCCTCTTCCGTGTCTTTCGTATCCGTCTACAGGGCCGTTACAGGTGTCAACAAAGCGCATGCGCAAGCGTCAGTGTGCTGGTTTGAGCGGCAGCAGCGCACTGATGCGGAATCCTCCGCCCGGGCGCGGCCCCGCGTCCAGGGTGCCGCCCACCATGCCGACCCTCTCGCGCATACCGATCAGGCCGTGGCCGCTTCCGTCGGCGCCGCCGTCCTCGTACAGCTCGTGCGGGGCGCCCTTGCCGTCGTCCTCGACCAGCAGGCCGAGCCCGTCGTCGAAGTAGACCAGGCGCACGCTGGCGCCCGTGTTCGGCCCGCCGTGCTTGCGCGTGTTCGTCAGCGCCTCCTGCACGATGCGGTACGCCGTCAGCTCCACGCCGCTGGGCAGCGGGCGCGGGGTGCCCTCGACCTTGAAGTCGACCGGCAGACCGGAGCTGCGGCACTGCTGGATGAGATCGTCGATCTGCTCGACGTCGGGCTGCGGGACGTACTCGCCGCTCTCCTGGTGTTCGCCGGTACGCAGCACCCCGAGCAGGCGACGCATCTCGGCGAGGGCCTGGCGGCCGGTGGAGGAGATGGTCTCCAGGGCCTTCTTGGCCTGGTCCGGGGCGGAGTCGAGGACGTAGGCGGCGCCGTCGGCCTGCACGACCATCACGGAGACATTGTGCGCGACGACGTCGTGCAGCTCGCGCGCGATCCGGGCGCGTTCGGCGGCGACCGCGACCTTGGCCTGCGCCTCGCGCTCCTTTTCGAGCCGGGTCGCGCGCTCCTCGAGCTGCTCGTAGTAGGCGCGACGGGTCCGGATCGAGTCGCCGAGCACCCAGGCGAGCGCGAACGGCACCGTCAGGAAGATCACCAGGGCCACATTGCTCAGAACTGTGGAGTCCTGCTCGGGCCAGCGCGTCTGTGCCAGGGGCGCCGCACACAGGCCCGTGACCAGCGCGAGCCGGGACGCCCAGCGGGCGCCGGTCGCGGCCACGGTGTAGGTGATCACCAGGAAGGCGAAGTTGACGGGCGTCGGCGCCACGTTCAGCACCAGCTGCGCCAGCCCCACGACGATGGCCAGCACCAGCATCTTCTCCGGCATGCGCCGGCGCAGCGCGATCACCAGGCCCAGCAGGAGGAGGACCGGGACGACGACCGCCTCGGAGGAGGTGCCCGGCAGGTCCTGCCCGCCCTCCTCGCGGACGGCCACGCTCATCACAGAGACCCCGAAGAGGAGGACGGCCCAGGAGCTGTCGACCCACGTCGGGTGCCTGCGGAGGAAGTCATAGAGGCGCTGCACGTAACCCAGCGTAGGGAAGCGAGATGTGTGCCCGGGTCAACCGGAGGGCCGATCCGCACTACCCGCGCGTACTCCGCAAGGTGGAGGCTGCGTTCTCCTGTGCGCCTAGGCCCTGCCGTTTGGATCGTCTCGGCGTCGCGGGCCCTGGCACGCACATCTGCGGCGTTGACGACAGGGCCTAGCCTGGGCCGGTGACAGAAGTGGCGACGGGCGAGTGGCGCGGGTGGCGGGCGGCGACGGAAGCCGCCCTGTACGGCCCTGACGGCTTCTACCGCCGCCCCGAGGGCCCCGCCGGTCACTTCCGGACGTCCGTCCACGCGTCGCCCCTCTTCGCCCTTGCCGTGGCCCGGCTGCTGTGCCGGGTCGACGAGGCGCTGGGCCGCCCCGAGCGGCTCGACTTCGTCGACATGGCGGCGGGGCGGGGCGAGCTGGTCACCGGCGTCCTGGCCGCCCTGCCCGCCGACGTGGCGGCACGCACACGTGCGTGCGCCGTCGAGCTCGCCGACCGCCCGGAAACGCTGGATCACCGGATCGAGTGGAGGTCCGAGCCGCCGCTGCGGATCCAGGGACTGCTGTTCGCGAACGAGTGGCTGGACAACGTCCCCCTGGAGGTCGCGGAGGTGGACTCCGCGGGCGTACCCCGTCTGGTTCTCGTACGACGGGACGGGACCGAGCGTCTCGGGGAGCCGGTCGCCGGTGCGGAGGCGCAGTGGCTCGCACGCTGGTGGCCGCTCGGAGGCGCGCAGGGGGCGCGGGCCGAGATCGGGCTGCCGCGAGACGGGGCCTGGGCCGCGGCCGTGGCGCCCCTGGAGCGGGGGCTCGCGGTCGCCGTGGACTACGCGCACACGGCGCCCGCGCGGCCGCCCTTCGGGACGCTCACCGGCTTCCGCGAGGGGCGCGAGACAGTGCCCGTGCCGGACGGCTCGTGCGACATCACGGCGCACGTGGCCCTGGACGCGTGCGCGACGGCGTGCGCGCTGCCCGGCGCACGCCTCGTGTCCCAGCGCGAGGCCCTGCACGCCGTGGGCATCACAGGCGCACGCCCGCCGCTCGAACTGGCCTCCACCAACCCCACCGAGTACGTGCGCGCCCTCGCGGCCGCGGGAGAGGCCGCCGAGCTCACGGCGACGGCCGGGCTGGGAGACTTCGGCTGGCTGCTGCAGCCGGTCGGAATTCCGGACGTACTGGCGGACTGACAGCGCCCGGCTCCCCGCCGACTACTTGTCGATGTCCCCCACCTACTTGTCGATGTCCCCCACCACGAAGAACATCGACCCCAGGATCGCCACCATGTCCGCGACCAGCGTCCCCGGCAGCAGCTCGACCAGCGCCTGGATGTTGTTGTACGAGGCCGAGCGCAGCTTCAGCCGGTACGGCGTCTTCTCGCCCTTGCTGACGAGGTAGTAGCCGTTGATGCCGAGCGGGTTCTCGGTCCACGCGTAGGTGTGCCCCTCGGGCGCCTTCAGCACCTTGGGAAGCCGCTGGTTGATCGGCCCGGGCGCCAGTTCGGCGAGCCGGTCCAGGCAGGCGTCGGCGAGGTCGAGGGCGACGTGGGTCTGCTCCAGCAGGCACTCGAAACGAGCAAGGCAGTCACCCTCGTCCCGGGTCACCACCCGCAGCACGTCCCCCAGCTCGCCGTAAGCCAGATACGGCTCGTCGCGCCGCAGATCGAAGTCCACGCCCGAGGCGCGCGCGATCGGCCCGCTCACGCCGTACGCGTGCACGGCCTCCGGCGTGAGGGCGCCCACGCCCCGCGTACGACCCCGGAAGATCTCGTTGCCCAGCACAAGATCGTCGAACCGGTCCATACGGGAGCGCACATCGGCGACGGCGGCACGCGCACGCGTGGCCCACCCGGCCGGCAGGTCCTCCTTCAGGCCTCCGACCCGGTTGAACATGTAGTGCATACGCCCACCGGAGACCTCCTCCATCACATGCTGGAGCTCCTCGCGCTCCGTGAAGGCGTAGAAGATCGGCGTGATCCCGCCCAGCTCCAGCGGATACGACCCCAGGAACATGAGGTGGTTCAGCACCCGGTTGAGCTCCGCGAGCAGCGTCCGGGTCCACACGGCCCGCTCGGGCACCTCCATGCCGAGCATGCGCTCCACGGCGAGGACGACGCCCAACTCGTTCGAGAACGCCGACAGCCAGTCGTGCCGGTTGGCGAGCATGATGATCTGCCGGTAGTCGCGGGCTTCGAAAAGCTTCTCCGCGCCCCGGTGCATGTACCCGATCACCGGCTCCGCCCGCACGATGCGCTCGCCGTCGAGCACGAGCTTGAGGCGCAGCACGCCATGCGTGGACGGGTGCTGGGGGCCGATGTTGAGCACCATGTCGGTGCTCTCCGCGGCGCCGCCGATACCGACCATGGTCTCCGTCGTAGGAGTCATGGACACAGTCTCTCCTACGTACGCTGGCCTCATGGAGACGGGGAGCCCGGAGAACACGGGGACTGCGGGAGACGTGCCGGTGGCGGCCGAGCCGGGGTGGCGGGGGCTGCCACCGGGCCTGCTGCGCATGCGCCGGCTGTTGCTGGTGGTGTGGCTGGGTCTGCTGACGATCGGCCTGGGCCTGCTGCTCGGCCTGCTCGCCGGACCCGCCTGGGCGGCCTTCGCCGTGCTGCCGCCGGTGCTGATGGCGTGGGGCTGGGTGATGCTCGGCCGCAACTGGCGTTCGTGGCGCTACGCCGAGCGCGCCGACGACCTGCTGATCAGCCGGGGCGTGCTGTGGCGTGAGGAGACGATCGTGCCGTACGGCCGGATGCAGCTGGTCGAGGTGACGTCCGGCCCGGTGGAGCGGCACTTCGGCCTGGCCAGCGTGCAACTGCACACGGCGGCGGCCGCGACCGACGCGACCATCCCCGGCCTGGACCCGGCGGAGGCGGAACGCCTGCGCGACCGGCTCACCGAACTGGGCGAGGCCCGATCGGCGGGCCTGTGACGACGCAGGGCGTCGACGACGCCGTACGCGAGAAACAACCCGTCACGGAACGCCGGCTGCACCCGGTGACGCCGCTCAGGCGCGCGTGGGCACCGATCGCCGTACTCATCGGCTGGGCGGTGCACGACCCCGACCAGGCGCAACGCCAGCTGACCAGACTGACCACCACCACCCTCCTGCTCGCGCTGGCGGTGCTCGTCCCCGCGGCGGCCCTGTACGGCTTCCTCACCTGGTGGTTCACACACTTCGCGGTGACGGACAGCGAACTGCGCATCCGCACCGGGCTGCTCTTCCGCCGCACCGCGCACATCCGGCTGGAACGCATCCAGGCGATCGACATCACCCAGCCCCTGCTCGCGCGCGTGGCAGGCGTGGCCAAGCTCAAACTGGACGTCATAGGCACGGACAAAAAAGACGAACTCGCCTTCCTGGACGCGGAAGAGGCACGCACTCTCCGCGCGGAACTCCTCGCCCGCGCCGCCGGCTTCGCCCCCGAGACGGCACACGAGGTGGGCGAGGCACCGTCCCGCCAACTCCTGCGCGTACCCCCGACCGTCCTGGCGATCTCGCTCGTCCTGACCGGCGCCACCTGGGGAACACTGGCCGCCGCGATCGTCGTACCGAGCGTCCTCTGGCTGGTCACCGGGAGCGTGTGGACGGTTTTGGCGACCGCGGTTCCGCTGATCGGCGCGGCAGGGGCGAGCAGTGTGGGACGGTTCGTCGCCGAGTACGACTGGACGGTGGGCGAGTCACCGGACGGACTGCGCATCGACCACGGCCTGCTGGACCGCGCACACGAGACGGTGCCGCCCGGCCGCGTCCAGACCGTACGGATCGTCGAACCGCTGCTGTGGCGCCGGCGCGGCTGGGTACGGGTGGAACTGGACGTGGCGGGCTCGTCCAACTCCGTGCTGCTCCCGGTCGCCCCTCGCGAGGTGGCCGAGTCGGTGGTCGCACACGTACTCCCCGGCACGACGGTCCCCTCCCGCGCCGCCCTGTCCCGCCCACCGCGGCGCGCCGCCCGGTGCATGCCGCTGTGGTGGCGCGGCTACGGCCTGTCCGTCACGGAAGCCGCCTTCGCCGCCCGAACCGGCCTCTTCCGCAGAAGCCTGGCCCTGGTCCCGCACGCGAAGGTCCAGAGCGTATGCCTCACCCAGGGCCCCTGGAAGCGCCTGTGGGGCGTCGCCGACGTACATGTGGACACGGGGGCCAACAAGACGGTGACCGCCCGTCTGAGAGACGCCGAGGAGGCGGCGGAACTCCTGCGCAGCCAAGCGGAACGCTCCCGCACGGGCCGCAGGGACGCCCGTCCGGACCGCTGGATGGCGTGACGGTCCCGGAAACGGCAGGCCCGGCACCCCTCAGGAAACCGCGCTCCGCAACCCCTGCACATCGATCTGCTCGGTCTCGTCATGAGCCGTCAGGTCGATGACCTGCCCGATCCCCCGGGACTCCGCGTCCGCGGGCTTGAACTCCGCCTCGGCCTCGGCCTTGTGAAGAGCCAGGGCCTCCTGGCCCACGACATCGGCGAGGTCCTCGTTCTGGACGGACTCCAACGCGGAGGACTCGGCCCGCTTGGTGCCGAAGAAGTCGAAGCCACCCTGGACCGCCGGACGCCGTACGGGCGTCGTCGGCGCGACGGCCACGGCAGTCGGCGCGATGAAGTGCCCGGACGGCTGCCGAGCCGCGGGAAGCGCAGGCTGCTGAGCGGTGCGGGCGACCGCGCCCGTCGGGGTGCCGGCGGCCGCGCGCTCATGCCCGTCGACCGCCTCGGGCTTCCCCTGCGCGTCATCCTCCAACGCAGGCTCCGTCTCGGACCCGGCAGCGTCCCGCGCCTCCGCCTCGGCGGCCCCCGAACCGGACTTCACCGGCTCGTCGTCGGAGTGCCCGTCGCCCTTGGGGGGCTCGTTGTTCGGCGGCTCGTCCTTCGGGGGCTCGTCCTTCGGGGGCTCATCCTTCGAGGACGCGCCCTTCACGGGCTCACTGTCCGAGGACTCGCTCTTCAAGGACTCGCTCGTCGAGGACTCCCCCGCAGGAGACTCCCCGTCCTCGTCGAACCGCGCCAACGCCTCCTTGGCCCGCAGGAACAGCCGAGAGCCCTCGGGCGAGAAGACAGCGGAAGCTGCCGACGCCTCCTCAACAGCCTCGGCATCGACCTCAGCCTCGGTGTCGGCCTCAACCTCGGCCTCAACCGCGGCACCCTCGGAGTCGGCCTCGACATCAGCGGGGACAGCCACAGTCCCCACACCGTCAACCGGACCCGGCACAGCCCCCGGCGGCAACGCCCGCGCGGGCGCCCCCGCCTCTATCTCCAGGACCCGCCGCTCCTCCAGCACACTCGCCCGCTCGGTCTCCGCCGTGGCGTACCGCCGCAGCAGCGACGCATGCTCGTTGCGCAGCCCCGCGAGCTCGGCCCGCTTGGCCCGCAGCCGCTGCTCCAGCTTCACCCGCAGCTCGCGCGACTCCTCGAGGTCGGTCTCCAGCTCGGCGACCCGCTCCTCGTGCCGCCACTCGTCGCTCGCACGCGCGCGCGTGAGGTCGGCGACCTGCTTGCCCGCCTGCGCGTCCCAGCGGCGCATGACGACCCCACCCACGACCGCCGTCGCCGCGGCGGCCGCGGCAAGGCCGCGCAGCACCACGGGCTCGCTGAACACCCAGGGTGCAAGGGCACAGACAACGGACACGCCTGCGATCGCCGACGGGGGCAGCAGCCTGTGCAAGGGCGGGGAATGACGGTGACGTCCACGTGGCATGGCCAGAAACTTACCGCGCGTAGGCGAATCTTGGCGCCCCACCCCGTAAAAACACAGCCATCCCGAGTCGTTCATGCGGCAACAGGAATCAGATCCGCCACCGTAATAGCCAAGAACCAAGATCACATAGCCTCATGGGGCGGGTCACCTGCCGTTCAGCCGCCCGCTCATCCACTCCAGCGTCCCCGGAATCTCCCGCCGCCAGGTGTTGAAGTTGTGTCCCCCGCTTTCGAGGATGATCGACGAGATCCGCGTCCGCTCGGTGGCCTTCACACGCTCAATGAACTTCAACGTGGCCTTGTAGTTGGATTCTCCAACTTTGCTGCTGCTGACGAGCAGTGAAGTGTCCGGGGCAGGCATGTGCTCGAGGTACCACCACAGGTTCGCGCGATTGCGCAGTTCCTCGTCCCCCTGGAAGAGATCGCCCGTCGTGGGGTCGATCGGAGCGTCGTAGTAGGCGGAGAGCCCCGCCCCGGCGACGTACACCTTGGGATGGTGCAGGGCGAGCTTCAACGCGCAGTAGCCGCCTGTGGAGTTCCCGATGACGCCCCACCTGCCCGACTTTCCACCCACCCGGTACTGCCCGCTCACGGCCTCGGGCAGGTCCTTCGCGAAGAACGACTCGGTCTGCGGCCCGCCGGGAACGTCCACGCACTCCGTGTCCCGCGGCGGCGCCACGGTGGGCCGCATCATCACCAGGATCATCGGCCGCGCACGACCGTCCCCGACGAGCTTCGCGGCCGTACGCGGATAGTGGAGTTTGCCCGCCAGCGCCTCGGCGGTGCCCGGATACCCGGTGAGCACGACGGCCGCCGGGAACGTGCGCTCGCGGAACTCCGGCTGAAAATACTCGGGCGGCAGATAGACGTACGCGGGCGTGGCGATGCGTGTCGTACGGCCCACGATCTCGACCTTCTGGATCTGACCGCCCGTCTCCGGCCGCGTGCTCCCGGCCCCCGGCACCCGCAGCGTGTCGACGACCTTCAACGGCCCTCCGCCGGGCGTGTGGTCCACCACCACACCCTGCTCCTTCTCCTGCCCGAACAGGTCGGCCCAGCCTGCGTAGAAGCCGAAAGCCTGGTTCGCGGCGAGCCCGACCGCCATGAAGAGCATCAACTGCGTGGTGAGCAGCAGGCCCACGCGCCCGCAGACGGCCCGCCAACCGCGCCGCGCCAGTCGTGGCCACAGCCAGACCGTGCCGACGAACAGCCCTACGGCGGCCGACACCGCCAGCGCCAGCAACTTGTCGCTCGTGAGCCCCATCGATGGTTACCTGTCCGCACTTTCCGTCCGGTCCACGCGGGCGCACGACACATGCGCCCGCGCCGCCTCCCCTGCACCTTCGCAAGGGCTTGCCCCGGACTTTCCTTGGCCTTTGAAACGGTTTTGGGGAGCTGAGTGAACCTCTCCCCTCAAGACACCGTCCTAGAGGGCGCAATGTCGCCGGATGCCCGAATCGGCACCGGATCCAAGGTCTCTCGCAGAACTAATGGGATGCGATGTCTGTCAGGACAGATGTGGAAATGTCGGGCGCGGTTCCTCAACGATCGAACCGAGGGGGGCAACTGCCCAGCCGGGTACGGCAGCTGCTCCGCGGCCCGCGCCCCGAGGCAGTTCCCCTGCTCGTCGGCAGAGCCTGCGCCCTGGTGGGCCTGCTGGACATCGCCGCGGGTGTCTTCCCGCGCTTCCGGCACAGCCGTATGCACGCCATCGCCGAAGTGCTGCCGGGCTCCACGGGCCCGTTCGCGGCGGCGCTCTCGCTGAGCGCGGGCGTACTGCTGCTCCTGCTGGCGCACGGCCTCAAGCGCGGCAAGCGGCGGGCCTGGCGGGCCGCCGTCGTGCTGCTGCCGGCCGGAGCGATCGCGCAGTTCACGTACCGCCACTCCGTGGTGGGCGTCGTCATCTCCCTGGCACTGCTGGCCACCCTGCTGCGCCACCGCGACCAGTTCACCGCCCTGCCGGACCCGCGCAGCCGGTGGCGGGCGCTGGCCAACTTCGTCCTCATGGGCGCCGGTTCCCTCGCCCTCGGCCTGATCGTCGTCAGCGCCCACCCGGACACCCTGGTCGGCGACCCGAGCCTGGTCGACCGCATCACCCACGTCCTGTACGGCCTGTTCGGCTTCGAGGGCCCGGTCGACTACCAGGGCAACACCTCGTGGACGGTCGCCTTCTCGCTCGGCGCCCTCGGCTGGATCACGGCGGTCACGACGATCTACCTCGCCTTCCGCCCCGAACACCCCGCCGCCCGCCTCACCGAGGACGACGAGGCCCGCCTGCGCGCCCTGCTCGCCAAGCACGGCGGCCGCGATTCCCTCGGCCACTTCGCGCTGCGCCGCGACAAGGCCGTCGTCTTCTCGCCCAGCGGCAAGGCGGCGGTGACGTACCGCGTCGTCTCCGGCGTGATGCTCGCCAGCGGCGACCCGATCGGCGACGTGGAGGCCTGGCCCGGCGCCATCGAGCGCTTCATGGACGAGGCCAAGGCCCACTCCTGGACCCCCGCCGTCATGGGCTGCTCCGAGACCGGCGCCGAGGTGTGGACCCGCGAGACCGGGCTCGACGCCCTCGAACTGGGCGACGAGGCGGTGGTGGACGTCCCGGATTTCTCGCTCGCCGGCCGCGCGATGCGCAACGTGCGACAGATGGTCAAGCGCATCGAGCGCGCCGGTTACGAGACCCGGGTACGGCGCGTCCGTGACCTCGGCGAGACCGAGCTGGACCGGATACGCCGCGCCGCCGACGACTGGCGCGGCACCGACACCGAGCGCGGCTTCTCCATGGCGCTGGGCCGCGTCGGCGACCCCGCCGACGGCGACTGTCTCGTCGCCACCGCCCACAGAATTGAAGGGGCGGCGCGAAGCGCCTCAGGTAGGGCGGTGATGGGAGACGGGTGGGCCGACGAGGAGCCGGGAGAGTACGGCGACCTCAAGGCGATCCTCCACTTCGTGCCGTGGGGCACGGACGGGGTCTCGCTGGACCTGATGCGCCGCGACCGCTCGGCGGACCCCGGCATGAACGAACTGCTGATCGTGGCCGCCCTGCAGGCCGCCCCGAAGTTCGGCATCGCGCGCGTGTCCCTCAACTTCGCGATGTTCCGCTCGGCCCTCGCGCGCGGCGAGAAGATCGGCGCGGGCCCCGTGCTGCGCGCCTGGCGGGGCCTGCTGGTCTTTCTGTCCCGCTGGTTCCAGATCGAGTCCCTGTACAAGTTCAACGCCAAGTTCCGGCCACGGTGGGAGCCCCGTTTCGTGGTCTACCGCGCCTCGGCCGACCTGCCCCGCCTCGGCTTCGCCGCCATGCAGGCCGAGGGCTTCGTGAACCTGGCCCTGCCGCTGCCGCGCTTCCTGCGCCGCCGTACGACCGCACCGCGCCCCTGCCCGCACCGGGTGGCGGAACGGGACGTCCAGGCAGCGTGACCGCGGCCCCCGGACCGGCCCGAGCGGAAGCCCCCTGCCCCCGAGGGCTCCCGCTCGGGCCACGGCACGTCCCGGCACCCCCTTGGGCCTAGGCTGAACGTATGAGCAAGCAGAGCCGACGCGGGCGCGTCGCGGGCCTTCCGCAGTGGGACCGGTGCGCGGTCATGGGAGTCGTCAACGTGACCCCCGATTCCTTCTCCGACGGCGGCCGCTGGTTCGACACGACGGCCGCCGTCAAGCACGGCCTCGCCCTGGTCGAGGAGGGTGCCGACCTGGTCGACGTCGGCGGCGAGTCCACCCGCCCCGGCGCCAGCCGGGTCGACGAGGCCGAGGAACTGCGCCGCGTCATCCCCGTCGTCCGCGGCCTCGCTTCCGAGGGCGTCACGATCTCCGTCGACACCATGCGCGCCTCCGTCGCCGAGCAGGCCCTCGCCGCCGGCGCCGCCCTCGTCAACGACGTCAGCGGCGGCCTCGCCGACCCCGCGATGATCCCCGTCGTCGCGGACGCCGGCGCCCCCTTCGTCGTCATGCACTGGCGCGGCTTCCTGGAGGGCGGGAACGTCAAGGGCGTCTACGACGACGTCGTCGCCGAGGTCGTCGACGAGCTCCACGCGCGTGTGGAAGCCGTTCTGGCCGGCGGCATCGCCCCCGAGCGTGTCATCGTCGACCCCGGCCTGGGCTTCTCCAAGGACGCCGAGCACGACCTCGTGCTCCTCGCCCACCTCGACCGCCTTCTCGCCCTCGGCCACCCCCTCCTCGTCGCCGCGTCCCGCAAGCGGTTCCTCGGCCGTGTCCTCGCCGGGCCGGAGGCCGCGCCGCCGCCCGCGCGCGAGCGCGACGCCGCCACGGCCGCCGTCTCGGCGCTCGCGGCGCACGCCGGCGCTTGGGCGGTGCGGGTGCACGAGGTACACGCCACGGCGGACGCGGTGCGCGTGGCACGAGCCGTCGAGGGAGCGCGCGTCCCCGAGAACACGCCGGGCGCGCAGGCCGCCGAGGGAGCCCGGTGAGCGCCCCGCACACCGACGTCGAGCAGGTGGAGGCCGCCAACACCGGCTTCTACGAGGCGATGGAGCGCGGCGACTTCGAGGAGCTGTCCTCGTTCTGGCTCACCCCGTCCGACCTCGGCGTCGACGAGACCTACCACGACCCGGCGGACGTCGGCGTGGTCTCCTGCGTGCACCCCGGCTGGCCGGTTCTCACCGGCCGCGGCGAGGTCCTGCGGTCGTACGCGCTGATCATGGCGAACACCGACTACATCCAGTTCTTCCTCACCGACGTGCACGTCTCCGTGACCGGCGACACCGCCGTGGTGACCTGTACCGAGAACATCCTCAGCGGCGGGCCCGCCCCCGAGGGCGACGAGGAGCTCGGCCCGCTCGTGGGCCAGCTCGTGGTCGCCACGAACGTGTTCCGGCGCACGCCTGAGGGCTGGAAGATGTGGTCGCACCACGCCTCGCCGGTTCTGGCCGAAAACGACGAGGACGAGAGCGACGACACCCCCTCCTGAGTGGGTAGGCGACCTACAGGCCGACCGCAGGACCGCACAGGACCGCACCACAGGGCCGCACCACAGGACGGCAGGAACACGCGCAGGGACAATCACGGACAAACACTGGGATGACGCGCAGGAGCCACCCGCAAGGCGGCCCGCCGGCCCCCGCCGGGACCAAGAAGTGGTTGGAATCACGCGTCCACGGGTAGGCGCGGCTACCACCCCGTGAGCCGCCGGGTTCCCCACGGGAAACACCCAGTGAATCCTCCCGGCCCGGACCGGACCCACGCCCCCGTGGCCCGGCCCTGTCAGTGCCCGCAGGTAGATTCGGTCGAGGCCGGTGTGCCGCCCGCACACGGCATCGACCGGCCGTACCGACGATTGCAGGAGTGATTCGCGTGGATCGTGTCGCGCTGCGCGGCCTGAAGGCCCGCGGGTACCACGGTGTGTTCCCCGAGGAACGCAGGGAGGGCCAGACCTTCGTCGTGGACCTCGTCCTCGGTCTGGACACCCGACCGGCCGCCGCCGACGACGACCTGGCGAAGACCGTGCACTACGGCATCGTGGCGGAAGAGGTCGTGGCCGTCGTCGAGGGCGACCCGGTCAACCTCATCGAGACGCTCGCCGAGCGCATCGCCCAGGCCTGTCTGAAGCACGAAGGAGTCCAGGAGGTCGAGGTCACCGTCCACAAGCCGGACGCGCCGATCACCGTCCCCTTCGACGACGTGACCGTCACCATCACCCGGAGCCGAGTATGACTGCACCGTTCATCAAGGGCCCCAACGACCCGACCGTACAGCCGGTACCCGCCTCCGTCGTCGACCAGGTCGACGCCGCCGACACCACCCTCAGCAACCCGAAACGGGCCGTGATCTCCCTCGGCTCCAACCTGGGCAACCGCCTCGAGACCCTCCAGGGCGCCATCGACGCCCTGGAGGACACCCCCGGCGTGCGCATCAAGGGGGTCTCCCCCGTCTACGAGACGGAACCGTGGGGCGTCGAGCCGGGCACCCAGCCCTCGTACTTCAACGCGATCGTGGTCCTCAAGACCACCCTCCCCCCGTCCTCCCTGCTGGAGCGGGCGCACGCGGTCGAGGAGGCCTTCCACCGGGTACGGGACGAGCACTGGGGCGCGCGCACCCTCGACGTCGACATCGTCTCGTACGCCGACCTGGTCTCCGACGACCCGAACCTCACGCTTCCCCACCCGCGCGCCCACGAACGCGCCTTCGTCCTCGCCCCCTGGCACGACCTGGAGCCCGAGGCCCAGTTGCCCGGCCGCGGCCCCGTCGTCGACCTGCTCGGCACCGTCACCCGGGACGGCGTCGCACCGCGCAGCGACCTGGAACTCCAGCTGCCCGAATAGTCGTTAAGGTCAAGACGACCACATTCCGTGGGGACCCGGGGGAGCTGAAGGGGCACCGTGAGAGAGCTGCGCATCAGGTTGCTGGCAGGCGTGTTCATCGTGGCCGGAGTCCTGTCCTGGGCGGGCGCCCGCCTGTGGAACGCCGTCGGGACCCTGCCCAGCGTCCCGCTGGCCGCGCCCATCGTCCTGGCGGTCATCGCCGTGATCCTGCTCGCCACGGCACTCTCGATCCGCGCCCGCCTCAAGGCCCAGCGCGAACGCCGCCCGGAGGCCAAGGGCGTCGACCCCCTGATGGCCGCCCGCGCGGTCGTCTTCGGCCAGTCCAGCGCCCTGGTCGCCGCCCTCGTCGCCGGCATGTACGGCGGCGCGGGCGTCTTCCTCCTGGAGTCCCTCGACATCCCCGCCCGCCGCGACCAGGCCATCTACGCCGGCTTCTCCGTCGTGGCGGGCATCGCCGTCATAGCGGCAGCCATCTTCCTGGAGCGCGTCTGTAAACTCCCGGAGGACGACGAGCACAGCGGCGCGGGGGCGGCGCCCACTGCCTGAGAGTCACCAGGGTTGGCGAGCCAGGTGGCCGTTCACGAGAAAGCCCGGGTAGGGGTCGAGTCGGTAGCTGTAGAGAGTGAACGGTTTCGGGCTTCCGGCCCCGCGCGTCCGCACGTCGCGCACCTCGACCCATGTCGACTCGATGAGTCCCAACGGGTGCTGCTCGGGCTTGAAGGTCCCTCGGGACGGCCAGCTGTCGGCGACGACCAGATGCGAGGCCAATCCGTTGCCCCGAGGCATGAATCTTGCGCCGATCTCTCGTGCCGGCTCGGAGAGAAACGGCACGTTGGACCCACCCGTCAGGCGAGCCGAGCAGCTGATCCGGCGCCACGGTGAACGACACATGGTCAGTCACGAGATCCAGGACCTCGCGGACCTTTGCCGCCACCACTTGAGTGACTGTCGTCTGGACCGTGCGCTCTCCGTCCAACGTCCAGAGTCGGCTGCCCACCCGGACACTCCGCGCCTGTAAGCGCCCGCCAACCCCATTCACCGCTCGGCAGCCCGAACCCCACCGCGATCTTCCTTGATCAGCGATCAGCTCCACTGGCCGAGGACGGTATCGGGCACCACTGACAATCAGGTCAGCGAGCCAGTATCAGGCTCATGGCCTCAGCCCTGGTCGTGGCGTCCCGAAGCTGGCCCCGCACCGCCGACGTCGTGGTCTTGGCACCGGGCTTGCGGATACCGCGTACCGACATACACATGTGCTCGGCCTCGATGACGACGATCACGCCCCGGGCCTCAAGGATCTTCATGAGCGAGTCGGCGACCTGCGTGGTGAGCCGTTCCTGCACCTGAAGGCGACGGGCGAACACCTCGACCAGCCTCGCCAGCTTCGACAGGCCCGTGATCTTGCCGGTTTCGGCCGGGATGTACCCGATGTGAGCTACGCCATGGAACGGCAACATGTGATGCTCACACAAGGAGACGATCTCGATGTCCTTGACCAGGACCATCTCGTCATGCCCGATATCGAACGTAGTCGTCAGGACATCCTCGGGCTGCTGCGTGTGTCCGGCCAAAAGCTCCCGATACGCCCGCGCCACCCGCCCCGGCGTCTCCCGGAGCCCCTCCCGGTCCGGGTCCTCCCCGACGGCGATCAGCAGCTCGCGCACGGCGTTTTCGGCGCGCTTCTCGTCGAACTCGCCGACGCGGCCCTCGCCGTCCAGCGTCACGGGGTCGGTCATGTGGTGCCTCGATCCTTTGCGGGTGGCGCGTATGGGTCACGCGTCTGAACTGCCGGCATACGAAAATGCCACGCCCCCCAGGCTAGAACCTGGGGGGCGTGGCATTCATTCCGGGCCTGGTGTGGTCACCAGGGCCTGAGCGGCGTCAGCTCTCGGGACGCTCCTCGGGGGCCGGTTCGGCCACCGAGGCGGGCTCCGTCGCCGTCGACTTGGCGGTGGTGATCGCCGGCGTCGCGCCGTTGGCGCCGTTCGTCAGTGCGAGCTCCTTCGGGGAGAGCACCGGCGGACGGGTGGACGGCGTACGGCGGGAGGAACCGGTCCAGGCGGGCCGGGGCGGACGCTTGACGATGGGGGCGAAGATCTCGGCGATCTCCTCCTTGCCCAGCGTCTCCTTCTCCAGCAGCTGAAGCACGAGGTTGTCGAGGACGTCGCGGTTCTCGACCAGGATTTCCCAGGCCTCGTTGTGCGCGTTCTCGATGAGCTTCTTGACTTCCTCGTCCACCAGCGCGGCGACCTCTTCCGAGTAGTCGCGCTGGTGAGCCATCTCACGTCCGAGGAACGGCTCGGTGTTGTCGCCACCGAACTTGATGGCACCGAGGCGCTCGGTCATGCCGTACTGCGTGACCATCGCGCGGGCCGTGGTGGTGGCCTTCTCGATGTCGTTCGCCGCGCCCGTGGTCGGGTCGTGGAAGACGAGCTCCTCGGCCGCGCGGCCGCCCAGCATGTACGCCAGCTGGTCCAGCATTTCGTTGCGGGTCGTGGAGTACTTGTCCTCGTCCGGCAGGACCATCGTGTAGCCGAGAGCACGGCCTCTGGAGAGGATCGTGATCTTGTGGACCGGATCGGAGTTCGGGGAAGCCGCCGCGACCAGGGCGTGTCCGCCCTCGTGGTACGCGGTGATCTTCTTTTCCTTGTCCGACATGATCCGGGTCCGCTTCTGCGGGCCCGCCACGACGCGGTCGATGGCCTCGTCGAGCATCTGGTTGTCGATCAGCTTCTTGTCGCTGCGGGCCGTCAGGAGCGCCGCCTCGTTGAGGACGTTGCTCAGGTCCGCACCGGTGAAGCCCGGCGTGCGGCGGGAGACCGCAGACAGGTCGACGTCCGGGGCGACCGGCTTGCCCTTCTGGTGAACCTTGAGGATCTCCAGACGGCCCAGCATGTCCGGGCGGTCGACCGCGATCTGGCGGTCGAAGCGGCCGGGCCGCAGGAGGGCCGGGTCGAGGATGTCGGGCCGGTTCGTCGCGGCGATGAGGATCACGCCGCCCTTGACGTCGAAGCCGTCCATCTCGACGAGCAGCTGGTTCAGGGTCTGCTCGCGCTCGTCGTGACCGCCGCCGAGGCCGGCACCACGGTGACGGCCGACCGCGTCGATCTCGTCGACGAAGACGATCGCCGGGGCGTTCGCCTTGGCCTGCTCGAACAGGTCACGCACTCGGGAGGCACCGACACCGACGAACATCTCGACGAAGTCGGAACCGGAGATCGAGTAGAAGGGCACACCCGCCTCGCCCGCGACGGCGCGCGCGAGCAGGGTCTTGCCGGTGCCGGGCGGGCCGTACAGCAGTACGCCCTTGGGGATCTTCGCCCCGACGGCCTGGAACTTCGCCGGTTCCTGCAGGAACTCCTTGATCTCCTGGAGTTCCTCGACCGCCTCGTCCGAGCCGGCGACGTCAGAGAACGTCGTCTTCGGGGTGTCCTTGGTGATGAGCTTCGCCTTGGACTTGCCGAAGTTCATGACCCGGGAGCCGCCGCCCTGCATCTGATTCATCAGGAACAGGAAGACGACCACGATCAGGACGAAGGGAAGCAGGGAGAGCAGGATGCCGACGAACGGGTTCTGCTTGGACGGCGAGACCGTGTAGCCGTCCGGGATCTGCTTCTGCTGGTACTTGTTCTGCAGCGTGTTGGCGATGTCCACGCCTTGGTCGCCGATATAGCTCGCCTGGATCTTTGTGGCGTCCTCGACCTTTTCGCCGTCCTTGAGCTGGACCTTGATGATCTGCTCGTCGCCGGTGGTCAGCTTGGCCGACTCGACCTTGTTCTCGTTGATCGCCTGGACGACCTGGCCGGTGTCCACCGTCTTGTAGCCGCCGGACGAGCCGACGACCTGCATCAACACGACCACGGCAAGGACGGCCAGCACGATCCACATGACCGGCCCACGGAAGTATCGCTTCACGTCCATCCATACGGAGCGGTGTCGCCCCGTCCCTCCTGCCATAGTGAGTTTGATAAGACAGTTCTTCTGACGGTACCCCAGCTTCGACGCCCGTAGCCGCACGGGACGGCCGGTAAGCCCGTCTGCATGCTCCAACGGCGCGAGGCCCGCCGGGGTTCCCGATCTTCGTACGGGTGTTGGGCCCTTCGGGTCCGCGATCGCGGACCGCCGGGCTCAGCCGCCGTAGACGTGGGGCGCGAGCGTACCGACGAACGGGAGGTTGCGGTACTTCTCGGCGTAGTCGAGGCCGTAGCCGACGACGAACTCGTTGGGGATGTCGAAGCCGACCCACTCCACGTCGATGGCGACCTTCGCGGCGTCCGGCTTGCGCAGCAGCGTGCACACCTTGAGCGACTCGGGCTCGCGCGAGCCGAGGTTGGACAGCAGCCAGGACAGCGTCAGACCGGAGTCGATGATGTCCTCGACGATGAGGACGTGCTTGCCCTTGATGTCGGTGTCGAGGTCCTTGAGGATCCGCACGACACCGGAGGACTGGGTGCCGGCGCCGTACGACGACACAGCCATCCAGTCCATGGTGACGGGGGTGGACAGCGCCCGCGCGAGGTCGGCCATCACCATCACCGCGCCCTTGAGGACTCCGACGATGAGCAGGTCCTTGCCCGCGTACTCCGCGTCGATCTTCGCGGCCAGCTCGGCCAGCTTCGCGTCGATCTCTTCCTTGGTGATGAGCACCCGCTGGAGGTCGGCACCCATGTCTTTCGCGTCCACCCGCATCACTTTCGGTCGGTCGTCCCGCATTGATTGGCTCGGCCGGCCCCTCCGTCGTGTTCGTGGAGGGGTCGGGAATCAGCCTTGCCGAATCACCAGTCTGCCACCCTGGCGCTGGGCGACGACTTTGCCGGGGAGATTGATGGCTCCCTGACCGCGCCAGCCGGTGATCAGACGGTCGACTTCCTCGATGTGGCGGGCGAACAGCGCTCCGGCGGGCGCCCCGGCCTCGATGGCGGCGCGGCGCAGGATCCGGCGGCGCACGGCGGGCGGCAGCGCGTACAGCTTGGCGCACTCCAGGAGGCCGGCCGCGTCGCGTACGGCGGCCTCGGCATGGCCGGCCCAGGCGTCGAGCGCGTCGGCGTCGTCGCGGGAGAGCTGGGCCGTGCGGGCGAGGGCCTCGACGACGCCTTTTCCGAGCGCCTTCTCCAGGGCGGGCAGGCCCTCTTGGCGCAGGCGTGAGCGCGTGTATGCCGGGTCGGCGTTGTGCGGGTCGTCCCAGACCGGCAGGGACTGGACCATGCAGGCCTTGCGCGCGGTCTGCCGGTCGAGCCCGAGGAAGGGGCGGCGGTAACGGCCGCCGGCCCCCGAGACCGCGGCCATTCCGGACAGGGAGCGGATGCCGGAGCCGCGGGCGAGGCCGAGCAGGACGGTTTCGGCCTGGTCGTCGCGGGTGTGGCCGAGCAGGACGGCGATGGCGCCGTGGCGGGCGGCCGCGTCGTCGAGGGCGGCGTAGCGGGCGTCACGGGCGGCGGCCTCGGGTCCGCCCGAGCGGCCGACGGTCACGGCGATGGACTCGACGGGTTCGAGGCCGAGTTCGCGCATGCGCAGGACGACTTCCTCTGCGCGCAGGTCGGAGCCGGGCTGCAGACCGTGGTCGACGGTGATGCCACCGGCGCGGATGCCGAGTTTGGGGGCCTCGAAGGCGAGGGCGGAGGCGAGGGCCATGGAGTCGGCGCCGCCGGAGCATGCCACGAGCACGAGCGGGGAGGGGGGTCGCTCGTGCGGGGTGGTGCGAGGTTGCTCCTGCGGGGCCCGGCCTGGGGGCGCGTACGACGGTTCGCGCGCCGTGTCGTGGGCGGCGGGCGCTGCGCCGGTCGGCGTCACGGGCGGCGCCGGGGGCAGCGACATGTGCGGGATCTCGTACGAGGTCGCGCGCCGCCTGCCGGGGGCGACGAGGGCGTCGGTGGTGCGGCTGTGTTGGGTGAGGATGTCGTGGAGGACGCGGCGGACCGCCAGGCGTATCGCCGCGACCGCAGGATGGGGACCCATGTCCGGTTCCCTTCATGAAGTTTTCGGGGGGTGAGCCCGAGCTCGGTCACTCAGAGTGTATAGATGGTGACAGAGACGGGCCGTTCCCCGAGCATTGCACGCCTACCCATGGCTCACGGTCCCTCGGACGGGTGATTGGAGGGGCGTTCGCCTGCCGTCGGCCGGATTCGGTTCACGACCTTCGTATGAGATGCACGACTCGGCGCGCGATTCACGACTCCGCCTTGCGATGCACCCGCGCGATCCAGTCCGCCGGTTTGGCGATCTCCGCCTTGGTCGGGAGGGTGTTCGGGGACGTCCACACGCGGTTGAAGCCGTCCATGCCGACCTGGTCGTGGACGGCCCGTACGAAGCGTTCGCCGTCGCGGTACTGCCTGAGTTTGGCGTCGAGACCCAGCAACTTGCGCAGGGCCATGTCCAGTCGGGAGGCACCCTTGGCGCGCCGCTGCTGGAACTTTTCGCGGATCTCGGCGACGGTCGGTACGACCTGGGGCCCGACTCCGTCCATCACGAAGTCGGCGTGGCCCTCCAGGAGCGACATCACCGCGGTGAGCCGGCCGAGGATCTCCCGCTGGGCCGGGGTCTGCACCAGTTCGACGAACGAGCGTCCGCCGTCGTCCTCCTCGGCCTCGGGCCGGCCGCCGGCGAGCGACTGTGCGGCCTCGCGGATGCGCTCCAGGACGGTCATGGGGTCGACATCCGTCTCCGCCAAGAAAGACTGGATTTCGCCCTCGAGGTGGTCCCGCAGCCACGGCACGGCGCTGAACTGCGTGCGGTGCGTCTCCTCGTGCAGGCACACCCACAGGCGGAAGTCGTGGGGCTGTACGTCGAGTTCGCGCTCCACGTGGACGATGTTCGGGGCGACGAGCAGCAGTCGTCCGGCGCCGTTCTCTCCCGCCGGGAGTTCGCGGGTGGCCGGGGCGAAGGTCTCGTACTGGCCCAGGACCCGGGAGGCCAGGAAGGACAGCAGCATGCCGAGTTCGACGCCGGTGACCTTGCCGCCGACGGCGCCCATGACCGCGCCGCCGGGGCTGCTGCCGCGGCGCTCCTGCATCTTGTCGAGCAGAGGCTTGAGGATCTCGCGGAACCCGGCGACGTTGGCCCGTACCCAGCCGGGGCGGTCGACCACCAGGACGGGGGTGTCGTGGGTGTCCTCCGTGCCCATACGAGTGAAGGCCCGGACGTGTTCCTCCGAGGCCTTGGCATGTCGGCGCAGCTCGGCGACGACGGCCCTGGCCTCGTCGCGGCTCACCTCCGGGCCGGGCCGCACGAGCCGGGTCGCGGTCGCCACCGCGAGATTCCAGTCGACCATCTCGGCACCACCGATGCTCGTCATGTGTCAACCGTACGTGAGCGTTCCCACTTGGGGCAGGCCGTGCGGATGTGCGGAGGCGGGTCCGGCAGGGGTGGACGCGAGTTGGACGGCGCCCGCAGGTGCCTAACCGCAGCCGCAGGCCGCCAGTGCCGTCGCGGTTCTGTCCAGGGCCGACTGGGCGGCGTCCTTGTTCGTCGTGTTCGTTGCCAGGAAGGCGAAGGCCAGCAGGTGGCCGTCCTGGTCGACGACCGTGCCGGCCAGGGCGTTGACGCCGGTCAGGGTGCCTGTCTTGGCTCGGACGATGCCTGCCGCTCCGTCCGTGTAGCGGCTGCTCAGGGTGCCGGTGAAGCCGGCCACCGGGAGGCCGGTCAGTGCCGGGCGCAGTTGCGGGTGGGTCGGGTCGGCCGCCTTGGCCAGGAGGGACGTGAGCAGGTCCGCGGTGAGTTTGTCGTCGCGGTTGAGGCCGCTGCCGTCCTTGAAGGAGACGCCGGACACCGGCAGTCCGAGCTTCTTCAGCTGGGCCGCGATCGCCTGTCCGCCACCGTTGAAGTCGGCGCGCTCGCCGCTCGCGACGGCCGTGTGGCGGGCGAGGGCCTCGGCGATGTCGTTGTCGCTGTTGGTGAGCATGCGCTCGACCAGGGAGGACAGCGGGGGTGAGGAGACCTCGGCGAGGGCCTCGGCCCGGTTCGTGGCCTTGGACGGGCCGGGGGACGTCGTCCTGATGCCGCGGTCGGCGAGGAAGGACGCGAACTTGGTCGCCGCGTCCGTGGCCGGGTCCTTCGCCCGGGTCACCGGACCGCTGGTGGAGTCGTCCGTGCGGGCCTCGTCGGCCATGAGGGCGCTGACCGGGGCGAGGTTGCCGTCCTCGCCGATGGGGTGCAGTTCGGGGCCCGCGTAGAGCGTCTTGTCGTACGAGAGGGTGACCTCGCGTACGTCGCGCTTCTTCAGGGTCTGTGCGGTCGCGTCGGCCAGTTCGCGCAGGCTGGCCCAGCCGTCGGCCTCCTTGCGGGCCGTCAGGGTGGGGTCGCCGCCGCCGACCAGGACGAGTTCCTTGGTGTCGGGTTCGAGGGCGGTGCGGGTGGTGAGGCGGTGGTCGGGGCCCATCGCGGTGAGGGCGGCCGCGGCGGTGGCGATCTTCGTCGTCGACGCGGGCGTGAGGGGCTCGGCGGCTCCGACGCCGAAGAGGCGCTTGCCGCTGGCCACGTCCACGATCGCCGCCGACCTGCGCGTGCCGAGCTCAGGGACGTCCAGGAGCGGGCCCAGGAGGTCGGCGAGAGCCCGGCCGTTCGGGACCGAGTTCACGGTGCCCACGCCCCCGCCGAGGCCCGTCAGGACGGAGCCCGCGGAGGGGGCGGGACGGGGCGCCTCGCCTGCCGCATCGGACGAACCGGACGTATCAGTACGACGACCGTGATCTGCGCCACCCGTGCGCTCCTGGGCGGCCGCCCAGTCCCGCTCGGCCGTACGCTGACCGGTGGAGTCCCAGGGGCCGGCGGCGGTCACCACTCCGGCGGCCAGCGCCAGTCCGGCGGTGGCGGCGCCCGCGGTGTACTGCCAGGTTTTCGGCTTCGTGATCCGCGCGGCCTGCGGTGATACGGCTCGTGCGAGCCGTTTGACCTGCGGTTTCGCGGCCGTCGCGGCGCGTGCGAGACGTGGGCGTACGGCGTCCGCGGCCCGTGCCAGACGCGGTCGAACGGCGCTCGCGACCCGCGTCACATGCGGTCTCGCGGCTCGCCAAGGCCTCAGCTCTGGCACGACCACCAGCCCCTTTCGCGATCACACACCTGCGTGAGGGACACTTAACCACCAGAACTATGTGCTGATCATGGAGGAGCCACCGGTGGAGTTCGACGTCACGATCGAGATTCCGAAGGGTTCGCGGAACAAGTACGAGGTGGACCACGAGACCGGTCGGATCCGCCTGGACCGTCGACTCTTCACCTCGACCGCCTACCCGACCGACTACGGCTTCGTCGAGAACACTCTCGGCGAGGACGGCGACCCGCTGGACGCGCTGGTCATCCTTGACGAGCCGACCTTCCCGGGCTGCCTCATCAAGTGCCGCGCGATCGGCATGTTCCGGATGACGGACGAGGCGGGCGGCGACGACAAGCTGCTGTGCGTGCCGGCGACGGACCCGCGCCAGGAGCACCTGCGTGACATCCACCACGTCTCCGAGTTCGACCGCCTGGAGATCCAGCACTTCTTCGAGGTCTACAAGGACCTGGAGCCCGGCAAGTCCGTCGAGGGCGCCGACTGGGTGGGCCGCACCGACGCCGAGGCCGAGATCGAGCGGTCCTACAAGCGCTTCAAGGACCAGGGCGGCCACTGAGCCACCGGTACCTCTCAGCCACAAGTGAACGGGCTGCACGCGTGCGCGTGCAGCCCGTTCGCGTGTCTGTGCGCATACTGAGAGCGGCAGGAGGTGTCGTACAGGGAGTGCTACGCAGGTGACGGACGCGGAGGACCGCAAGCCGCAGTCGGACGAGGCGAGGATGGCCTTCACGCCTCCCGCCGGGATCGAGGTGGGCGACAGCGAGTCGGAGACCACGTCCGAGTTCGCCCTGCCCAAGGGGCTGGACGTGCTGCAGGCGCCGCTCCACGAGCCCGAGGGATCGGCGTTCACCGCGCCCAGCGGCTACACCGCCGAGGACGCCTCACCCGCGTTCACCCCGGCCGGCGGCATACCGCGGATAAGCCTGACCAAGGACCTGCCCTGGCAGGACCGGATGCGCACGATGCTGCGCATGCCGGTCACCGAGCGGCCCGCGCCGGAGCGGATGCCGCGGGCGGAGGACGAGGGCCCGGCCGTCCCGCGTGTACTCGACCTGACCCTGCGTATCGGCGAACTGCTGCTGGCGGGCGGCGAGGGCGCCGAGGACGTCGAGGCCGCGATGTTCGCGGTCTGCCGCTCCTACGGCCTGGACCGCTGCGAGCCGAACGTCACCTTCACCCTGCTGTCGATCTCGTACCAGCCGTCGCTGGTGGACGATCCAGTGACGGCGTCGCGCACGGTACGGCGGCGCGGCACCGACTACACGCGCCTGGCCGCCGTGTACCAGCTCGTCGACGACCTCAGCGACCCGGAGAGCCACATCTCCCTGGAGGAGGCCTACGGGCGGCTCGCGGAGATCCGCCGTAACCGGCACCCGTACCCGACCTGGGTGCTGACCTCGGCGAGCGGGCTGCTCGCGGGGGCGGCCTCGGTGCTGGTGGGCGGTGACCTGATCGTTTTCATCGCGGCGATGTTCGGCGCGATGCTCGGCGACCGGCTGGCGTGGCTGTGCGCGGGCCGCGGGCTACCGGAGTTCTACCAGTTCACGGTGGCCGCGATGCCGCCGGCGGCCATAGGGGTCGCGCTGACGCTGACGCACGTCGACGTGAAGGCGTCCGCGGTCATCACCGGTGGGCTGTTCGCGCTGCTGCCCGGACGGGCGCTGGTGGCGGGCGTGCAGGACGGGCTGACCGGCTTCTACATCACCGCGGCCGCGCGACTGCTGGAGGTCATGTACTTCTTCGTCGGCATCGTCGTCGGCGTGCTGGTGATCCTGTACTTCGGCGTGAACCTGGGTGCCAAGCTCACCCCTGACGAGGCGCTGCTCGCCTCCGACCGCCCGTACTGGCAGATCGCCGCGTCGATGCTGCTGTCACTGACCTTCGCCGTGCTGCTCCAGCAGGAACGGACCACGGTGCTCGCGGTGACCCTCAACGGAGGTGTCGCCTGGGTGGTGTACGGCGCGATGCACTACGCCGGTGAGTTCTCGCCGGTCGCCTCCACGGCCGTCGCGGCCGGGCTCGTGGGGCTGTTCGGGCAGTTGATGGCGCGCTACCGGTTCGCGTCCGCGTTGCCGTACACGACTGCGGCGATCGGGCCGCTGTTGCCGGGTTCCGCCACGTACTTCGGGCTGTTGGCGATCGCGCAGAACGATGTCGACGAGGGGCTGGTCTCCCTGGCCACGGCGGCTTCCCTGGCCATGGCCATTGCGATCGGGGTCAACCTCGGGGCGGAGATCTCTCGGTTGTTCCTGCGGATCGGGTCGCCGGAGAAGCGGCGAGCTGCCAAGCGGACTCGAGGGTTCTGAGCGCCTGGTAGCTCGGTCGCTTCCGAATCGACGGCGGCTGCGGATCGTGTGTGGTTGATCGCGCAGTTCCCCGCGCCCCTGAAGGGGCGCTTCAGTACCCCTGATTGGGCGGGTACTGCTGGTTCTGCTGACCGCCGTACGGCTGCTGTTGGCCGTAGCCCTGGGGGTACTGCTGGGCGTACGGCTGCTGTTGGGGCTGCTGCTGCGGCTGCTGTTGGCCGTAGTACTGCTGGTCGTAGTCGTACTGCTGCTGCCCCTGGTTGCCGTACTGCTGGGGGTGGTCCTCCGAGGGGATGCGGCGGAGCTGGGTCGTCGCGTCGTCCATCATCGGGGCCTGCTGGGCTTGCTGGGCCGGTGCGGCCGGGGACTGGACCGCCGCGCGCTTCTTCTTGGCGCGCTCCCGCAGGTACTCGATGATGATCGGGACCACGGAGATGAAGACGATCAGGACGAGGATCGCTTCGACGTTCTTGTTGATGAAGTCGATCTGGCCGAGCCAGTAGCCCGCGAGGGTGACGCCGGTGCCCCAGGCGATACCGCCGATGATGTTGTACGTGAGGAACGTGCGGTACTGCATACGGCCGGCGCCCGCCACGATCGGGGCGAAGGTGCGCACGATCGGCACGAAGCGGGCGAGGACGATCGCCTTCGGGCCGTACTTCTCCATGAACTCGTGGGCCTTCTCCAGGTTCTCCTGTTTGAAGAGCTTGGAGTTCGGCCGGTTGAAGAGCTTCGGGCCGAAGAACTTGCCGATCATGTACCCCACCTGGTCGCCGATGACGGCGGCCAGCACGATCAGGGTGCACACCAGCCACAGCGGCTGGCTGATGTAGTTCCCCTCGGCAACGAAGAGGCCCGCCGTGAACAGCAGGGAGTCCCCGGGCAGGAACGCGAAGAGGCCGGACTCGGCGAAGACGATCAGCAGGATGCCGGGGAGGCTGAAGGTCTCGATCAGATAGTCCGGGCTGAGCCACTCGGGGCCGAGCGCAAGCGTGGTCACGGGATTGTGGCTCCTGCGGGGAGGGGGCGGAGGCGAAGCTGGGTGCTCAAATTATCAACGCTGCACTGGCCGCCCAGGTTCCATGGACCCCCTCAGGATGCACTGTGCCCCTGCTGGGGCAAAGCTGTGATTCATGGGCATCGAAGAGTACGGCGGCGGGCAGGAGCCACAGCCCGACGTTCTGGTGGTGACCACCAATGACATTCCCGGCTATCGGGTCACCTCGGTTCTGGGTGAGGTCTTCGGGCTGACCGTGCGCTCACGGCATGTGGGCAGCCAGATCGGCGCCGGACTGAAGTCGCTGGTCGGCGGTGAGCTCAAGGGCCTCACCAAGACCCTCGTGGAGACCCGCAACCAAGCCATGCTGCGGCTCGTCGAGCAGGCACGCGCACGTGGGGCCAACGGCGTCCTGGCGTTCCGCTTCGACGTGTCGGAGGCCGCGGACGTGGGCACCGAGGTGTGTGCCTACGGGACGGCGGTGGTCCTGGCCCGGGAGTGACCGGTGCGGGGCCCGGGCCAGGAGCCTCAGGAGGAGTGCCGGGCGGCGTTGGCGAGGATCGCGTCCCTCAGGTAGACCGCGAGGCCCGGCTTGGCCTGGTCGATGTTCTGGGTGAACCGCGCGTCGGAGACGTACATCTCGCCGAGGCAGGCGTGCATCTCGTGCCCGCAGTCGTAGTGGTTGCGGGCGATCCCCCGGCGGTGCTCCTCGGCCGCGTCCATGGCCGTCTCGGAGTCGGCCGGCTCACCGGCCTCCATGAGCGCGACGAAGCGCCGGTTGAGTTCGTCGGCCTCGCGCTGGATCCGCTGCCAGTCCTCCTTGGTGTAGGAGGCGGCGCGCTGCTGTGACTGCCGATAGGCGTCGGTGTTGCCCCAGCGCTCCTGCACCTCCTCCTCGTACTGGTCCGGGTCGAAGTCCCCGAACACCTCGAACTTCTCCTCCGGCGTGAGATTGATGCCCATCTTGCGTGCCTCCATGGCGTGCTCCACGGCCGTCGCCATCTTCTGCAGCTTCTCGATCCGGGCGGTCAGCAACTCGTGCTGCCGGCGCAGGTGTGCGCGCGGGTCCGCGTCCGGGTCGTCGAGCAGGGCGGCGACCTCCTCGAGCGGGAAGCCGAGCTCGCGGTAGAACAGGATCTGCTGCAGCCGGTCGAGGTCGGCGTCGCTGTAGCGCCGGTGGCCCGCGTGGCTGCGCTCGCTGGGCACGAGCAGGCCGATGTCGTCGTAGTGGTGCAGGGTGCGCACCGTCACTCCGGCGAATCCGGCGACCTGTCCCACGGAGTAGCTCACTTCCGCTCCCTTCTCGGTACGCACTCCACGATGAGTCCTCACGCGGCGTGAGGTGCAAGCCCGGCGGCCCGGACCTACCGTCGTATACATGCCACTGCATCGTGGGAACAGCGAAGCACCGGACGACAAGGGCGGCGGGCGCAGGCTCGCGGTCAACCCCTTCTACGGCGAGACGAACCCGGTCAGCGGCATGACCGAGGCCCCGCCCACCCATCGGCTGCCCGACGCCCCGCTGCCGCCGGCGACGGCGTACCAGGTGGTGCACGACGAGCTGATGCTGGACGGCAACTCCCGGCTCAACCTGGCCACCTTCGTCACCACCTGGATGGAGCCGCAGGCCGGGGTGCTGATGGCGGAGTGCCGGGACAAGAACATGATCGACAAGGACGAGTACCCGCGCACCGCCGAGCTGGAGCGGCGCTGTGTGGCGATGCTCGCCGATCTCTGGAACGCGCCGGATCCCTCGGTGGCCGTGGGCTGCTCCACCACCGGGTCCAGCGAGGCGTGCATGCTCGCCGGCATGGCGCTCAAACGGCGGTGGACGCGGCGCAACGCCGACCGGTACCCCGGTGCGCGCCCCAACCTGGTGATGGGCGTCAACGTCCAGGTCTGCTGGGACAAGTTCTGCAACTTCTGGGAGGTGGAGCCCCGCCTGGTCCCGATGGAGGGCGAACGGTTCCATCTGGACCCGCAGGCGGCGGCCGAGCTGTGCGACGAGAACACCATCGGGGTCGTCGGAATCCTGGGCTCCACCTTCGACGGTTCGTACGAGCCGATCGCTGATCTGTGTGCCGCCCTGGACGCCCTCCAGGAGCGCACGGGCCTCGACGTCCCGGTGCACGTCGACGGCGCGTCCGGTGCCATGGTGGCGCCCTTCCTCGACGAGGACCTGGTGTGGGACTTCCGGCTGCCGAGGGTCGCCTCGATCAACACCTCGGGGCACAAGTACGGGCTCGTCTACCCGGGTGTCGGCTGGGCGCTGTGGCGGGACAAGGAGGCACTGCCCGAGGAGCTCGTCTTCCGCGTCAACTACCTGGGCGGCGACATGCCGACCTTCGCGCTGAACTTCTCGCGGCCCGGCGCCCAGGTGGTGGCGCAGTACTACTCGTTCCTGCGGCTGGGGCGGGAGGGGTTCCGGGCCGTGCAGCAGGCCTCGCGGGACGTGGCCGGGACGGTCGCCGGGGCCGTGGAGAAGCTCGGCGACTTCCGGCTGCTGACCCGGGGCGACCAGTTGCCCGTCTTCGCCTTCACGACGGCCCCGGACGTCAAGGCGTACGACGTCTTCGACGTGTCCCGGCGGCTGCGCGAGAAGGGCTGGCTGGTCCCGGCGTACACCTTCCCGCCGAACCGCGAGGACCTGTCCGTCCTGCGGGTGGTGTGCCGCAACGGCTTCTCCGAGGACCTCGCCGAGCTGTTCGTGCAGGACCTGACCGTGTTGCTGCCGGAGCTGCGCCGGCAGCCGCACCCCCTGACACAGGACAGGGGGGCGGCCACCGGGTTCCACCACTAGGCGGCGCCCTAGCGGCTCAGGCGTCCGAACCGCCGTACCGCGAGCGGGAAGAACACCGCCAGGAGCACCAGCGGCCATACGATCGCCGCCCCGACGCCGTCCGTACCCGTGCCGCCGAACAGGTCCCGTACGGCCGTGGCCGTCTGGGACATCGGGTTCCACTCGACGACCGTGCCGAGCCAGCCCGGCATGGACTCGGGCAGCGCGATGGCGTTGGACAGGAAGCCGATCGGCCAGACGAGGATCTGCACCGCCTGCACCATCTCCGGCTTCCCGGCCACCAGCGCCAGGTGGATGCCGATCCACAGCATGGCGAAACGGAACAGCAGGAGCAGGCCCACGGCGCCCAGGAAGGCCCCTGGGCTGCCCTCCGCTCGCCAGCCCAGTGCGTATCCGATGCCCATCAGGGCGAACAGGGCCAGCGCCGACTGGAGCATGTCGGCCACCGAACGGCCCACCAGCACCGCACCGTTGGCCATCGGCATGGATCGGAAGCGGTCGATCACGCCCTTGTTGAGGTCCTGGGTCACCGCGATCATCGTGCCCTCCAGGCCGAAGGCCATGGTGAGCGCGAGCATGCCGGGGACCAGGTAGTCGATGTAGGAGCCCTGCAGGCCCCGGCCGCCGCCGATGAGGTACCCGAACATCAGCAGCAGCATCACGGGGAAGACCAGGTTGACCACGACCTGCACGGGTTGCCGCGCCCAGTGGGCGAGTTCGCGGCGGGTCATGGTCCAGGAGTCGGTCAGTGCGTACGCGGTCACACGGCCTCCTTCACTCGTTCGTCGCGCCCGGTCAGCTGCAGGAACACCTCGTCCAGCGTCGGCCGGCGCAGCGCGACGTCCTCGGCCTCGATCCCGGCCTCCTCCAGGGCCCGTACGACACCGGAGAGCGCCGCCATCCGGTCGGTGACCGGGGCGCTGAGCAGGCGGCGGTCGGGGTCCACCGAGACGTCGTCCTTCGGCACGGGCAGCAGGGCGACGGCCGCGCCCAGTTGGCCCGCGTGCCGCAGGACCACGTCGATGCGGTCGCCGCCGGTGAGCGCCTTGAGCTGGTCCGCGGTGCCGTCGGCGATGACCCGGCCGGCGTCGACGACCGAGATGCGGTCGGCGAGCTGGTCGGCCTCCTCGAGGTACTGGGTGGTGAGCAGGACCGTCGTGCCGCCACCCACCAGGGACCGGACGGCGGACCAGACCTCGACACGGCCGCGCGGGTCGAGACCGGTGGTGGGTTCGTCCAGGAAGAGCACCTCCGGGTCGGTGATGAGTGAGGCCGCCAGGTCCAGTCGCCGGCGCATGCCGCCGCTGTACTGCTTCACCGGCTTGCGGCCGGTGTCCGCGAGGCCGAAGCGCTCCAGGAGCTCGTCGGCGCGCACGCGCGCGGGGCGGGCGCCCAGGTGGTAGAGGCGGCCGAACATCTCCAGGTTCTGCCGGCCGCCCAACTCCTCGTCCAGGGCCGCGTGCTGGCCGAGCAGCCCGATGCGCAGGCGGACCTCGTAGGCCTGGCGCACCACGTCGTGTCCCGCCACCTCGACGTGGCCGCTGTCCGGCCGCAGGAGGGTGGACAGGATGCGGACCAGGGTGGTCTTGCCCGCGCCGTTCGGGCCGAGCACTCCGTGCACGGTGCCGCGCGCGACCGTGAGGTCGAGCCCGTCCAATGCGTGTTTGCCGGCTTTGCCGCCGTACTTCTTGCGTGCCCCTTCGACGATGATCGCCGCGTCGGCCACTGAATCTCCCTCGCTAGTCAAACTTGACTACCAGCTCGAAGCTAATACCCGAGACGAACTTAGTCAAACTTGATTAGCCCACGGACCTGATCAGCTCTGATCCTCGGGGTGCCGCTCCCCCGACGCGTACGGGTTCTCCTGGTCGTCGGCAAGGATCCCGACGAACGGATCGCCCTCGCCGGAGAAGGTGTAGGCGCCTCCCCGGATGCGTTCGATCAGCCCGCGAGTCCACTCGGCGCCGGTGTCCGCGGAGTGGACCCAGAAGTTCATGATCTCGCCGATGTGGCCGAGCTGGGCGGGGCCCTCCTCGGGCGTGTAGTACTCCGTGACGGCCTTGCGCCACCCCTCGATGCTGCGCACCCGCTCCTCCAGGAGGGCGAGGACTTCCTCGCGGTCCAGGTCGACCATGAAGCCGAGCGCGGCGGTGAGCACGTCCGGCCGCTGGTCGTAGGCCGTGAGGTACTGCCGCACCAGCCCGAGGTACTCCTCGGTGCCCTGCTGCGTGATCTCGTACTCCGTGCGCGGCGGCCCGCCGGCCGTGGACGGCGCGATCTCGTGGGCGTGCAGCAGCCCCTGCTTCGCCATCTGCTTCAGGGCGTGATAGATCGAGCCGGGCTTGGCATTGGACCACTCGTGCGCGCCCCAGTACTCCAGGTCGTTGCGCACCTGGTACCCATGGGCACGCCCGTGCTGCCGGACCGCGCCGAGCACGAGAAGACGGATCGCTGACATGCGGTCCAGATTAGGGCGGCGGGCGGCCGGGGCCGAGGTCAGCCCCGGGAAGCCCGCTGTTCACCCTCAGTCACCCTCAGAACGGGAAGCCGCTCCTGCCGTGCTGCACCGAGATCCACTTCGTCGTCGTGAACGCGTCCAGCATCGTCTCGCCGTTCAGACGGCCGAGGCCGGAGTGCTTCTCGCCGCCGAAGGGGACGATCGGCTCGTCGTGGACGGTGCCGTCGTTGACGTGAAACATGCCGGTGTCGATCTGCTTGGCGAACGCGACGCCCCGCTCGACGTTGCCGGTGTGGACGGCGCCGCTGAGACCGTACGGCGTGTCGTTGACGAGGCGTACGGCCTCCTCCTCGCCGTCGAACGGGACGAGGAAGGCGACCGGGCCGAAGACCTCCTGCTTCAGCAGGGGCGAGTCGGCCGGGAGGCCGGTGAGGACGGACGGCTCGACCAGGTTGTCCGTCGTCGTGCCGTGCACCAGGGCCGTCGCGCCCTCCGCGATCGCCTGCGCGACGGTGGCCGAAATGGCCTCCGCCTGGGAGGAGTTGATGACCGGACCGATGACGGTCTCCGGGTCGCGCGGGTCGCCGGCCTTCAGGGTCTTCACCTTGGCGACGAACTTCTCGGTGAACCGGTCCGCGACCGAGCGGTCCACGAGGACACGGTTGGCGGCCATGCAGACCTGGCCCTGGTGGACGTACCGGCTGAAGACCGCCGCGTCGACCGCGTAGTCGATGTCGGCGTCGTCCAGGACCACCAGCGCGCTGTTGCCGCCGAGTTCGAGGACCGAGCGCTTGAAGAGCGAGGCGCAGACGGTGGCGACATGGCGGCCGACCTTGTCGGAGCCGGTGAAGGAGATGACCTTCGGGACCGGGTGCTCGATGAAGGCGTCGCCGATCTCGGCTATGTCCGTGATGACGACGTTGAGGAGACCGGCGGGCAGGCCCGCGTCCTCGAAGATCTTCGCCACCAGGGAGCCACCGCAGATCGGGGTGTTCTGGTGCGGCTTCAGCACCACGCCGTTGCCGAGCGCGAGGGCCGGGGCGACCGACTTGATGGAGAGGAGGAAGGGGAAGTTGAAGGGGCTGATGACGCCCACGACGCCGACCGGGACGCGGTAGACGCGGTTCTCCTTGCCGTCGATCGGCGACGGGATGATCTTGCCCTCGGGGCGCAGGGACAGGTGAACCGCCTCGCGCAGGAACTCCTTGGCGAGGTGGAGCTCGAAGGCCGCCTTCAGCCGGGTGCCGCCGAGCTCGGCGATGATCACCTCGGTGATCTCCTGCTCGCGGTCCTCTATCAGGCGCAGCGCCTTCTCGAAGACGGCACGCCGGGCGTACGGATTGGTCGCGCCCCACTGCTTCTGGGCGCGGGCGGCGGCCTGGTAGGCGTCGTCGACCTCGTCGACCGTGGCTATGGTGATCGACGCCAGCTTCTCACCGTCGTACGGGTTGAAGTCGATGATGTCCCAGGAGCCTGTGCCCGGGCGCCACTCACCGTCGATGTACTGCTGAGCCAGGTCGGTGAAGTAGGACGACATGTGATCCCTCAATCCCTAGCGGACACCGATCGACTGATCACGGAAGTCTTGACCGGCTTTGACCGGCTCTGATCGCCTTGATCGACTCGATCACCTAGACCGCCTTCACGGTCTGATCACACGTCATCGTACTTGTGTTTCAAGAGAGTTGAAGGAGACCCCGGAGAAGATCCCGGCTCTCGTCCGGACCGGGGCTGTCCTGCTGGAGCTCCTTCAGTGCCTTCTCGTACTGGGCGACGTCCTCGTGCTTGTCGAGGTAGAGCGCGCTGGTGAGCTGCTCCAGGTAGACGACGTCCGACAGGTCGGACTCGGGGAAGCTGAGGAGGGTGAAGGCACCGGACTCACCGGAGTGACCGCCGAAGCCGAACGGCATGATCTGCAGCCGCACATTGGGACGCCCGGAGATCTCGATCAGGTGCTGGAGCTGGCCGCGCATCACCTCGCGGTCACCGTACGGACGGCGCAGGGCGGCCTCGTCCAGGACGATGTGGAACTCGGGGGCGCTCTCGTCGACGAGGTACTTCTGCCGCTCCAGGCGCAGCGCCACGCGCTTTTCGACGTCGGCCTTGCTCGCGCCCTTCATACCGCGCCGGACGACCGCGCGGGCGTACGCCTCGGTCTGCAACAGGCCGTGCACGAACTGCACTTCGTACGCGCGGATGAGGCTCGCCGCGCCCTCCAGGCCGACGTACGTGGGGAACCAGCTGGGCAGGACGTCGGAGTAGCTGTGCCACCAGCCCGCGACGTTGGCCTCGCGGGCGAGGGAGAGGAGCGAGGCGCGCTCCTGCTCGTCCGTGATGCCGTAGAGCGTCAGCAGGTCTTCGACGTCACGCGTCTTGAAGCTCACCCGGCCCAGCTCCATCCGGCTGATCTTCGACTCGGAGGCGCGGATCGAGTAACCCGCCGCCTCGCGCGTGATCCCGCGCGCTTCCCGCAGTCGCCTCAGTTGCGAGCCGAGCAGCATGCGCCGCACCACCGATCCGGGCTCTCCCGCGCTCACGTTCGCCAGCCTCCCCAACCGTCTTCAGGGCCCGCAGTCTGCCACTAAATCACTTCGAGCAGTACTCGTCCGATTACAGAGACGGAAAGAAGACAAGGATTCCTCTCAGGAAGAGGTGAGGGATGAGCAAGGAGAGGCGCTGAAGTTGGCGGAAAAAATGGCCAACAAGCGGTACGGGAACGGCCAATTCGGTCACGTGCACGTGCATCTGCCCTTGCATCTGCCCTGCGCATCCGAAACCATGGTCCCGCGCAACCGCTGCATCGCAACGACCGCGAACTCCCGGGAGTGCCTCGCATGGGGACGAATGGATCGACCATGCTCGAGCCGTTACGGCAGGGCCTTCCGCCGCTTGATCCCGCAGCCGTCTCCAACGCCGCCTCCTGTGCACTGCCCGCCCGCTACGAAGCGGTGCGTGAGGCGCGGAAGTTCACGCGTCGCACCCTGGATCAGTGGGAACTGGGCGATCGCTTCGACGATGTGTGCCTCGTGGTCTCGGAGTTGGTGACCAACGCGCTGCGACACGCCCTGCCGGCGAACGCGCAGCGTGTGCACGACCAGGCACCGCCGGTGCGGCTGCATCTGATGCGGTGGACCGAGCGGCTGGTGTGTGCGGTGCGCGACCCCAGTCATGACAGCCCGGTCGCGCGCGATTCCGACGACTTTTCGGCGGAGTCGGGGCGGGGGCTGTTCCTTGTGGACTCCTTCAGCGACAGCTGGGGGTGGCATCCGCTGGCCGGGGCGCTCAACGGCAAGGTGGTGTGGGCGCTGTTTCGGCTTCCGGCGCCGCAGGGGGGTTCGGGGGCGGCGGAATGATGTGCTGCGGCGTGTGCTGGCGTCGCGATTCTACGCGCGTTACATAGGCCGTTTCGTGCGGATATGCGCGGTTGGCGTGTGCTCGACTGCCCCTCAGCCCGCTACCAAGTGGTCGAACTCGCCGTCCTTGATGCCCAGGAGCATCGCTTCGATCTCGGCGCGGGTGTAGACGAGGGCCGGGCCGTCCGGGAAGCGCGAGTTGCGCACGGCGACGTCACCGCCGGGGAGCCTCGCGAACTCCACGCAGGAGCCCTGCGAGTTGCTGTGCCTGCTCTTCTGCCAGGCCACCCCGTTCAGATCCGTGGCTGCCATGCCGTTGTACACGTCGTGGTCCACAGGTCGCTCCCCGGTGGTGTTCAGTGGTGTGCGTCCGGATCATAGCTCTGTTCACGTGCAACTGCATGAGCAGATGCACGTGCACGGGGGGTGTTCCTGTGGTTACTCCTGTGACGTACGCCGGGCGGTATGCGTTCCAGCGCTTCCCTCGCGTGCCCCGCGGATCGCGTCGCAGTCGGGAGCGGTCCCTCGTGTATTAGGAAGAGACGCGCTACGGGGCGCTGATGTTCCAGCGCCGTGACGGCAATTCAGCCCACGGGGTCAGCGGGTGGCGTACGGAAGCAGGGCCATCTCCCTTGCGTTCTTGATGGCTTTTGCCAGGTCTCGTTGCTGTTGGACCGTCACCCGGGTGACACGGCGGCTGCGGATCTTGCCTCGGTCGGAGAGGAAGCGGCGGAGGAGGTCCGTGTCCTTGTAGTCGATGTAGGTGATGCCGGCCTGGTCCAGGGGGTTGGGGCGGGACTTCGTGGGCTTGCGCTCGGGCTTGCGGGGCATGGGGGTCAGACCTCCAGGAGGGTGTCGAAGGCGGATGGGAGTTGCTTCCAGGCGGTGCGGCCGGCGGCGTACTCGGCGTCGGTCAGGAGGCAGGATTCGAGGAGTTGCTCGAGGCCGTCGCGGTCGAGGGCGGGTGAGGTGAAGACCAGGTGCTGGCAGCAGTCGCCGTGCTCGGGGTGCCAGTCCAGGGCGGCGGCGGCCCGGCGTACCGGCGGGACCATGTCCCAGGCCGCGTCGGGGAGTGAGGCGAGCCATGGGCCCGCGCTCTCCACGCACAGGGCGCCGCCCGCCGCGTCCCAGTGCAGTAGCACGTCGGGCTTGTCGGCGAGCCAGAACCGGCCACGGCTGCGGGCCGCCACGCAGGTCAGGTCCTCCAGCGCCGCGTACAGCCGCTCCGGATGGAAGGGGCGGCGGCGATGCCAGACGAGGGTGGAGACGCCGTGCGCGTCGGCCTCGGCGGGGAGCAGGGCGCACGCCGGGTGCTGGGCGGCGTCGGCCGCCTCGACGTCGAAGCCGGCCAGGGCCGCCCGGGCGAGGGAGGACAGCGGGCGTCGGCGCGGGGCGGGCACCGTCAGGTCGTCGATCGGGACCTGGCGGGCCGTCGGGTGGAGTTGGGCGAGAAGTTCGCGGTCCTCGTCGTCGGCCTCCGGCGAGGCGGTGACGGCGAGGACGGGAGCGTACTCCAGCTGGCGCGCGAAGGTGTCGGCGACCGTGCGCTGATCGGTCGCCGCCGCTGCGAGGCCGCGCTCGGCCAGGTCGTCACCGTTGCCCAGAAAGGGCAGGACCAGCGCCGGGTCGACCGCGGTGAGCACGCCGGTGACCGTGAGCCCGCCTGCTGTGACCACCTCGGCCATGGCCTTCGGTTCGACCGAGTCCCACAGTTCGACGATCGCCATACGGGTGCCGCCGGCGTCCCGGATGCGCAGGAGTTCCGGCACCAGATCCTCACGCAGCGCGCAGCAGGCGCAGTCGTTGACGAGCGGCGCCTCGCCGGCGCTGACGATGCCGGTGGCGTCGCGGATCGTCCGTACGACCGTGCCGGCGGCGGCCGTGGCCAGGTCGTGGTGGAGTACGACGCTGTCGGGGACGTCGGCGAGCAGCCGTGCCACGGCCTCTTTGCGGGCGTCGGCGTGCAGACCGCCGACGATCACGACGGAGAGTTCGGGCACCGGGTCAGCCCTGCTTCCCGTAGCGGCGCTCGAAGCGCTCGACTCGGCCGGCCGTGTCCATGACGCGGGCCGTGCCCGTGTAGAAGGGGTGGCTGACGTTCGAGATCTCGACGTCGACGACGGGGTAGGTGGCCCCGTCCTCCCACTCGATCGTTTTCTCGCTGGTCATCGTCGAGCGGGTGAGGAAGGCGTGGTTCGCGGCGCGGTCGCGGAAGACGACGGGGCCGTAGGACGGGTGGATTCCGTTGCGCATGGCGGTGCTCAGCGCTCCTCTCGGAAGTCGACGTGGCGGCCGGCGACCGGGTCGTACTTGCGCAGGGTCATGCGGTCGGGGTCGTTGCGGCGGTTCTTGCGGGTCACATAGGTGAAGCCGGTTCCGGCGGTGGACCGGAGCTTGATGACCGGGCGGAGTTCGTTGCGTGCCATGCTGCTATCTTACTGAAAATGAATTCCATTAACAGTAGCGAGCGAGGAGAGGTGCGTCACCCGTGTCCGCCCACTGCATGCTGACCGGCGCCCGGCCCGGCTTCGGCAACACGATTTCCCACTCCCATCGGCGGACCTCCCGCCGCTTCGACCCCAACATCCAGAGCAAGCGCTACTGGCTGCCCGGCGAGGGCCGGTATGTGCGGCTGCGGCTGAGCGCCAAGGGGATCAAGACGGTCGACGTGATCGGCGTCGAGGCGGCCGTCGCCCGGATCCGCGCCCGGGGGGTGAAGGTCTGATGGCCAAGAAGAGCAAGATCGCGAAGAACCGGCAGCGACAGGAGGTCGTCGAGCGGTACGCCGCCCGGCGGGCCGAGCTGAAGGAGATCATCCGTCGGCCCTCGTCCACGGATGCCGAACGGCTCGCCGCCCGGCGGGAGCTGAGCAGGCAGCCGCGGAACGCGAGCGCCACGCGCGTACGCAACCGCGACCAGGTGGACGGGCGGCCGCGCGGCTACTTCCGTGCCTTCGGGCTGTCCCGGGTGGGTCTGCGGGAGCAGGCGCATGCCGGGTATCTGCCGGGTGTGCGCAAGGCGTCCTGGTAGGTACGGCACGTTCCGGAGCTTTGGACCGGACTCCCTGGTAACTTGCAGCGGGCGTTTCGGCCACATGGCCGACTCGGCCGTATGCCGACCGCTACAGCTTGGGAGCTTCCAGTGACCTCGGCGACTTTCTCGCGTACGCGCACGATGTCCGGCCGGCGGATGCGGGTCGCGGCCACGGCCGCGGCCCTGGCCGGCGCGCTCGCCCTGACCGGGTGCAGCGGCGACGGCGACTCCGACGCCAAGGACGGCTCCTCGGCCGACCCCTCCGCGACGGCCGGTGCGGACACCGGCGGCGGTACGGGAGGGGGATCGGCGTCCGCCTCCGGTGAGCTGGAGGGCAGCTGGCTCGCCACGACCGACGGCAAGGCCGTCGCGCTCGTCGTCACCGGCAAGCAGGCCGGGCTCTTCGCGACCGGCGGGACCGTGTGCAGCGGGACCGCCGGCGAGGAGAGCGGGATGAAGATGATCCGCCTGAAGTGCACCGACGGCAGCAAGGGCCGGGCGACCGGGATGGTCGACTCCGTCGACAAGTCGCGGCTGAAGGTGACCTGGGAGGGCGACCTCGGCGCCGAGACGTACACGAGGGCGGAGGGCGGGAAGCTGCCGACGGGGCTGCCTACGGCCGGTCTGGGATCGTGATGTTTCATCGGTGACGTCCGCCCGATCAGTGCGGTGAGCGCTTCCGATCCATGCGGCGGTCACCGATGACCGGTGCGGAGATCGCCGCCCGCTCACCGACGCCACCCCCCAGAGGACCCATGCGCGCCACTTCCCTCCCCGTCGCCGCCCTCGCCGCGGCCCTCCTCCTGACCGCCTGCGACGACGGCGGGGACGGGGGCGGCAAGAGCAAGGACAGCAAGGCCGGTTCCGCGTGTGTCGGCGAACTGGCCGTGCGGTTCGGGCCCGCCAACGCGGCCCCCGCCGCCGGGGACACCGGCAACGTCCCCGTCACGGTCACCAATCGCGGCGACGGCGAGTGCGTCCTGGTCGGGCTGCCCGCCGTCGAGTTCGACGCGGGTGGCACGACGATCTCCGTCGCGGCGGACGAGGGTGCCGGGGCCGCCGCGTCGACGAGAACGACGCTCGTGAAGGAGGCCTCCACCTCCTTCGCCCTCACCTATGTCCGGGGCGAGGAGGGCAGCGGCAAAAGCCTCGCCGTGGACACGGTCAAGGTCCGGCTGCCCGGTCCACCAAGGCGCAGAGCTTCAAGTGGTCGTACGGCGATGTCGCGCTGAAGAGCGACGGGAAGGCGCCGGACGCCTCGGTGAGCGGGTTCCAGCGGACCGGCGACTGACGCCGGTCCGGCGGTTCAGCCGAGCCGCCGACGGGGGGCCACCTGCGCCCTTTCGGCCGCCTCCGACCCCTCCACCCAGCCCGCCTCGTCACTGACGCCGCGCAGGCGGGTCGTGGTCGTCTCCGGGAACATGCGGTCCAGGCGGTCGGTGACCGCCACTTCGCGGGTGGCGAGCACCGGGAGCAGGTCCTGGGTCACCTGCGACTGCGCCGCCTCGGCCAGGCGGGTGCCGATGCGGTGGGCGTAGGCCGCCAGGAACGACTGGCGGAAGGTCTTGGTCCGCTTGCGGCCGCCCGCCCGCTGCGCCGCCTCCGCCTTCGTCATCGCCGTCTGGGCCTGCACGAGGAGCGAGGTGTGGAGCAGCTCGACCACCTCCAGGTCGGCCTCGAAACCCACGACCGTGGAGAAGGCGAACGGTTCGTTCCACACCGCACGGCAGTGGTTGGCGGTCGCCACCGCGTCCAGCAGGACCGCCTTCGCCTGTTCGTACGGCGGTTCCACACCGATCCGGCAGGCGCCGGGGGCGTCCTTCGCGCCCTGCGTGCGGGTCGAGAGCAGCGCCTCGTCGACGCTGTACCGGGCCATCAGCTCCTGGGCCTTGGCACTGAGCGCCTCCGCCTCCTCCGGAAACCCGGTCGCCTCCGCCTTCGCGAGCAGCGCGCGGATGCGGGTGAGCATGCGGGACTCGGATCCCGGGCGCCGGGCGGTTTGGCCGGCCGGCTCGGCCGGCTCGTCGAGGGGCTCCAGCGCGGGCAGGCGCAGCAGGAGGCGGTACAGCTCCAGGACGGCGGTCGCGTGCGAGAAGCGGTCCGTGCGGGGCGGGGCCTCGGCGGGCAGGTCGTCGAGCTGGGCGTGCCAGCGGGGGCCGCGGGGGCGGTCGTACGGCCGCTGCGCGTGGATCAGCGCCGAGAGCAGCCGTACGTGTACGTCCTCCAGCTCGCGCCGTACGAGCCGTACGACATCGGCGGGCTGCCAGCCGCGTCGCCAGGTGGCCGCGACGAACTCCTGCCCGCGTTGGGCGAGTTCGGCGTCCGCGGTGGGGTCCGCGGCGAGGAGGGAGGCGCCGGTGTCGAGGGCGGTGTCGGTGTCGGCGTAGAGGGCGTGCTCGAAGGCCCGGTCGACGGGGCCGGGCGTACCGCTCGAACTGTTCGTACTGCTCACCTGGCGATGGTGCCACGGGGCGGACGCCACGCCGACGGGACCGCCGGGGAAGCCCTGCGCACCCGGCCGGATGGTGTCAACCACGGGTTGACACCTCTGGACTGTCAACCTACGGTTGACACATGTCGACGAACCCGACCATCACGTCATCCGTACGTCTCGACGAACTCATCGCGGCCATCAAGAAGGTCCACCAAGAACCCCTCGACCAGCTCCAGGACGCGGTGATCGCCGGCGATCACCTCGGCGAAGTGGCCGACCACCTGATCGGCCACTTCGTGGACCAGGCCCGGCGATCGGGCGCCTCCTGGACCGACATCGGCAAGAGCATGGGCGTCACCCGGCAGGCCGCGCAGAAGCGGTTCGTGCCGAAGGAGTCGATCGACCTCGACCCCCAGCAGGGCTTCGGCCGCTACACGCCACGTGCCCGGGGCGCGGTGGTGGCCGCCCACAACGAGTCCATCGCGGCCCGCAACTCCGAGGGCCGGCCGGAACACCTGGTCCTCGGCCTGCTGGCCGACCCCGACGGCCTGGCCGCGAAGGCGATCACGGCGCAGGGCGTGCTCCTGGACTCCGTACGCCAGGCCGCCACCGCGGCGCTGCCGCCCGCCGTCGACGAGGTGCCCGAGCTCGTCCCCTACGGCTCGGACGCCAAGAAGGTGCTGGAGCTGACCTTCCGCGAAGCTCTGCGCCTCGGCCACAACTACGTCGGCACCGAGCACATGCTGCTGGCCCTGCTGGAGTTCGAGAACGGCACCGGCGTCCTGTCCGGCCTCGGCCTCACCAAGCAGGCGGTCGAGGACTACGTCGTCGAACTGCTCTCGAAGTTCCTGCAGAGCGGTGAGCAGACGAGCAAGGAGTCCCGCGAGCAGGGCGAGGCCGGCGAGGCGCAGGGCTGAGGCCGTTGTCAGACCCGGGTGCCACACTCGCAGCATGACCGACCGGTGGGCGCTCGCTCCGGCCGAGGACGGTGGCGTGGAGGTCGCCCCCCTCGGTCCGGACGGGCTGCCCGCGGGGCCGGTGCGCCGGGAGGCGGATCTCGCTCAGGCCGTGCGGGGACGGCCCGATGTCGCGCGGTGGGTGTGGCGGTCCACCGCCGAGGTGTATCCACGTCTGCTCGCCACGGGGGTGCGAGTGGAGCGGTGTTACGACATCGAGGACGCCGAGACCCTTCTCCTGGGTCACGAGGGGCGGTCCGGGGAACCGAGATCGGCCGCCGCGGCCCTCGCCCGGCTGCGCGGGCGCCCCGTGCCGCCCGATCCGCCCCAGCGGTCCGCCGAACGCGGCTCGCAGTCCTCGCTCTTCGAGCCGCAGGCGGTCCACGTACCGCTCGACGACCTCGTCGAGGTCTACGCCGACCAGCAGCGCCGACACGACAAGGCCGGGCATCCGGAGCGGATGCGGCTGCTGACCGCGGCCGAGTCGGCGGGGATGCTGGTCGCCGCCGAGATGAACCGGGCCGGGCTGCCGTGGAGCGCCGAGGTGCACCGCCGGGTGCTGCACGAGATGCTCGGTGAGCGGTATGCCGGGGGCGGGGAGCCGCGGCGGCTGGCCGAGCTGGCCGACGAGGTGTCCGCGGCCTTCGGCCGCCGGGTGCGGCCCGATCTGCCCGCGGACGTCATCAAGGCCTTCGCGCAGGCCGGGATCAAGATCAGATCGACCCGTCGCTGGGAGATCGAGTCCCTCGACCATCCGGCGGTGAAGCCGCTCGTCGAGTACAAGAAGCTGTACCGGATCTGGGTGGCCCACGGCTGGTCCTGGCTGCAGGACTGGGTGCGCGACGGGCGGTTCAGACCGGAGTTCCTCGCGGGCGGGACGGTGACCGGGCGGTGGGTGACCAACGGCGGGGGCGCGCTGCAGATCCCGAAGGTCATCCGGCGTGCCGTGGTCGCCGACCCGGGCTGGCGGCTCGTGGTGGCGGACGCCGACCAGATGGAACCGCGGGTGCTGGCCGCGATCTCCCGTGACCCCGGGCTGATGGAGGTGGCCGGACGGGAGACCGACCTCTACCAGTCGGTGTCGGACCGCGCCTTCTCGGGCGACCGCGCCCAGGCCAAGCTCGCCGTGCTGGGTGCCGTCTACGGCCAGACCTCCGGCGACGGGCTCAAGAACCTCGCCGCGCTCAGACGCCGTTTCCCCAAGGCGGTGGCCTACGTCGACGACGCGGCGCGGGCCGGTGAGGAGGGGCGGCTCGTGCGGACCTGGCTGGGGCGGACGTGTCCGCCGGCGGCCGGTGCGACGGACGACGCCGCCGAGGAGGCGGGCATTCCGGTGCCGGACGCGCAGGACGAGCCCGCCGAGGGCTCCGGGCCGCAGGAGTGGGGGCGGGGCTACGCCTCCACCAACGCCCGCGCCCGGGGCCGCTTCGCCCGCAACTTCGTCGTCCAGGGCAGCGCCGCCGACTGGACCCTGCTGCTGCTCGCGGCGCTGCGGCGAGCCTGCGCGGACATGGCGGCTGAACTGGTCTTCTTCCAGCACGACGAGGTGATCGTGCACTGTCCCGAGGAGGAGGCCGAGACGGTCGTGACGGCGATCCGGGAGGCGGCGGAGCTGGCGGGGCGGCTGACGTTCGGGGAGACGCCGGTGCGGTTTCCGTTCACCACGGCGGTGGTGGAGTGTTATGCGGATGCGAAGTGATCACCGGGTGTGGTCCAGCAGGAGGCGGAGCTCCTCGACGACCGCCTTCTCGTCGGTGCCGTCCAGCAGGTCGAGAGCGGTGCGCCACTCGGCGTGCGCGGCCTGGACACGGCTCAGTTCCCGCAGCAGCAGGCCGTACTGGTGCCGGGCCAGGCCGCCCATGTAGCGGTCGGCTCGGGCGTCGGCTCGGGTGAGGAGTTCTGCGCAGGCGTGGGTGGCGCGGTCGGTGTGGCCGAGGAGACGCAGGGCGCGGACCAGACCGAGGCGGGTCTGGGACTCGCCGTGCCAGTCGCCGTGGCCGCCGAGGATGCGCAGGCTCTCCTCGAAATGCGCGGCGGCTGCCGCCGGTTCGCCGAGGGTGAGGTGGGCGTAGCCGATGTTGCAGCGGGCCGAGTGCTGCACGATGACGTTGCCGATCTCGTCTCCGATGGCGAGTGAGCGGCGATGCTGCTCGATGGCGGCCCTGGGGTCGGTGTGCTCGTACAGGTTCCCGAGGTGGCTGTAGGTCACCGCCTCGCCGTGCGGGTCGTTCAACTGCCTTGAGTACTCCAGGCTCTGGCGCAGCGCCTCCCCCGACTCGTCGTAGCGGCCGAGCCCTTCGAGCAGCAGGCCGCGGTTGTTGAGGCAGCGGCGCATCCAGGAAACGACTTCGAGATGCCGCCAGATCGTCAGGGCGCGGTCGTTGAGGTGCAGCGCCTCGGTGTGGCGGCCGGTCAGGAAGTGCAGACCGGCTAGGTCGCCCAGGGCGTATGCCTCGGCCGCTTCGTCGCCGAGCCGCGTCGCCAGGCGCAGTGCGGTCCGGCCCAGTAGCTCCATCTCGGCTACGTGGCCGCTGCGTTGGAGGTAGGGGAAGAGGAGGCGGATGAGGGTGGAGAGGGGGCCGGTGGTTGCGGTCGTGGCCGTGGCCGTGGCCGTCCGGGGGTTGGGGCCGTCGTCGCCGTACTGCTCCACCAGCGCGACGATGTTCTCCAGTTCCGAATCGCCCCACGCGAAGGCGGCTTCGGGGCTGGGGAAGACGGGCACCGTGGCGACGGTCGTCGTGTGCCCGGGCGGTTGGGTCGGGGTCGGGCGACGGCGGTCGTCCTGGTCGAGGCCGGGTTCGACGATGGCGGTGAGGGTGCGTTCGGCTACGGCGGCGTACCAGCGCAGGGCGGTCTCGGTGACGTCGGCTTCGCCCTCGGCGTCCGCTCCGGCACCGGCGAGCTCGCGGGCGAAGTCGCGTACGAGGTCATGGGGGGCGTAGCGGCCGTACGCCGTCTCCTCCAGGAGGGCCACGTCCACGAGTCGGTCGAGTGCGGCTTCGGCGCGGCGTTCGTCGGTGCCGGTCAGGCGGGCCAGCAGGGGTGCGCCGTACGCGGGCAGGTCGAGGGCGCCGATGCGGCGCAGGGCGAGAGCCGCGTCCCGGTCGGCCTCACGTTCGGAGGCGGCGAGGGCGTCGTGGGCGACTGCGAGGGAACGGCGGACGCTCAGGTCGTCGTACTCCAGGTGATGCAACCGGCTCTCGGCTGCGGCCAGTTGCCCGGCCAGCATGTCGGGGGTGAGCGCACTGCGGGCGGCGAGCCGGGCAGCGACGACACGGAGGGCCAGGGGGAGGCCACCGGTTAGGGCGATCAGGGGGTGGGTGGGGGGTGTGGGGGCCTCGGTGGTCGGGGCTGGGCGGCCCTCGGTGGTGGGGACTGCGGCTTCGCCGCCAGGTGTGCGGGCATGGGTGTCGGGTGCGGGGTCGTTGCCGGTGAGTGGTTGCGCTTCGATGGCGGGCGGGCAGCCGTCGTTGGTGGGCGCGGGGCCGTCGCCGGCCGGTGCCTGGGCCGCGCCGCCAGGCGTGCGGCCACAGCCGGTCGGTGCGGGTCCGTCGTCGGTGGGGGATTGCGCATCGCGGCTGAGCGCGCGGCCGTCGTCGGTGGGCGCGGGAAGCTCGCCGGCCGGTGCCTGGGTTTCACCGCCGAGCGTGCGGCCACAGCCGGTCGGTGCGGGGCCGTTGCCGGTGGGGGCTTGCGCATCGTGGCTGACCGTGCGGCCCTCGTAGGTGGGCGCGGGAAGTTCGCCGGCCGGTGCTTGGGCTTCGCCGCCAGGTGTGCGGCCACAGCCAGGGGCTGCGGGCCCGTTGCCGGTGGGGGCTTGCACGTCGCGGCCAGGCGCGCGGCCATCGTCGGCAGGCGCAGGGCCGTCACCAGCGAGCGCTTGACCGTCGCCGACCCGCGCCTGGGTTTCACCGCCGAGCGTGCGGCCACAGCCGGTCGATGCGGGGCCGTTGCCGGTGGGGGCTTGCGCATCGTGGCCGGGCGCGCGGCCGTCGTCGGTGGGCGCGGGAAGTTCGCCGGCCGGTGCTTGGGCTGCGCCGCCAGGCGCGCGGCCACAGCCAGGGGCTGCGGGCCCGTTGCCGGTGGGGGCTTGCGCATCGCGGACGGGCGGGCGGCCAACGTCGGCAGGCGCCGGGCCCTCGCCGACCTGTGGCTGCCCTGCGCCGCCAAGTGTGCGGCCAGGGCCGGTCGGTGTGGGGCCACAGCCGGTCGGTGCGGGGCCGTCGTCGGTGGGCGCAGGGCCCGTGCCGCCCGACTCGCCGCCCCCGCTACCGGTCGCCGGGGCGTCGCCTGCGGAGGCACGGCGCTCGTCGGCAGGTGACTGCGTCTCGACGGCGTCGGTCTGGTCGCCGGTGTCGGCGGTCCCCCGTCCAACGGGGCGGTCGGGCTCGGTACGGGCATCGCGGCCGTCGTTGACCTGGCGGAAGCCGCCGTGGAAGCCGTCGCGCCCCGAAGCCGCGCGTAGCAGCGCCGCGCTCTCCTCGGCGGTGAGGGGCGTCAGCGGGAAACGGCGGACGCCGTCCAGGGCCGTCAGCGGGGAGCGGCTGGTGACGATCACCGCGCAGCCGGGGCCCGCCGGGAGCAGTGGGCGTACCTGGGCGGCGTTCGCGGCGTCGTCCAGGAGCATCAGCGTGCGGGTAGGGGCGAGCAGCGAGCGCAGCAACGCGGCGGCCGCGTCCGGGTGTTCGGGTATGGAGCGGGGGTCGGCGCCGAGGTCGCGAAGGAGTGCGGTGAGGGCTTGGCCGGGGGTGAGCGGGGGCATGCCGGGGGTGGCGCCGTGCAGGTTGACGTAGAGCTGACCGTCGGGGAAACGATTCGCCAGCCCATGGGCGGCCTGCAGCGCGAGGGCGCTCTTGCCGACGCCGGGCATGCCGCTGAGGACGGCGACGGTGATCGTCGGGGTGGGTGCGGTCGTGGGGGCGAGGGTGCGGCGCAGGTCGGTGAGTACGGCCGTACGGCCCGTGAAGTGGGCTGGAGGTGGGGGAAGTTGGGCGGGGCGGGGCGGTCGGGGTGGGCCGGCCGGGGCGTCCCCCTCAGGGAGGGCATCGCCTTGCCCGGGTCGCCGGGTGGTGTCGTCATCGCGCGTAGCGTCAGGGTTCACGGCGTTGTGGGGCACGTCGCCGACCTGGGCAGCGGCAGAGCCGACGGCACCGCGCGCCGGGTCGCCGCCCCCACGCTCCGAACCCCCGCGCACCAATGCCGCGCGTCCTCCCTCCGAACCCGCACGCAACACCTCAACATGCGCCTCCCGCACCCCCACCCCCGGCTCCACCCCCAACTCCTCGATCAGACGCGTGCGCAGATCACGGTGGACGGCCAGGGCCTCGGCCCGTCGGCCCGTGCGGTGGAGGGCGAGCATCAGGTGGCGGTGGAAGGACTCCCGTAGGGGATGTTCGGCGGCCAGGGCCGCAAGCTCGGGTACCAGGGCGTCGACGCGCGGCCCGGCCACGCTCAGCTCGGCGTCGTAGCGCCACTCCAGGAGCAGGAGCCGCGCCTCCGCCAGGCGCTGGACGAGCGCGTAGCCGCCCACCTCGGCGGGCAGGCCGGCCAGGGGCGTGCCGCGCCACAGTGCGAGCGCTGCCGTGCTCTCGCGCAGCGTGCGCTCCCAGTCCCGGCCGGCATGGGCGACGCGGGCCGCGGCGACACCGGTGACGAAGACGTCGACGTCCAGTTCGCCCTCGTCGACGCGCAGGACATAGCCGGGCGGTGCCGCCCGCAGCCGTTCGGGGTCGTCGAGAAGTCGCCGTAGCCGGGCCACGTGGTTGTGCAGCGAGGCCCGCGCCGACGGGGGCGGCGCCCCGCCCCACAGCACGTCCGTCAGCGACTCGACGGAGACGACCCGGCCACCTTCGAGCAGCAGCGTGGCGAGCAGGGCCCGCACCTTGGGGCTGCGAATGGTCCGGACGGCACGCTCGGACACGCTCGGCGCGTCGTCGCCGGGGCTCCGGCCGGCACAGGACTCGGAGGAGCCGTCGTCCGCCCCGGCCTCGAACACGACCGCCGGCCCCAGCAGTCCGAACCGCAGCCCGTACCGCTTCACGCCGCCACTGCCTTCCCACGCGACGGGCCCGCGCCCTTGTGTGTGACCTATGTGCAACCCATGCACAGCCCATGTACGACGGTTTCCCGCCACACCCTTCACGACGCTACTCGGCCACGAACCGTTCCACCCAGGTCGTCTCCCGTCACCGTCCGTCGACTTCACGCCAACTGAACGGCGCCGAAACGGAGCATCGTTGGCCACATGTTAGCGATCCGTTGGTGTGGCCTGATGTGATCACTTCATCGGATCTGGCCCGACGGTGCGCGCGTACGACGCGTAACTCGGGGGAGTGTCGCCGCCGCGGCCGGATTCGGGGACGTATGCGGGTCCCGGTCGTCGGAGGTGAGCGACCGGGACCCGCGTCCCCATCCCCTCCCCGGCCCGGCCCGCTCGTGGCCCTAGATGACCGGCGGCCGTCCCAGCCGGCACAACCGCCACACCGTGTGCCATCGCATGGGCCGCCGCTCACCGGCCGGTTCCCGTACGCCCTCCAGGAAGCCGCCGAACCAGGCGCGCAGGCCGGCGAGCGACGATCGGTTGCGTACGAGGGTGAGGAGCACCCACAGCCCGAGATGCACGGGAATCAGCGCGAGGGGCAGTCGGCGGCGGGTCAGCCAGACCCGGTTGCCTCGGGGCGAGGTCCGGCTCAGACCCGCAGCGGGTTGGAGCACGTGGCCGCCATCAGGTACCAGGCGGTGGCCCCCACGTGCCGATACGGGTAGTACCCGAACCCGAACCCCGTGTCGAGCGGGCTGCTGGCCGACACGACCCCCGCCCGCTCCGGAAGTGCCCGCCCGCCGACGGTCTGCCACCCACCCAGCAGGTCCTGGGCCCGCTCGATGGAGTCGAGCAGCCGCCGCGCCCGCGCCTCGTCACCGCGCCGGTGCCGGTCCCGCAGGGCGAGCGCGAGGTGGGCGGTCCCCTCGAACCAGACGGCGTTGCGGTCGGGCTTGGGCTGGGAGTCGGCGATGGGGGCGTCCTCGTCGGCGAGGAGACTGGCGGAGCTGAAGGTGACGCCGTCGTACGACTGCCCCGCCGGCACTGTGCTGTTGCGTCGCGCGGCGTGGTCGAGGACGGCCAGTTCGCGCGCGGCCCAGTCCAGCGACCGGGCGTGGGCGCGGGAGTCGAGGGCGAGGTGGGTCCAGGTCTGGGTGTCCTCGGGGATCGGCGACTTGTTGACGGTCACCCCGTCGTTGGTTCCGGTGTAGAAGAAGCCGCCGGCCGGCTCCCACATCCTCATGACGAACGCCTCGGCACGCGCCCGCCGCGCCGCCCACCCCCTGTCCCCCGTGAGCCGGGCGAGCCGGCCGAAGAGGCAGAGGAGGTCGGTGTTGTGCTCGGTGGAGGTGAAGGGCAACTTCTCGTCGGCGCCGTTGACCCCGAACTTGTATCCACCGAGGGGTTCATCGGTACGGCCGTTCCGCTCGATCCACTCCCCGATCCGCACGGCACCGCCCAGGAACCGCCGCTCCCCCGTCCGCCGCGCGAGCGCACTGAGCGCGATCCCGGCCCAGGCCATGTCCCCCACGGCCGTACCCGTGAACCCGAACTGCGTTCCGACATTGACGGCCCCGTCCGCCCGCACGAACCCGTCCGGCTGCCGTGAGCCGTCGTAGAAGGTGTACGGCCCGACGTTGTACCCCTGCCGAAGCCGACCGTCGTCGTGCACCGGGTCGTGCTGCTGGGCGTACAGCAGCGCGTCCCCGAGCAGGACCGCGCGGCCGCGCCCGTCTGCGGTGCGGATGGCGAGGAGGGCGAGGATCGCGAGGGCGTTGTCGTAGGTGAAGGCGGTGCTGAACAGACCGGCTTCATCGCTGTAGCTCTGGGCGAGACGGATGGGGCCGTGATCGGGGTAGGCGTCCATGGCGGCGGCGAGGAAGGCGAGTCCTCGCCGCCGAGGGGATGCGGAAGGCATGGCGTGAGCGGCGCCGGCGCCGGTCCCCGCGAGGGCCGCGACGCCGAGGCCCAGGCCGGTACCCATGAGCGCGCGGCGACTGAGCGCCGGCCCCTGCATGCCGTTCACGCGGTTCATGCGATTCATGTCGTGCATGTGGTTCATGCCGTTCATGCCGTTCATGGGTCTCCCTCGCCTCTGAGAGCGCTCTCAAGGATGCGGGCTCATTCTGCTGGCGCGCGCGGGGCGGGTCAATGTCCTTGACCTTTCCAGCAGTTGACGATGGAGAGCCCCGGCCAGCCGGGGGATTACCGGCCGGGGCAGCTCAGATTCGACCGGCACCGCCCGGACGGTCGAAACGCTTCATGCGCTCCAGCACCTGGTCCGCGTTCGGCTGCTCGATCTCGTCGACGATGCGGCCGTCGGCCAGGAAGACCACACGGTCCGCGTACGCCGCGGCGGCGGGGTCGTGCGTGACCATGACGATCGTCTGACCCATCCGGCGCACCAACTGGCCGAGCAGGGACAGGACTTCGGCGCCGGAGCGGGTGTCCAGATTTCCGGTGGGTTCGTCCGCGAAGATGATCTCGGGACGGCCTGCCAGGGCGCGGGCACAGGCCACCCGCTGCTGTTGGCCGCCGGAGAGCCGGCCCGGACGATGCCGGAGCCGGTCCAGGAGGCCCAGGGCCGTGGTGACCTGCTCCAGCCACTGCGGCTCCGCACGGCGTCCGGCAATGCCCAGGGGCAGGGTGATGTTCTCGGCCACGGTCAGGGTGGGCAGCAGGTGGAACGACTGGAAGATGAAGCCGATCCGGTCCCTGCGTAACCGGGTCAGCTGCCGGTCCGAGAGCCGGGAGAGCTCCAGGTCACCGATCCGCGCGGACCCGGAGGTCGGCGAGTCGAGGCCGGCGAGGCACTGCATCAGGGTGGATTTGCCCGATCCGGAGGGCCCCATGATCGCGGTGAACCGGCCGCGGTGGAAGGAGACGGTGACACGGTCGAGCGCGGTGACGCCGCGCGCACCGTTGCCGTGCACCTTGGTGAGGTCGACGGCGGAGGCCGCCGGGAAACCGTGTGCCTGCTGTGTCGTGCCGTGGTGGAAGGGGGCCGAGGTCATGTGACGCTCCTCGTGAGTGACGCGGGTACGGACGGGGGCCCGAGCGGTGGTGTCCGCAGGCCGGTTCGGGCGGCGAGCAGCGCGAGGACACGGGCGCTCAGGGACCGGGCGTCGCCGCCCGCTCGTCCGTAGTGGCCGGTGTTCTCCTGATGGTCGAGGAGGAGGGGCGACTCACCGGAGGTGGCTTCCTGCAGCGCGGCGCAGAGTTTCCAGGCATGCCACGGTCGCACCCGGGCGTCGTTGCCTCCGGTGATGAAGAGCGCGGCGGGGAGGGCGTCACCGTCGCGGACATGGTGGTACGGGGAGTACGTCAGGAGTGCTCGCAGCGCGTCGGGGTCGGCCGGATCCCCGTACTCCGCACTCCACAGCGGTCCGAGTCCGCCCACGTGGTAGCGCGCCATGTCGGTGAGCGGGGCGGCGCAGGCGACGGCCGAGAAGAGGTGGGGCGCACGCACCAGGGCCGCGGACAGGACGAGGCCGCCGTTGCTGGCCGCGAGCGCGGCGAGTCGGCCGTGGCTCGTCTCTCCCTCGGCCTGGAGCGTTTGTGCCGCCGCGCACAGGTCGTCGACGGTGTCGGACTTCCCCGGACCGCGTCCTGCGGCCGCCCAGTCGTTCCCGAACTCGCCGCCGCCTCGGGCGTGGACCCAGGCGATACGTCCGCCGGCGACGAGCCAGGCGGCGAAGATCGGGTCCCAGGAGGGTTCGAGAGGGACGCCGAAGCCGCCGTAGACCGTGACCAGAGTGGGTGCCGGTTCGTGCCGGGTGCCGGTGGGCGGGTCGCAGATCGTGATGGGGACGGTGGTTCCGTCCCGGGAGGCGGCCGTCAGCGTGCGCAGAGCGGATCGCGGGGACGGCGGTTCGATGGGCGCCCTGGAGGTGACACGCCTGCTCAGCGCACCGTGGTGAGGGTCGTCGGCGAGGAGCCAGAGGGAGTCACCGGGGTGTGCGTCCCTGTCGTAGGACGTCGGGCCGAGACGCAGGCGGGCGGGCCAGGTGAAGCTGTGGGCCGGTGCCTCGCCGGTATCGGTGCCCAGGGGAGAGCCGGCCGCCTCGACCGCACGCCGGATGTCGAGGCGGCGCACGGTCCCGGACTGCCTCAGCACGGCGAGGTGGGGATCCGTACGGGCACCCAGCACGCGCAACGCCCGGATGCCACCGGCCGATGCGGGTTCCGGATCGGAGTCGGACGCGAGTCGGGCGGGCTCGGTCACGGCCGCGTTCGCGACGCGGGACAGGTCCAGTACGAACAGGTCGCCGTCGTGTGCGGCGACGTAGGCCTCGTCGGTGCCGAGCGCGACGGCCGTGACGCGCAGGTCGTCGAGGGGCAGGGGCTGCCAGTCGGGGGTGCCCGTCCCGCTCCAGCGCGTGCACCACCAGCGGGCTGTCGAGGAGCCCGAGGACCGGGTCCTCAGCAGCAGATGGCCCCCTGCGCCCCCGTGCAGCGACAGCCGTACGGGGCCGGCGACGGGGAGTTCGACGGTTCGCGTGCTGCCGTCGCCGAGACCGTGGGCGTGCAGCGTGTGTTCGGTGCGCGTGCCCGAGCTGTACAGCAACAGCCCGTCGAGGAAGGCGATGGCCGGGTGCGGCGACGCGTCGGAGAGCTCTCCCGGTTCCCCGGCCGGGCCGACCGGTATGAGGTGCAGGCCGCCGTTCTCGTGTCCGTCACGGTGCAGCTGCGCCACGACCACGCGCCCCGTCGGATCGGGCTGCCAGCCCGCCAGGCGGCTGACGGCAGAGTTCCCGCTCGTGCCGAACAGCTCGCGACCGGGGCCGCTGTCACCGGACTCGGAGCATGTCAGTGACTCCCCGCCGTTCTCGGTGAGTTCATGCCTGAAGAGCATCCCTCCGGCCTCCACCGGCGGCGTGAGGGGACGGCCCGTCGCGGACGTTTCGATGTCGGTGAGGACGTGCCGCCAGATCGCCTCGGCGTCCTGCTCCCGGCGGGAGTGGCGCTCCAGCAGGGTCCGTTGGAGCGCCAGCCAGGAACGTGTCCGCGGGGAATCGCCGTCCTCCAGCCAACGAAACGGATCGCGAGGACCGTCGACGGCCGGCTCGGGCACGGCACGGTCGGCCGCCGGTGCGGTGTCAGCCATGTTTCACCTCCATGGGCTCTTCCTCGAACTCCCCGGGCGCATCGCTCGTCGCCGCGTGCCGCGTCGCGATGAAGCCACCGCCGACCGCCAGCAGCAGCACCACCACGGCGGCGCCCGCGACCGTCGGCGTCAGGCCGAACTGATGCGATCCGGCACCGGCCAGCGCCGGCCCGAAAGGCGCGACAGCCTGGGAGAGGAACCCGCTGCCGCTGTGCACACGCCCTTGCAGACGGGGCGGAGTGATGCGCATCTGGGTCGAGGTGATGATCACCGTGATCACGGGGCCCGCCGCGGTGGCGGCGGCCAGCAGCAGCGCTGCGCCCCATGTGCTGTGGACCGTCGCGAACCCCAGCAGCGCGGCGGCCACGACGCCGGTGGCACAGGCGATGCCGGGTCCCGCCGGGAGACGCCGTGCCACCGGAGCCGCGACGACGGAGCCGGCCAGTGCTCCGGCTCCCAGGGCGGCGGTCTGCACGCCGATGCCGAGGCTGCCCGCGCCGGAGCCTTCGGCCGAGGCGATGATGACGATCAGCAGGCCGTTGAACACCAGGTTGAGCACTGTCGCGTTGAGTGCGCCGTAGCGCAGGAACGGCGAACGCCACAGGAAGCGAAGCCCTTCCGCCACCGCCTTCAGAGGTGGTTGCTCAGCACTTCTGGGACCCGCCCCCGCGGGCAGCAGCGCGGCGAAACAGGCCGCCACCAGGTAGGTGCCGGCGTCGGCCGCGAACACCCAGGCGGCGTCGACCTTGAGCAGCACGCCGCCCGCCAGCGGACCGGCGATCATGGCGACGGCCGCCCGGCTCTGGATCAAGGCCAGGGCCCTGGGCAGCAGTTCGGCGGGGACGAAGTTCCGTACGGCGACGTTCTCGGCGGGTGCGAGTGTGCTCCCCACCGCGCCCAGCAGGAAGGCGGCGCCGAGGAGAACCCCCCATCCTGCTTCGCCGACGGATTCCAGCGCGGCGAGCGTTCCCAGGACGAGGGCACCGGCACCGTTGCAGGCGAGCAGCAGGCTCCGGCGTTCGTACCGGTCCGCGAGGACGCCGGCGGGCAGCCTGGCCAGCACGATTCCGAGCGACAGCGCGGTGCTGATGAATCCGGCGAGCCGTACGTCCGCGCTGTTGTGGAAGGAGACGACGGGCAGCGCGATGACCGAGGCGGCCGTACCCACGGCGGACGCCGACTCACCGAAGTACAGGAACCAGAACAGCCTGCCGAGCCGCCTTCGCGCATTCCTGTGCCCACCCGGCTCGGTCATGCCGCTCTCCTCGCGAACTGCTCCTGCACGTTGGACATGGGGTGAGCGGTCATGGCCGACGGCACGCCGACCGCGAGAGCCGCGGCGACCAGCACTCCGACGGTCCACGGCACGTCGAAGCCCGGCAACGCTCCGGCGCCGAGGACGATGGACAGCGGAACAAGGCAGGTCACAGCCGTGACGGCGGCCAGGACCACGCCGACCACGGTGGCGCCGGCCGCCTCGTACAGGACACAGCGCAGCAGCTGGAACCTGCCGAGCCCCATCGCCCGCAGCTGGGAGCGCTGCGCGCGGCGGTCTCGCTGGGCGAGCGAGGAGGTGTTAGCGGCGGACAGCAGCGCGTAGCCCGCGACCACGGCCACGATCAGACGGGAGGCCAGGTCGTCGGCGGGGTTGCGGGGGCTGAGATCGGCCAGGTACCCGGCCCGTGAGGCGACCTTCTGGCCCGGCTCCCTCGGCCAGGACCGGAACTCGCCGGTGAGCAGGATGCGGTCGGCGTACGGAGCCGGAGTGTGGTCGAGGGCGGTGGAGCGCGGGATCACGAACTCCGGGAAGGCGAGGTCGCGTTCATAGACGGCGACCAGGGTCAGCGTCCGGTGCGACCCGTCGGCCAGGGTGAGCCGCGCCTTGTCGCCGACCCGCCAGTGGTGCCCTTCGGCCTGTATGGCTCCGGCCGCGAAGGAGCCCTCGCCAAGATCCCCCAAGCTCCCTTCACGCACGTCGAGATCCACGACCCCGGCCAGCGCGCGGCCGTCCACGCCCCACGCACTGGTGGCCGCGGGCTGGTCGTCGAAGGAGGTCGCAGGGGCGGTGACCTCCGACGCCACCAAGGGCGTGGCCGCTCCCCCGGGGAACGGCCGTGCCGTCGCGGGGAGGCGGTGGCCCGGTTCTGCGGTGACGACACCGGCGGCGCGCAGTCCCTCCTGGGTCTGCCGCTCCACCGTCCGGCCGATGGTGGCGCCCGCTCCCAGCAGGGACACGGCGACGCCGACCGCCAGCAGGACCGGTACCGCCATCGCCGTCGTACGCGCCGGGGTGGCCCGCAGCCCGGCGGCGGCGATTCGTCCCACGCGCGGGTCCAGGATCCGCATGGCCCAGCAGGCAGGAACGACGAGCGAGGGCACGATCCACGGAGCGAGTACGGCGAGGGTGGGGATCACCATCAGCGCCAGGCCGGGAGCCATGGCGCCCCGCACCGTCGCGGGCAGGTCCATGAACGCCATGACGAACAGCAGCGGGACGCAGAGGGTCAGGGCCATCGCAATGCCCGTCACCAGCCGCGCAGTACTGCGAGAGGAGGCCACCGACAGCTCCGCGTCCTTGAGCAGGATCCCCGGGCTGACCCGGCCCGCGGCCAGTACGCCGGCCATGGCCGCCAGCAGCCCCACTCCGGCCGTGGTGAGACAGACGACGACCGCCGTCCACCAGATCTGGTCGGCCGGTGGGAGGGGAGCCGACGCGGGAAACAGCTCCCGCTCCACCAGCAGGTCCCTGCCGAGGTGGGCCAGCGGCACCATGCCCACGGCGGCACCCACCGCGGCTGCGAGAAGGGCGAGGCTCACCACGTCGACAGCTACGGAGCGGCGCAGTCCGCCGGCGGTGACCCCGAGGGCGCGCAACACGGCGAACTGGGCCAGGCGTTGCCCCGTCCACAGCGAGACGGTCGAGCCGATCACGATGACCGCGGACATCAGCAGCATGGACAGCAGGAGCGAGAGAACGTTCCGCGCGTCCAGGGCGGTGTCGGCCGCCACCGAGTTCTCCGGGAAGTCCGGCAGGCCGGCGCCGATGAACAGCAGCGCGCACGCGCCCACCCCGGCCGCCGTCGTCGCGCAGGCCAGGGCCGCACCGGCGACTCTGCCGGGGTAGGCCCGCACTTCGGAGACGAACAGGCGGCGCATGCTCGTGGTTCCGGCAAGGGGCTGTGGGGTGCGAGACGCCGCAGGCACGGTTCTCTGTCCTCCGCGGGGAGCATAAACTGGGAGGAGCCCGGGGAGGCCACCCTCATTGTGGCCTCCCCGAACTCGCTTCTCGGAACGAGTGGATCCGGTGACTGCCGTGTGTCAGTGGCACACGACGATGCTGACGGAGCTCACGGGAGCGTCGACGACGATCTCTTCGTCCAGCTCCTGCAGAGCCAGCACGTGCAGCATGCGAAACACCTCCTCGTTCCCTCGAAGCAAGCGATCACTTCCTACGACGTCGGTGCCGTGCCTCAGTGGCAGGCGACGACGCTGACGGAGCTCACGGGAGCGTCGACGACGGTCTCCTCGTCCAGCTCCTGCAAGGCGAGAACATTCAGCATGGGAAGTCACCTCCTTCTGTGCTGAGTCGAGGGGTGAAAAGTCCCGGCCAGCGCCGGCTGTTCACCTCAGTGGCAGGCGACCACGCTGACGGAACTCACGGGAGCGTCGACGACGGTCTCCTCGTCCAGCTCCTGGAGAGCCAGAACGTTCAGCATGCGAAACACCTCCCTTCTCAACTCGCCGGGCCGTCCGACGTTCGACGGCGGTCGAACGTCTGCCTCAGTGGCAGCCACCGAGGCTGATGGTGCTGATCGGGGCGTCGACGACGGTCTCCTCGTCGAGCTCCTGAAGGGCGAGAACGTTCAGCATGCGAAACACCTCCTTCCGCAATGGGTCCAGGCGGGCCGGTTGCCGCGCGGCAGACCGAGCGACGGCTCAGTGGCAGCCGCCCAGGCTGATGGTGCTGATCGGGGCGTCGACGACGGTCTCCTCGTCGAGCTCCTGAAGGGCGAGAACGTTCAGCATGCGAAACACCTCCTTTCTCAACTCGTCGGTCCGGGCACCGGCGCGGTCGTCCGGCCGGGTGCTCACCCGTGAGTCGGGTGAGCACCGGGGAGCAGACAGCTGCCGGGGGTCTGTGCCGCCTTCAGCGCGACGATCGCGCCGGCGGAGCCGGTGGCCAGGTCCGTCGAAAGACGGACCAGCTGATCTCCGTGCAGCACCTGGGCGTCCTCGAACGGTGCGAGGTGCAGGGCCAGGGCTCGGAGATGGGTGTCGAGCTCCTCCCGCCAGTCAGGTAGGCGCACGAGGGCATGGGAGAGCACGTATGCGAGTCCGGAGCGTCCGTTGAACAGCCCTCCCTGTACGACGACTTGCACTGCTCCGGCGCGCAGCGTGCCCTCCACTACGTCGGTGGCGTCGATGTTCGCGGCCTGCGCTTCGGGCAGGGCCAGTGCGGCCAGTGCCACGCCCCCCGACCCCTCGGCGAGGTACGGCAGCAACCGGTCGGAGCTGTGCATCTGGAGCATGCCGTCGAGTTCGCGGGCGTGCCGCAGATCGCGGCGCACGGCCTCTTCGGCGGCTTGGGCCCACTCCAGGTCCCCGGTCGACGCGGCGCACCGCGAGAAGAGGATCGAGGGGCCCGACCAGCCGTTCATCAACCCCGGTCGGTCCAGGGCCCCTTGCTCCCCGATCCGCTCGCGGACGCGGGCCGCGACGTCGAGGGCCTCGTCCTTGAGTCCGACGTCCAGGAAGAGGTGAGCGATGCCGGTGAGTCCGCCGAACAGGCCGGGTGAGAGCGGCAGCGGGCCTGCCAGCAGCCGGTCGACGAGGTTCGCCGTTTCACCGTGCCCCATGGTGTGCAGCAGCCATGCAGCCCCCGCGAGTCCGCCGTAGAGTCCTGTCGGCGCATCGACGGGAGCCCGTCGCGCCGTACGCACGAGCCAGTCCACGTGCTCGTCCGACGGGACGCTCCCGGCCGCCAGCTGAGCAAGCAGCACTCCGGGAGTGCCGTACGCGAGGCCAAGTGCGGCTCCCGGCCGGTGACCGGCGACATCCCCGGGGAACAGCCGGTCCGCGCGGCGGCCGTCCGCGGCGCGGGCGATGCCGCGCAGCAGTTCGTCGACGGACGGTGCGGGCAGTACGGCGGCCGGGACCGGGGTGTACGCATCGCCCAGGTGAGGCCGCAGCGCGGGCGACAGCGCGAGCCGCTCGGTCATGCGCCGCACGAACTCGGGCGGCAGCGCCGGAAATGACGTGACCGCCAGTTCCAGCAGCGAAGCCACCGCCGCCGGGTTGCGCAGCGTCAGTACCGTGAGGGGCACCAGCGAGGCGAGTTGGCAGCATCCCAGCGCGAACAGATCCGCGTCCCGTGGGTCGGTGATCGTCGGATCCGTGAAGCCGGGAGCTCCGAGCGCGGCCGTCCGTACGGCGTCCAGCGGCATGGCGAGTTCGAAGTCGACGAGGGCGATGCCGCCTTCGGGACGGACCAGGATGTTGCGGTGGTGCAGATCACCGAAGGCCACGCCGTCGTGGTGCAGCCCCAGTACGCACTCCTCGACCTGCTCCATCCTCCGGACCGCGAGAGCGGCGAACTCGGCGCGGGCAGCCTCCGTCGGCCGGTACCGCGTGAGCGGATACTCCCGCCCCAGCCAGGCGTTGACGGTCTCCCCCTCCACGTACTCCATCACCAGGTACTGGTGCTCCCAGGCGGTGAAGGAGCCGTACACGCGCGGTACGAAGGGCAGGTGCGCCAGCCGTCGGAGGATCGCCTCCTCGGTGCGCAGCCGATGCACCGCGTCGGCGCCGAGCGCGTCGAGCCCCGCGTGGGGACGGGCCTCCTTGAGGACCACCGGCCGGCCCTGTGCGTCATCCGCCAGATAGACGCCGCCGCCGTTGGAGAAGTGCAACGCCTTGCGTACCCGGTAGCCGCCCAACGTGCCGTCGCCCTCGGCCATGGCGCCGGCCGACATCTGGTCGGCGAGGAACTCCGGCGTGTCGACCCACTCGGGCACGGTGAACGCCGGGCGGCGGTGATCCGGAGTCAACTGCCCCTGGGAATCGCGGAACGCGGGCACGCGGGTGCCGTCCGGCAACTCGCACCACATCAGCTTGAAGGCCCCGTACCGGACGGAGACCGGGCCCTCGTTCCAGCGGTGGTCGGACAGGACGTAGGGTCCGGGGCGCCCGTGCAGCGCGCCCTCGAGTTCGGTGAGGGCGGCACGCAGTTCGCCCTCCGTACGCGGGTACACGGTCACGGTCTTGCCGCTCGTGGCCCGGCCCGCGTACTTGGTGTTCATCGCCGTGACGATGCGTCTGCTCCGCAGGAACTTCCAGGGCACGGCGAGCCGTCGGCACACCTTCCAGGCCGCTTCGATCGTCTCCTCGGCACTGTCCGGCGTAGCACTGACATGTATCTTCCAGCCCTGCTCCGGCATGTCCGTCGCACCGACGGGCGTCAGGAATTCCCAAACACCCTGGTGTATGCGCCGCCAATCGTCAGGAATTTCCCCTACGCTCAGCGAGAAGCGAGTCGAGGAGTCCTCGCAGCGATCCAACGGTTCGTACCAGGTGGAATCGGCGATGGTAAACGCCTCATATCCGGGGTCCATACGCCCTCCCGCTCCTCGACATGTTCCGATCCTTTCCTCCCTGCATTCCGGTCGGCAACCCGGAAAGGTGAGGCTTAATCGGACTCCCGACATCCGCTTCCAGCCGGGATTTCGAGCGTCCATCTCTAAGGGAAGGCTCCTCGGGAGGTCACACAGCTCCGCACAGGCTGACCGAAACCGACGCATGAATGACCGGAATCACCCAGCCGCGAACGTTCCGCCGGCCATGGCACCATGAGCGGTATGACGACGCGGATTGTTCTTGCCGACGATCAAGCCAGCATACGTATGGGATTCCGCCGCATTCTCGAAGCCGAGGACGACTTGCAGGTCGTCGGTGAAGCGGACAACGGAGTCGCGGCGCTCGTGGCGACCCGCTCCCTGGAGCCCGACGTGCTGCTGGCGGACATCCGCATGCCGGAGATGGACGGACTGGAGCTGACGCGCGAGATCGCCCGGTCCATGCCGTCCGTGCGCGTGGTCGTGGTCACCACGTTCGACCTCGACGAGTACGTGCACACCGCGCTGCGCGAGGGGGCTTGCGGGTTCCTCCTCAAGCGCTCACGTTCCGCCGTGCTCGTCGAGGCCGTGCGCGCGGCCGCAGCCGGCGACTCCATGATCAGCCCCGAGATCACCACGCGGCTGCTCAGCCGCTTCCGGCACGAACGCCGGACGGTCCGGCGGCCCAGCGAACCGCTGACGTCACGCGAACAGGAGGTGGCCCGCCTCGTCGCGGAGGGGCTGACCAACTCCGACATCGGTGCCGAGCTCTTCATCTCCGCGGGAACGGTCAAGACGCATCTGGCCCGGCTCCAGAAGAAGTTGGGGGTCCGCAACCGCGTGGGCATCGCCGCCTGGGTCTGGGGCTCGGGCCTGATGGCGCGGACGTGACGCCGGCTTCCCCGACGGCGCATCGGTCTGCCGAACGGCCGATACCGCCGAGCCCCGCCTCGCGGCACCATGTGCAGCATGCCGGGACGATCAGGGAGCCATGACACGCGAAGGACAGCCGATGCCCGTCACACGGTGGTCGGCTGCCTCGCGGTGATACGCGCAACCGGCAGTACCTGCCGCAACTCGGTGCCGTTGCCCCGCAGCAGCAGCCGTCCGAGGTGCGTGACGGTGTGGACGGCGTGGCTGCCCCTGCGCCGCGTCGAGATCAGCCCGGCCGCTCGCAGAACCGTCGTGTGCTGGCTGACCGCCGCGGTGGTCACTCCGAGCCGTTCGGCGAGTTCGGCGTTGCCGGAGCCTTCCCGCACCGCACGCAGCGCCGCCGCGCGCGTCTTGCCCACCAGCGCCGCAAGGCTGTCTGCATCCTCACGCCGCTCGCCTCGCACGGCGTCCGAGTCGGCCAGCACACCGGGAAGGTCCTCGGGGCGCGGCCGGTTGGGGAACGTCAGCAGGGGCGCGCCCTGCGGATCGCCCCGGTCGAGTCGCACCACGTGGGCAGGCCGGTGCAGGAACAGCGACGGCGCCAGGACCAGGCCCCGCCCGCCTGGCTTCAGCTCGCCCGAGCGCACACCGTCGAGCTCCAGCACGGGGGGCTCCCAACGGATGCCGGCCCCCAGGCTGCCGAGCAGCGCCCCGACCCCGTCGCGTCCCATGATGTGCCGAAGGGACTCCCGTGCACCGTCCAGGTGGGCGCGGATCCGCTCCCAATGGGGTGCCACAGCCAGTGCGGAGAAGTCCTGGACGGCGGATGTCACCTGTGGATGCTGCGCGCCCGTACAGAGTTCGAGCAGCCCTGAACAGTCGCCCCCGAGACGTAACAAGCGGCCGATGCGATCCGACCTCGCGGCGGAACTCATGAGGTGTCTGCGTATCCGCCGACGCCATTCACCGAATCCATCATCACCCGTCTCCTGGAGCGCCTCGAGGGCGAAGACGGTTTCGAGCAGAGGAACGTCCCCATCGCTGATTCTGATACGTGCCAGGTCATCGGCGGACAGGATGATGCGGTACATGAAGCTGTGACTCCCATTCAAGTGAGTAGCGACCGTACGACGACCGATGCAGAGGGCGACTTGGTATCGCGACACGATTCCCGGTCGTCAGACTCTCTTCATCTCTCCGCTTTCCGAATTCTGACGACTCCCTTGTCGGTGCGGGCGACTATGCTGCGGGCGGCCGCCGGAACGTCCACGAAGTCGACGTGTACGCCCGACGCATTTCCCGCCCTGCCGTCCACGCGGTATTCGGCCGGCGCGCTCGGCAGAGTCACATCGACATCACCGGCATCTGAAATCGCCGTCACCCGCACCGGGGGGCGCGCGAACGCGAGCGCCAGCGGTGCTCGGCGAGTACGGGCATCGACGTACGCGGACTCGACGTCCTCGAGCTGAATTCGCCCGCTGCCCGACCGCAGCCGAAGCATTCCGGACGTCCGCTCCACTCTCACGTCACCCGTCCCGGTGGAGATGCGCAGCGCGCAACGCAAGCCGACGACCGCGACACTGCCCCGCGACGTCACGGACACGTCGACACCGCCAGGGACCCTCACCACGTACGTGCCGCGGCAGTTGATGACGATGCCCGGGCACTCGGCGGAGAGGCGGAGTGTGGTTCCGTCCAGCGCCCAGTTCGCATTTTTGGCGGCGGCTCCGGCGAGCTCGCGCGCCACGACGAGCCCGTCCCCGCGCCCGCGCTCCAGCCGCAGTTCGCCGGCACCGCCCACGACGACGGAGAGCCGCCGCCCGGTGAAGTCGAACCGGCGCCGATCGTCACGAGGGGAGGCGTCGAGATCGTCCATGGCACCGGTGCCCAGGTAGGCCAGCGCGGCGCACATCACGACCAACGCCAAAACGATCCGTCCCCCCGTTCGTTCAGACATACGGATCATGCTGTCAGGCGGGGGCATCCATCGGTATCAGCCATTCGGCAGATTGCGTCACCGGGACGGCCGGCACGAAGAGGCCAGTGGCAGCACTGCGGCAACGCGCCACCCACCTCCCTCGCAAGGCCCCGCCGTAAGGCTCCCGCCCAGCGCCGCGACCCGCTCCGAGAGGCTGCTGATGCCGGTGCCTCCAGCCCCCGGCGCACGGGCGACCAGACCGGGCTCGGCTTCGGGATGCCGTGCGTCATCGGTGATCCGGACCCGTAACAGCGTGGTGCCCTCGGCCTCTTCGCGTCGGAGGAGGACCTCCACACGCGACGCGTTCGCGGCATGCCGGCGTACGTTGGTGAGCGCCTCCACGATCACCCGGTACCCCATCGCGCTGACCTCCGCCGGGATGTCGTCCGCACTTCCCTCGGCCATGACCAGGACCGCCTCGGGTGAGCCGGTCCGGCTGAACCGCTCGACCAGGGACGCGAGTTCGCTGAGGTCACGACGCGAGCCACTGTGCGACGGCGGGTTCGCGGGCCTCGCTTCCGCATCGCCGGCGGCGGCGAGTTCACGGCGTCCGGCGGCCTCCACGACGTGCTGCCGTCCGCCTTGCCCGTCTCCTGCCGGTGCCTCGGCCAGCAGTTGAACGGTGTGATCCATGGCCTTCAGGGCCTGCGCGCCCGCCGCCCCGATCTCGGGAAGCAGTTCCAGCGCCTGCCGCGGGTCCTTTTTCGCCAGCACCTGCGCCGCCTCGACGAGCACGACCACCGCCGTGACGTCATGAGCGGCGTAGTCGTGCAAGTCACGGGCCAGGCTGAGCCGTTCGGCCCGTCGCTCCGCCACGGCGACGGCGCGGCTGCGCGCGTCCAGGTTCCGCAAGTAGGCACCGACGCCCATCGCGACCATGGCGAGGATCGCCCAGATCAGACAGAGCTGAAGAGTCTCGCCGCGGCTGGAGGGCGGAACCACGTTCATGGTGATGCGCAGCGGCGACAACGTGATCGTCGTCGCCAGCAGCACCGCGAGGCCGGTCGCCGTCCAGGTGCCCGCGCGGCGTACCCCGACGACCACCAGCATCATCAGCGCGATCGTCTCGGCGGTCCACCAGTTCGCCGCGGCCGACCGGGCCGGCCCCTCGTAGACGAAGGTGACGACCAGCGAAACGGCCGCGGCCCCCGGCAGGGCAAGCAGCAGGAGCCTCGGGTCCTGGGGACTCCACACCGTCAGCACGAGAGCGGCGGTGAGCACCACAGCGCCGGACCCGCTGATGAGCGGCCCTACCGACGCGGTCGTCATGACGGCGATCACGGACGTCGCCCCTACAAGGAGCGTGCACAGAAGGCCTCGTAGCCCGCGCAGTCCACGCAGCCCGCGTAACCCTCGTAGCCGGCCGCGCCCTTGTCTCCCCGCCCGCCTCTGATGCGTCACATGGCGAAAGGCTAGTACCCGTATGACTTCGGGCCGGGCCGATGACCGTACTGACCCTGCTCTTCGGATGATCCAGGGCCTCAGAATGGTGCGATGGACCATCACTTCGTTGGCATCCCAGAGTTGACCGAAGTTCCCCGTGTCGCTGTCGTCGTCGACGTCATGCGCGCCTTCACCGTGGCTGCCTGGGCCTTCTCGCGTGGCGTCGAGAGGATCGTCCTGGCGTCGACGGAGAGTGAGGCACTTGCCTTGAAGGAGAGCCGCCCGGGCTGGCTGGCGTTGAAGGACGGAGCCCCCGCAGCGGGCTTCGACGCGGTGAACTCACCCGGCTTGCTCAGGTCACGCGATTTCGCCGGGCGCACGCTGGTGCAGAAGACGACGGCAGGCACCGTGGGCGCTCTGGCCGTCGCGAACGCGCCGCTGGTCCTGTGCGCCAGCTTCGTGGTGGCCGGCCCGACCGCGCGGTACCTGCAGACCAAGGATTCCGGTCCGGTGACGTTCGTCGTCACCGGCGAGGGCGGCCAGGCCGACGAGGACCGGGCCTGCGCCGAATACATCGGTCGACGCATGGCCGGCGACGATGTCGAGGCGGCCCCGTATCTCCACCGCGCCAGGACTTCTCGCGCCGCGGCAGATCTCGCCGCCGGGCTGCGCAGCGGGTGCCACCCGGACGATGTCGATCTCTGCCTGGAAATCGACAGGTTCTCCTTTGCGATGATGGCTCGCCAGGAAGAGTCCCTGACGGTGCTCCGGCCGGTTGCGATGTCCGACGTCCCGTCCAGTCACCGCTGACCTGCTCCGCATGCCGGTGTCGCTCCTCGAATGCGACCGGACACGGCGGCGACCGCGCGTGGACCACCCGGCTACACCACCGTCACGGACCGGGCCTCCCGGAAACCGTCCGTGCGGAAGCGGCCCGTCAGCGCCTCGTCGGGTGCGGCCGACAGGATGAGGAGGTCGTGGCCGGGGGCCTGCGCGGACTCCGGCCAGGACAGTGTCGTGCCCCGGTGCCGTCCCCACGTCACCACGAGCGCGGGGTCGGAGAGTGAGCGCAACGTGAGAAACCGGTCGGCGTGTTCGCCCGCCAGCTTGGGGTCGAGTACCTGGGAGGGGACGGGGGCGAAGCCGAAGCGGCTCTTGAACGTGAACAGTCCCGGCTGCACGACGTGCCCGAAGAGCGACGGGTCGTTGCCGAGGGACGCGAAGGCCAACCCGCTGTCGCGGGCGAAGTGGAACGCCTCCATGTAGGCGACCCGCATCACCCGGCTCAGGCGCGCGTCGGCGGAGGCCGCGGAGAAGCGCATCTGCAGCAGGGACTGCCCGGGGCGGAGCCACCACAGCGAGCCGACGATCATTCGGGCGCCTTCGTACACGCAGACGCTGACGTGCTCGTGACCCGCCGCGAGGAGACGGTCGCGCCAGCGGCGGGCGAAGTTCTTCCCGCGCGGCATCGCCTCGATCTGGCGGTCGTACAGCACGAGGAACTCGTCCACGAGCTGCGGAGTCAGTCCGACCCGGACGCTGACATGCAGCCCTTCGTCCTGGACGAAGCGGCGGCCCAGGCGGATGTTGCGCCGCTCGGTACCGGAGAGTGCGGCCTCGAACTCCGTCGCGGAGTCCCGCAGGGGAGCGCACCAGTTGATCCAGCGCGGACGTGCCACGAACCCCAGAGCGGTCAGGGTCGCCTCGTCGAGACCGTCGGACTCGGCGAGCCTGACGATGTCGACCGGCACCTCGCTGTCCTTCCAGGCGTGCTCCTCGGCCTCGTCGCGGTTCACCGTGGCGACGACGACGTGATCCAGCTCAGCGATCTCCACGGGAGGCTCCTTCCAGGTCCGCCTCCTGGGCGGCCGGTTCGCTGCTGCGGGTGTAGACGGCCCAGATCAGGATCGCGGCGCCCCACAGGCCCAGTGCGGGAAGCCAGTACAGGAAGCCGTCGAAACGGCTCGCCCACGCGAAGAGAAATCCGGAGAGGGGGGAGGCCCCCGTGATGAACATGCGGATCGTCGCGTTGGCCCGGCCCGCGACATCGGCCGGGATCGTCTCCTGCCGGTAGGTGATCGAGGCCACGTTGCTCACGGCGACAGCGAAGCTCTCCAGCATGAAGCCGGCGAGCCGCACCGGCAGCAGTGGCGTGGCCACGAGGACCAGGCCGGCGAACGCGATCAACTGAGCCGCCAGAATGGTCCGTTCGGGGCTCCAGGTGGGGGCGATGGCCGGTGCCAGGCGGCTTGCGAGGGCGCCCATGAGCAGACCCACCGCCAACACCGCCGAAATGACGGTGCTGTTCATGTCCTGGTCCCCGAACTCGGTGATCAGGACGGGCTCCAGCTGGCCGATGGCAAGGTTCGTCATCGACATGGTCACCACGAGCCAGAGGATCTCGCGGCGGCCGACCCAGCGGAATCCGATCGCGAGGTCCCGGCGGATGTCCATCTTCTCGCGGCTGGATGCCACCCGGGGAAGCAGCAGCGCGACGCAGCCCGCCAGCAGGTACAGGACCGCGATGCACACCGAGGCCGGCGCAGGGCCGAGGAACTCGAAGGCCGTACCGCCCAGGACCAGCCCGACAACTTTCGACAGCTCGATCGCCGAGTTCAGCTTGGCCACGGCCACGGGACGGGCGGGCGCACTGATCAACTTCGGGATGAGCACGAACTGGCCGGTGATGGTGCTCGCGACCCCGCCGAAGCCCGAGAGCAGCACCAGCGCGGCCACCGACAGCCGGCTGGACAGCAGCGCCGCCAGCAGGACGAGACACATGGCCTGCTGCAGCTGGGCCAGTACGTAGATCGTCCGCTTGTCGAAGCGGTCGATCAGCGCACCCAGGAAGGGCGAGGCGACGTAGGAGACACCGCGCAGCGCGAACGAGACCAGCGCCAGGGCGACGGAGTCCGACTCCGCGAGCACCGCCAGCGGAATGACGATGCCCATCTGCCAGTCCGCGACCTTCGAGAGCATAGAGGAGGTGACGAGCACGCGCAGCACGCGCGTGTCCGCGGACAGCCCTTGGTGCATGTGAGTTCTCCCGGAAGGGCCGACCGAACCTACTTGACGGCGGTGTCCAGCGCGCGGCGCTGCCTGCGGTGGCGGTTGGCCTCTCTCATGATCTTCGTATAGAAGGTCACGTAGCTGTCGTCCGTGTGCACGGCGTGTTCCTTGGCCACCGGATGACGTTCGTGAAGGCGGTTGATCGGGACCACCATCGACGCGTGGTGCTCGACGTGGAAGTTGTTGCCGTTGGTGAACCACTGGCTGAACCAACTGCCGCTGATTGTGCGGGTGTTGCGCAGCACGTCCGTGCTGTCCGTCTCGCACAGGACGTGCTCGGGCAGCTCCAGGAGGAAGTGGATCGGTATCGACAGCAGGAGCGGCAGGACCCACAGCATCAGCACGGCGTGGCCGTACCCCCCGACGGACAGTCCCACGGCCCCGATGATGTACAGCGCGAACAGGCGGTACTCGGTGATGACCTGCCGGCGGGCACGGTCGGCGATCTGTCCCATCGTGTACGTCCAGTTGCCACGGCAGCTCTTGAGGACGTCCACCACGACCTGGAGGAGCCGCGCGGGGCTGAGCGTGCCTCGCAGCAGAGCCCCCCAGGTCAGCGGCGCGCGCGTGTCGAAGCCGAAGAACTCGGAGTCGTCGGGCGTGCCCAGGTACTTGTGGTGCTGAAGGTGCTGAACCCGGTAGTGGCTGTACGCCGAGAGCAGCGGGAGTCCGAGCAGGAATCCCACGGGCCGGTGCGGCGAGCTGCTGCGGAAGGCCGAGTGGTGCAGGCACTGATGCTGCAGCTCCACCATGTGCGTGTACGTCGCGGCGAGCAGGAGAACGCCGGCGGATGCGCCGAGCAGGCCGGAGGTCAGGGCGAGGAACCCGCCGAGACAGCTGAGCAGCAGGGCCACGGCCAGCTTCGCCACGAACACGAGTTCGTCATTGCGCGTGACTCTCGTCCGTTCGAACAGCGCCTTCGCCACGGCGTTGTCGGTACTCATGATCTCCCCCTTGAGCGCGGTCCGAAGAACCGCTCGGATGTGACGCGCTACTGCCAGACCACCGTGGTCGCCCCGTCGGCGACGCGGTACGCCTCGCGTCCGAGCACGGAGTTGACGATGCGAGCGCTGCGCCAGGACGCGAGGCTGAGCAGCGTGTCGTTGATGCCGTGGGTGCTCTCCGCGAAGCCCTGGACGTAGATGCCGAGGTCCTGCGGGCCGTCGAACTCGAGGGAGTAGTCCGGCCGCACGCCGAACCTGCCGTCCTCGATCGACAACTGGTCCTGGATCGGCTTGAGGTACTCGGGAATCGGGCTGTGGTATCCGGTGCAGAAGATCACCAGGTCCACCGGGAGCCGTTCGACGTCCCCGCGGTTCACGTCGTGCAGGTCGACGACGATCTCGGATCCGTTCTGCTCCAGGTCCACCGCCCGTCGGCACGCCAGGAGCCGGTGGCGCAGCCCGGACCGCAGGACGTGGTCGAGGTGGTAGAGCCGCCGGTAGACGGAGCCCAGCAGCTCGTCGGTGATGCCGTCGCCGCCGGCGTCGTGCTGCTCGCGGATGATCTCCGCGCGGCGCGCGGCGGGAAGCCCGTTGAAGTAGCCGGCGAAGTTCGACGAGAACCACTCGTTGGTGAAGGGCGAGTCGTCCAGCGGCTGGAAGCCGATGCGGCTGGAGGTCCAGGTCAGGGACGAGGGAAGGCGGTTCTCGTCGGACAGGATGTGGTTGACGACCTCGGCTCCGCTCTGCCCCGCCCCGACGACGAGAACCCGGCGCCCCTTCCACTCGGGGCGGGTCACGGTCAGGTTGCCGCTGTGCACCACCCGCTCGCCCTCGAAGGGCTTCGCGAAGGCGGGCAGGCGGGGCTCGGACCCTGATCCGAGGACGAGATTGCGGGCCGTGCTGGTGGCACCGCCCGCGGAGGTGACCCGGAAGCCGTCGTCGGTCAGGGACACGGACTCGACGCGCTTGCCCCATCGGAGGGACGGAAGCTGCGCGGCCGCCCACTGGTAGTACTGCTCGAACTCGCGCCGGGAGCAGCTCAGACCGTTCGCCTCCAGGAACCTGAACGCCCGGCCCGACTCGACGAGGAAGTTCAGGAAGGAGAACTTGCTTCGTGGGTCGACGAGCGTGACGAGGTCCCTGAAGTACGTCACCGTCAACTGGGAGTCGGGGAGCATGAGTCCGGGGTGCCACCGGAACTCCGGTTTGGCGTCCAGGAACCGGGTGCGGAGCTCGGGCAGGGGGTCGGACAGGGCCGCGAGGCTCAGATTCGCCGGCCCTGTGCCGATGCCGATCAGGTCGAAGTCAGGCATGCCACATCTTTCGTTCATGGGTCGGGGCGCAGCGGTCGCGCCCGCGGGGAGAGGAGACGTACCGCGGGTGGCCAGTCACCGCCGGTACTCGGCCTCGATCCGGGCGATCCGGTGCAGCAGCGCCTCGTCGTCGGGGGCCCTGACCACGTACGAGTCGAGGAAGTCCGTCGAATGCCGGACGCCTCCGCGGCCGTTGCCCGCGCCGCTGTGCGTGAGGTGTTCCACGACGCCCAGGTCCGCCAGCCGGTCGGCGTCGATCCCCCGCGCGTCGCCGCCCCCGGGGTAGAAGGCGATGAATCCGCTCGTGCCGCCTCCGTCCACGGCGGCCGGTGCGGAGCCGAGGGAGATGTCGAGCCCGGCGTCGATGCGGATCTGCGTCTCGACGATGTTGAAGCCGTACTGCGCCTGGATGACCGGGGGGATGATGCCGCCCGGCGGGCGCCCGGCGACCTCGCAGAACACCAGCTCGTCCGCCTCCGTACGGAACAGCTCCAGGTGGGTGGTGCCGTCCTGGATCCCCAGTGCGGCCAGCACCTTCGCGTTCAGCGCCGTGATCCGCCGGTGCAGCTCGCCCTCACCCACGAGGACGGTGCCGAAGACGGAGCCCGGACGGTAACTCGCGGGATCCGCCAGGTACTTGCCGACGCTGCGGAAGACGATGTGCCCGTCGCGCACGACGGAGTCGCAGTGGTAGATCTGTCCCTTGACGAACTCTTCGACCTCGTAGTGCGATCCGGAGAGGTCCAGACCCCCGACGACGCGCCGCGCGTCCTCCAGCGACTCGACGATGTAGAGATCTTTCGCGGCGAGGCCCCAGCGGCTCTTGATGACCTTGCGGCCGGTGGCCCAGTCCACTTTCTCCAGGTCCTCGACGCTGTCGAGGGCGGTGAAGTCGGGAACGGCCGCGGCGCCCGCCGACCGTACGGCCTCCTTCATCCGCACCTTGTCGCGGAAGCGGGTCGCCGTCTCGTGGTCCATCCCGGCAAGGCCGAACTTCGAGCGCATCTCAGCAGCGAGGAGCACCGCCCGCTCATGCACGGCGATGACCCGGCTGATGGGGTGGTTGCGCAGCGTCCACTCGCAGATCTCGCGCCGGCGGGCCTCATCGTCGGCGTCGCAGAGCGCGACGTGGTCGAGGGGGTGGTCGGCGAATCCGCTGACTCCGCCGTGGACCCGCTGGCGGGCCACCATGTGGATCTCGATCTCCGAGGTCGGAAGAATGTGGGTACCGCCGCGGTCGAAGTGCGCGTACGGGTGGTCGTTGATGAACAGCGCGGTCGTCTTCGTCATCGGGTGACCCCTTCCGGTGCGCGGGCGGGGCTCGTGGCGTCGTCGCCGGCAAGCTCGAGGGCCCGGCCCAGGGACGCGCGCACCAGGTCGAATCCCGTGAGCCGCCCGACCAGCTCGGCCTCGGTGTCCGTGCCCGGGGTCGGGGCGGCCCCGAGAACGCGCACCTCGCCGTCCCGGCTCCGCAGCCGGATGCGGGCGGGACCGTTCTGCAGGCCCGCCGCGTCGAGGAACCCGGTCAGGGCAGCCTCGACGGCGTCGTGGTCACCGACGGTCAGCCGCCGCTCCGGAACGACGTGCTCGGGCAGCGTCGGCTGTCGTCCGTCGTCCACGAGCGCCACCCACCGGTGGGCTCCCGCCTCGCTGAACGTGTACGCGTACCGATCCCCGGCGTCGTCGGCCGCACCACCCACCGCGCCGGCCGTGAGGCGGCGCAGCACGTCGGCCGTGGTGCCGGGCGTGCCGAGGAGGGAGTTCGCGAGCGCGGCCGGCAGGGCACCTGCTTCGCTGAGCGAGACCACCGCGGTGGGAGCGAGCGGACGCAGGACCTCCAGGACGAATTCCTTGAACGTCTCCCCCGTGAAATCAACGCTGTAGTAGCCCGAGAAGTCGTCGACCAGGTCGTGCACCGGGGCGCCGGGACGCTGGACGAAGACGGTGTGGCAGCCGAGGGTGTGCGCGCTGCGCGCGGTGGGCACGCTCGCGTCGATGACGACCAGGCGCCCGGAGGCCGACTGGGTGTTTCGCTGGGGCCCTACCACTGTCCGCTCCTGTTTCCGTTCCCGTCGTGCACCGCTCCGCCCAGGTGCGAGAGCTCTTCCCTGATGGCGGCCAACTCCCAGTCCTCCCTGCTGCGCACGTACTTGGGGTCGGCGGCGACGATGGAGGCGGTGGAGGTCCGGCTGCCTGCCAGACGCCAGCGCACCGTTCCGGTGACCGGGGCCACGAGTTCCGTGACGAAGGCCTGGCACGCCGCTCGCAGACCGCCGAACCAGCGTCCTTCGAGCGCTTCACGGACCCAGATCTGCTCGACGTGGATCTTCTCCCTGAGGGCCTCGGCGTCGAGCACCGCCGTTTCCAGGTGACGGCGGGACGCCAGCAGCAGCCAGGCCGCTGGCATCTCCCGCACTTCGAGGACCTTGATTCCGTCCGCGAGGTGCTCCAGGCCGGTGTGGCGGCCCAGGCCGTGGGCTCCGACTGTGCGGTTGAGCAGCTCGATGATGTCGATGAGCGGGAGTTCCCGCCCGTCGACGGCGACCGGTGTTCCGGCGCGGTAGGTCACTTCGAGGTCCTGCGTACCGAGGCTCGCTGGCGTCGCGCTCCACCGGTAGTAGGACTCGGGTACCTCGTGGCTCTCCGGATCGTCCAGGCTGCCGGACTCGAACTCGCGGCACCACAGGTTCGAGTCGCCGCTGGCCGAGCGCTCGGACATCTCGTCCAGGCCGATGGCCCGCAGCTCCTTGATCTTCATCTCCCGGCTCACGGGATCGAGGTCGTACGGAGTGCCGAAGTGCCCCTGGAAGCCCAGCTGTTCGAGCGCGCCGTTCAGCCGGCGCAGCGTGTTCTGCGAGCGGTTGGCGGTGTGCAGGATCATCTGCGCGTCCAGGTCCCGCGCCACCTGCACGGCCGTACGGGCGATGAGCGGCCGGCTCAGGGACGAGCTGACGGGGTGGGTGTCCAGGTACACGCCGTGCGCGGCGATCGCGGGCTTGACGAACTCCTCCACGAACGCGGCCCGTCCGTCGACCAGATGGAGCCGTACTCCCAGCTGGTCGGCGATCCGCCGGATCTGCTCCGGCTGCTCGTCGCCACCGACGTCCACGCCGAGAGCGTGCACCTCGGTGGCGCCTGCCTGCACCAGGCGGTGCAGGAGGTAGGTGCTGTCCAGCCCACCGCTGAACAGCGTCACGATGGGGCGCCTCACATCAACATCACTCCGCGTGATGTCGTGGAAGGACCGGATCCCCCTTCGACTTGTCTTCACGCCGCACGTCCTTACGGTCCAGCCGGATTCTGAGGGAGGAGGTGGTCGCGGCCGCCGCGATCTGTCGCGCGGTCGGCTCCATGACCGTCAGCGGTCGGCGGGCTGCGAACAGTCGCGCAGGAAGGACAACTTCGAGTAGAGGCCGCGGTTGGCGGCGATGCCGAGGCCCGCCAGATGCGCCTCGACCAGACTGGTCAGACGGCCCAGCTCGGCGTCGATCGTCGACCCGTCGATGCCGGCGTGCCGACGGGTCTCCAGGTACTCCGTCTCCACCTGCCGCATCTTGCGCCCGGTGCCGTCGCTGAGGGTGATCTCGTCCGTCTCGATGCCGAAGCAGTGCCCGGTGGTGAGGGACTGGACGTTGATGTCGAACTTCGTACGCCGGAGCCCCGGCAGTCGCCTGAAGCTCAGGTCGGGGAACTCCCGGGCCAGGTAGCCCTCGAAGTCGGCGCCCGGAATCTCCAGGCCGTTGCGGAAGGTCTCGACGCGGCGCAGGGAGTCCTTCGCGAACTTCTTCATCTTGAGCCGGTACGTGCCGTCCGCACGCTCCTGGAAGGCGTAGTGGCCGACCTCGTCGTCCGGGGCGAGCACCTCGAAGTTGTACTGCACGAAGTGCCAGCGGCTCAGCTCGTATCCGGGGTCGGTGACGAACCCGGGGAAGTCCCCGTTCTCAACGGCCGTCCACATGCTCTTGGTGAGGGGCCAGATGGAGGCCTCGTCGACGAGGGTGATCTTCTCCTCGATCTCGATGTCCTTCTCGTATCCCAGATAGGCGTTGCCCTCGATGCGGACGAAGTCCTCGAGTTCGGTGCGGTGCTTGAACGCCGCCGCCACGAGCTCACCCAGGCCGACGTCGGCGGCATGGTCGAACTGGGCGACGCGGACGAACAGCGCCCCGATGGCACGTATGCGGGTACACATCAGTACTTCCGTGTACGGCTGCTGCCCGCCGGCGTGCGTACGGAGCAGCATGACCGGACCGAGCGCCGCGAGCGCCTCGTCCGTGGCACCGGGATCCGGAGCCTGGCCCGGCGCCGCCAAGGCGGTGCGCAGGTGGTCCGTGAAAGCCTCGTCGAGCCTTGTACCGGCCCACGTCGCCAGGGGCTCGGCCGGTTGGGCGAGCGCCCTGGCCCCATCCGTGGCCTCGAGCACCGCCAGCGCTCGCGCGACGGTGTCCCCCTGGCGCAGGTACTCCACGGCCCGCGTGCCGGCACCTTCCTCAGGTGCGAGCTCCACCACGAGTACGGGCGCGTCCGCGACCGGCGCGAGCGTGTACTGGTAGGCGGCATCGGCGAGGACGAGACGCCGGGCGACGGCCGCGCCGACTCCCCCGTCGTCAACGGGCAACTGCGCTGTCAATGCAACTCCTAGTGAAGTACTCAGACACGGAAAGGCCACCCCCAAATCGACGGACCAGATGCCCGTGAAGATAGCCACGCTGCTTAAAAGGCGACGGCTGGAGCGACCTCTCGCGGCGCTGCGAGAATCCGGAATAGAAGAATCCAAGGCGGCAGACGGCAAAACGGAGACGTTTCACCCGGGTCGCCGCCGAGATTAGCAACGAGGGAGCACACTAAGCAGACCCGGCATTAGCCGTCAACACACTTCCACGCCTAGGCGTGTCGGCTGCCACCCGATCACCGACGGCCCCCAACTCCCCAACAAAACGGGCGAGTTCCGCCCATAGATCTGCCGCCCGCACATAGCCCCCCATCTGCTGCTCACCGGCACCGCCGCTATCGCACACCTCCCGTTCAGATGGCGCCTGGCCAGCAGAAATCAGGAAAACAATCAGATCGAGACACCACTTCTCGGCCACCCGCGTCTCATTCACCGAGACGCCATCCGGTAATCGGTTTACAACGTCGCTCGTAAGGATCTAGGTTCACTCAGGTGTCGGCGGGGGGACACGACTTCAGAACCATGGATTCACCTCACAGGTATCCGCATCCTTGGTTCTCGCCTTCCCTCACGAAAGCCGCACAGCAGGCCGGTCAGTATTTGGTGACGGAACACTTTCACTAGGCGGTACAAGTGCGCGCACAGCAAAACCCCGCGGGGCCAGGATCGAGGACCGGGCGACTCGTGGCCGTGGTGGGCCTGGACGGAGCCGGCAAGTCGACCCAGGTGCGCATGCTCGGCGAATGGCTCCGCTCACAAGGCGTTCCGGGTCAAGCGCACCGAAGCCTCACCATGGCCCCCGTACGCAAGGCGCTCAACGTCATCGCCGAACAGGAGGGGCTCGCGGACCACTTGGAGCTCATCGGCGGCGAGACCATGCGCCTCGTCTCCTCCTGCTCCCAGCTTGCCCGGGTCACCGCTCTCGCGGAGAACCTCACGACATCCCCGGACGTCGTGATCGTCGACCGCTTCGTCTACTGTCAGTACGCCCTGGCCAAGGCCGAGGGGGTCGGCAGCGTCGACTTCCTGCGCAGGCTCCTCGGAGGAGCGCCCAAGCCGGATCTCACGATCTTCCTGGACGTCTCCCCGGCCGAAGCGGTTCGCCGCATCAACGTGCGCGGAATCGACGAGGAGGACCCGGAGTTCCTCGAGACCTTCCGGGCCGCCTACCTCGACCTCCCCGAGTTCACCGATTTCGTCTCGGTCCCGGGAGACGGCGACTTCGAGACGGTACAGCTGGCCATGAGGCAGGCCCTCGTCGACGCGTTCCCCGAGATCTTCGCGAACGTCTCGACCGGCTGAGCCGCCCTCCCGACGGGGCCGAGGCTCCGTCGAGCCCGGTCATCTCTCAACTGGCTCAGAAACACCGGAACTTCGAGAGAACCGACCTCCACCACACAGGTGATGCGGTCGGTGCCGGCCGCCGTACTGGCGAGCTCCCTTCCCTTGTGGCCACAGCCCGGGACGGCACGCGGACGAGACGGCCGACGCTTCGGCACGCCCCGTAGAACCCTGCGGCTTCGAGCGCCGGCCGGATGGCGGGGCGCAGGACCTCCCCCCGCCCCTCGCTGCTCCGGCAACGGCTCGCCGCCTCGCGCCCACCCTCATGTGTCGGTCGTCCCACGGCGATCACGCCCTGCCGGCCGGGCCGCACGTTCCACCTCGGCAATCCATCCAACAACGACGGGATAACACGATGAAGGGCTCGATCGTCCTGGTGAACGACACTGACGATCCCGAGATCACTCGGTCGATCGCTCAGGAGCGGCAGCACCGGCTGACCCAGCTGATCGCCGCGCTCCGCCTCTTCTCACGCTGGGGCTACGACGAAGGCGAGGGCTTCGCCGGGCACTTCGCCTGCCGGGACCCTGAAGTGAAGAACGCGTTCTGGGTGAACCCCGTCGGGGTCCATCTGGCGATGGTCGACGTCGACGACCTCGTCCTGCTCGACTACGAGGGCAACGTGCTGGCAGGTCGCCACCCGGTCAACATCGGTGCCCTGGTGCTGCACTCCAGCGTGCATGCCGCACGACCGGACGTGGTGGCCTCGGCGCACTTCCATTCCACATACGGACGCATCTGGGCAAGCACCGGCAGAATCCTCCCCATCACCAGCCAGGACACCTGCGCCTTCTACCAGGACCAGGCGGTGGACCACGAATTCGGCGGCCTTCCCCACACCTTCGAGGACGGCCGGGCAACCGCCGAGGCGCTCGGCGACCTCAACACCCTGATCCTCAAGTACCACGGCCTGCTCACCGTCGGGGCCTCGGTGGAGGCGGCGGCCTGGCGCTACATCACCCTGGAAAGGGCGTGCAAGGCGCAGGTGCTGTCGGCGGGGCTCGGGCCGCTGGAGCCGATCCCGCACGACGTCGCCCTCAAGACACAGCGCTATGTGGCATCCGAGGAGAGCGCGCGCGTGCAGTTCCAGCCCCTCTACGACTACATCGAGCACGTCGACGGGGCGTGGACCACCGAGGCGTCCCGTATGCCCGTGGTGCCTGTGCCCACTCCGGTCTGACCTCGCTGCCCTCAGCGACCCGCCCACCGCACCGGAGTTCACCCGTCTCAGGAGGACCGTTGAAAGCGCAGCTCACCCGGCCGGAACTGGACGCCTTGCCGTCCTACCTGCCAAGCCCCATCCCGCTCGACAGCAGCGGTGCCCCGCAGGCACCCGACGCTGCAAGACTCGCGCTCAACGAGCTTCCCTTCGGCCCTCTGCCCGGTGTCCTCGAAGCCATCATCGCCGCCGCCGACGGCTCCAACCGCTATCCGGACATGGCGGCCGTGGCCCTGCGCAACGCCCTGGCCGACCGCCACGGTGTGACACCGGATCGGATCGTGACCGGCTTCGGCTCCGTCTATCTCCTCGAACTGCTGCTGAAGGCAGTATGCGAACCCGGCCAGGAGTTCGTCTTCCCCTGGCGCTCCTACGAGGCATATCCGGTCGCCGCGGTGGGCGGCAACTTACGTCCCGTCCAGGTGCCCTGCGCCGCCGACTTCCGTCAGGACCTCGACGCCATGTCGGCGGCGATCACCGCCGACACCCGAGTGGCGCTCATCTGCAATCCCAACAACCCCACCAGCACCGCCGTCACCCGCGCGGAGCTCACGAAGTTCATCGACTCGGTCCCGGAATCGGTCCTGGTCGTCCTGGATGAGGCATACGGCGAGTTCGTCACCGACCCCGATGTCCCGGACGGACTGGTCGAGTACGGCGACCGGCGCAACGTAGTCATCCTCCGCACCATGTCGAAGGCGTGGGGCCTGGCCGGCCTGCGCCTGGGATGGCTGGCCGCCGCGCCGGAAGTGGCCACCGCCATGCGCAAGCTCCTGGCCCCCTTTGCCACCAGCACCTTCGCCGAGGTGGCCGCGCTCGCCGCGCTCGAGCAGGAGAAAGAGGTACGCCGCCGCGTCGACTTCATCACCGCGGAACGCGCCCGGATGTACCCGGCGCTGAAGGCACTCGCGCCCCGGGCCCCAGTGTCTCAGGCGAATTTCTTCTGGCTCCCCATGGCGGATCCCGCTGCCTTTGCGGCGCACTGCAAGGCCGGCGGGGTCCTCATACGCGACTTTCCCGAAGCCGCCCGCGTAACCATCGGCACGGCAGCGGAGAACGACCGGCTTCTCGAGGTGACAGCCACAGCCGGCGAGTTGCTTACAGCGAGGATTGACTAGTGTTCATTCCCCTTGATTCCGACGGCCATCTGATAAATCTTGCCGCCGCCGAGAAGGTGGGTCCGCAATGGCGCCCCCTCATCGAGAGTCTGGTGGATGAATGCAGGTCACGCTACGAAGATCTTGCCAGCGTTTACATCAGAGGATCGGTGGCCACCGGAACAGCCGTGTGGGGACGTTCGGACATTGACCTCATAGCCGTGACGCACCAGGAGCACCCGTTCGACAGGGTGTGGATGCAGGAGGCCGCGGATCGTACGCGCAGCCGGCACTCGAGCGTCGTCGACATCGACCTCGCCATTACATCGGCGACAACCATACTCAGGGACCGCAAAAGCGGCTTCTACATCAAGACGCAATCGGCTCTGGTGTACGGAGAAGACTTCGCGCCACGGATCGCCCCCTATCCGATTGATGCGGAAGCGTTCAGTCATCTGTTTAATCTAGAACTCGATCTCAAAACGGTCCGTGGCGCCGTCGACGGCGCCACGGAGGCGTTTGCGCGAACGCTCGTTTTGCGACTCGTGAAGCGAGTACTGCGCGCCGGCCTGGAATTGGTTGCCGAACGGCAGCAAGAATATACGCGCGACCCGGACATGTGCTGCGACCTCTTCGGAAAATATTATCCCGAAAAGGCGGCAGCCGCGCGGAACATATTGGCGCTCATGTCCGAGTTGACCGATCCAGATGACGCGCTTGAATCAATCGAATCATTGATTGATTGGATCGCTGTCGAGAGGTCACGCCACTACCCGCTGGAACTTCCGAAGATCGCTTTCATCGACGACCTCGGAGTCTGACAGGACTTCAGAGCTGCGCCGAGGTGCCCGGGGCCAGACGCAGATGCTCCGTGCCGCCGAGCCCGCCGATCTGCCGGTCGTAGATCGGGCGGGCCAGGTCGGACAGGAGCGCGTCGTGGATGTCGTACGCACGGCGCGGCTTGACCTCGCGTACGTAGTCGATCACCTCGGAGATCTTGCTCCAGGGAGCCTGCACCGGAAGCATCAGCGTCTCGACCGGGTGGTCGGGGACGGTGAGGGCGTCGCCGGGGTGGAAGACCGTGCCGGCGTCGTCGCCCTGTACGAGGTAGCCGACGTTCGTGATGCGCGGAACGTCCGGGTGTATGACGGCGTGCAGCTCGCCGTGGACCTGGACGTCGAATCCCGCCGCGGTGAACGTGTCGCCGTGGCCGACGGTGTGGACACGGCCCGGGAACGCGGCGGTCAACTGCTCCGCGACCGACTTCAGGGTCCAGATCTGCGCGCCGGGGTCGGCCTCCATCCCGGCGCGCAGCCGTGCCTCGTCGAAGTGGTCGGGGTGCTCGTGCGTCACCAGGATCGCGTCGGCGCCGAGCGCGGCGTCCTGCTCCGAGAACCCGCCCGGATCGATGACAAGGGTTCGGCCGTCCTTCTCCAGGCGGACACAGGCGTGGGCATTCTTGGTGAGCTTCATGGGGCCATCCTGTCGTGCGCTCCGGGCCACGGTCCGCCAACTTCCGCAGCAGCATTGCCCCCGCAGGCCTCCGGGGACACACCACGGGCATCACGAACCGCGGCCCGAGAGGTCATGGATCGATCGGTTCGACGGAGCGTCAGCCGCGGTAGACGCTGAAGCGCTTGGTCAGCGTGCGGACCAGCTCGTGCTCCCCCACCACACCGACCGCGCAGACGCCCAGTTCGCCCGGCGCCGCTCGGGCGACAAGGTCCCGGTAGGCGTCGAAGGAGTTGCTGAGCGACTGACCCTGAGCGGTGAACAGCACGGTGGGCAGTCCCTCGGCCCGGGCGGCCTGGGCGAGAGCGGTCAGGTGACTGCTCCGGCCGGAGAGCACCAGGGTGTTGAACCGGATGCCGGCGTGCAGCGCGCTCTCGGCGTCGCGCACGTCGTCCGCGTAGATCCGGTCGTCGAGGCGGGCCAGCTGGCCCATGACGATCGCGGAGGCATTGGCGACCGCTCCCGCGTCCATCGACTTGTCGACGGCGATGGCCGTGCGAAGAAGGTCGGACGTCACTGCTGTTGCCTCCGCTCGAACACGACGAAGCTCATCGGCGTACCGGCCGAGAGCACCTCGATGGTCTTGAGACCGTAGTGGTCGGCGCAGGTCTGATTGGTGATGGCGGCCGCTGTACGGGGATTCTCCAGGGCGCCACGGCAGGCCGCGCTGTTGGACGTGGCCTGGACCGCGTCGTCCGTGCGGCTCTGGACACCGGCCTCGAACAGGACTCGGGTCGCCGGGTGGTAGTGGACCGTGTCGAAGCGGTGGAGGGCCGCATGTTCCTCCGGGGCGGCAAGGACCATGTCGGGCAGCGTGCTGACGAACGCCTCGACCGCGCGCAGTTGCGGGTCGAAGAAGAAGGAGCGGATCTCCGGGTATGCGCCGGCGACGAGCAGCGCGTCGTGCCGGCCGTCCTTCACCGACGTGGCGGCGAGTTCGAAGGACGGGTAGCCGAACAGCCGGCCCGTTCGTCCGTGTGCCGCCGCCCACCGCATTCCCACGGTGACGCTGCAGGTCAGACCTGCGGGATCATCGGCAAGGGTAGCGGCGGAGCGGTAACGAACGGCCGGGGTGATTTCCGTGGAAAATGCTGCCGCCTGCTCATAACCATCGATCTGTGCATCGATCTGTGCAGTCACGGTCAGCTCTCCCTCACATACGAGAGGAAGAGGGAATAATCACTGCTCGATTTCATAGAAACCCACCCCGTCGAGATATCGAATCGTCCCCATGTCACGGTGGACGATCTCTTCCACTTCATGCATCAGATTGACGATCACGGGATACGTCGTGTCGTCCATGGTCGGCACGATCCGGTCACCCGGCCGCACGAGCTCCCAGACTTCCCGGAAACTCTCCATCGACCTGATCCGGTCGAGGTCGGGGTAGCCCGCAAGCTTTCCGGCGACCGGGGAAATGAGTGCCACCCAGGCGAAGAACCGGTCAATCACATAGGGCTCGCCCCGGCGGGCGAGGAAGCGCCGGGGGCGGACATAGGCGTCCACTGCCCAATCGAGCTGGGACTCGCCGGTGGCCAGCTGGGCGTAGTACGGCAGGTCGCCGCCGGACAGCCGGGCGCCCGCCTCGATGAGACAGGGGCCCTGCGGGGTCATCTTGAGCTCCACATGCGCCGCGCCGTACCGGATGCCGAGCGCGTCCAGCACGGCGAAGGCGTACTGGACCAGCGCATCCTGAACCTCGCCCCGGCGCGGCACGATGTAGCACGCGCCGGACAGGTCCGTGATCCCGTTGACGGAGTACCGGGAGCTTCGCCAGATCTCGGCGGCGTGGTGCTGGCCGTCGAGGCTCGCCGTATTGACGATGTACTCCGTACCCACCAGGTATTCCTGGGCGAGGACCGCCGTATTGGGGGCGGAGAAGATGTCGTCGGACCCGATGAGCCGACGGAAGGCCGTGGCCGCCTCCTGCGGAGTGTCGCAGAACGAGACGCCGTCCCCGCCCGCACTGCGCATCGGCTTGACGACGATCCGGCCGCCGATCTCCCGGTGCCAGTCCACCAGTTCGGCCTCGGTCTCGGCACGCAGGTGCCGTGCTGTGAGCAGGCCCGCGGCGCGTGCGGCCTCGGCCATCGCGGCCTTGTCCCTGCGGGCCTCGCTGAGCCGGGTGCCATTGGACGGCAGCCCGAGAGCCTCGCTCAGGACGTCGGCGAAAGCCACGCCGTACTCACCGCCGGCCATCACGGCGACCGGCCGGTACGCGGCGAGTTCCTTCAGGGTCCGGTCGAGATCACCGTCGTGCACGATATTCGCCGCGTAGTTCTCCAGCGTCGGGCGCGACGACCGGTACACGGCGGGCGGCTCGGCAGAACTCTGGATCCGTACGCAGGGAAATCCGGCCCGTCTAAATGCCGGCGCTATATGGCGAGCGGTCTGCGGAACGCCGTGCGATGCCGTCTCATGGGTATCCACGAGAACGACATGCGGCTTCCCAGACGCGTAAGAATTGGTTCCCACTATTTCCCCCGTACCTGTCGGAACAATATGCATCCTTCACTGCCCCATTAAGACCTGTCAACCTGTCATCTCACCATCCGGAATGCCGCTCGCCCGCAGCCGACGTCGACAGTCGAGTGACTATCGTGCGAAGATTTCCACCCATGCGGACCAAGCGAAATCCCGCCACATTCGAGCGGTTTTCAGCCATGACTCAGGCCAGATTCGGTGGCCTTCCCGGACCTTTCTGGATTCTCTGGTCAGGAACCCTGATCAACCGGCTCGGCACGATGGTCATACCCTTTCTCTCCTTTTATCTGAGTCGCGAGCGTGGATTGGCCGCCACGGAGGTCGGTGCCGTTCTCGCGGTGCTGGGGATCGGCGGGGTGCTCTCCCAGCCGATCGGCGGAGTGATCACGGACCGCTGGGGCCGTCGGGTCGCGCTGAGCGGCGGCATGCTGGCCACGGGCGCGCTCATGCTGGCCCTCGGCTATGCCGAAAGCACCGCCGTCATCGTCGTGGTGGTGTTCCTTCTCGGCGTCGCCCTGGACCTGTTCCGGCCCGCGTCCCAGGCGATCGTCGCCGACCTGTTCCCGCCCGAGGGACGCCCCAGGGCCTTCGGGATGCTGCTCTGGGCGGTGAACCTGGGCTTCGCGCTGTCCATGGCTCTCGGCGGAGCACTGGCCAGGGACGGGTTCCTCACGCTGTTCTGGATCGACGCGCTGAGCTGCGCCGTCTTCGGTCTGCTCGTCTGGCGGGGAGTGCCGGAAGGGCCGGCCCGGCAGACCAGGGTCGGCCAGGGGCGCGCCACCGACGCCCTGCGGGATCAGGTGATGGTCATCTTCGTGCTCCTGACCCTTCTGTGCGCCTTCGTCTTCATGCAGGCCCTGACCACCCTGCCCCTGGCGATGGAGCGGCAGGGCCTGCCCACGTCCTCGTACGGCCTGGTCATGGCCCTCAACGGGCTGACCATCGTGGTGCTCCAACCGCTGATGGGGCACCGGCTCGGGCATGTCGACCGCACGCACGGGCTGGTCCTCGGCATGGTGCTGATGGGCGTCGGCAACGCCGCCACGGCCTGGGTGTCCACCACCCCCGGGTACGCCGGCGCGGTCGCCGTCTGGACGGTGGGCGAGGTCCTGCTGACCTCGCTCGGCTCCGCCCTGGTCGCCGACCTGGCACCGGTGGACCTGCGCGGCCGGTACAACGGCCTGTACGGACTGGCCTGGGGGCTCGGATCGTTCACAGCGCCGCTCGGCGGCACCCGCCTGCTGGAGGTGGGAGCCCCCGTGCTCTGGTACACATGCGCCGCGCTGTGCGGTGTGGCGGCCGCCGGGCAGTGGGCCCTGCGCGGCGCCGTACGACGCCGGATGGCGTCGGCCGAAGGTTGACCGAACGGGTGCCGGTCGCCATCGCCCCGGGACGCCGCGATGTCCCCCGTCGGCAGCGAGTCGTCCGCCGGCTCCGCGCGGTGGGAACCACGCAGGCCGGCAGCACCGCCGCGCCTCCGGCGACCGGCAGACGATGGCACCGTCAAGGACTACCCCAAGATCGTCCGTCGCGGCGACCGAGTCCTCGCTCCACGTGCGTCAGCCGAACGTCTCCTTGCGAAAACGCTTCGCCGCGAAGAGGAAGCGGTCGTTCGCGGTGCGCTCACCGATGCTGATCCGCACGCCTTCGCCGTCGAACGAGCGCACCAGGATTCCCTCGTCGTCGCAGTCCTGGGTGAAGGCAGCCGTGCGCTCGCCGGTGGCAAGCCACACGAAGTTGGCATGGGACGGAGGCACAGTCCATCCCTGCTCGGTCAGTGCCGACGTCACCCGGTCCCGCTCGGCCACGAGCGCGGCGACCCGTTCCCGCATCAGGCCGTCGGCCCGCAGTGAGGCGATGGCCGCGTCCTGTGCGAACCGGGTCACCCCGAACGGCACGGCCGTCTTGCGCAGCGCCACCGCGACGGGTTCGTGTGCCACGGCGAAGCCCACGCGCAGACCGGCGAGCCCGAACGCCTTGGAGAAGGTGCGCAGGACACAGACATTGGGGCGGTTCCGGTACACCTCGATCCCGTCGGGAAAGTCGTCGTCTCGGACGAACTCGATGTACGCCTCGTCGAGAACCACCAGCACGTCAGGGGGAACTCGGTCGAGGAAGCGTTCCAGCTCCGCTCGGCGGACGATGGTTCCGGTGGGATTGCTGGGGTTGCAGACAAGGATGAGCCTGGTGCGATCGGTGATCGCGGAGGCCATCGCGGCGAGGTCGTGCGCCGCCCCGGTGGTGAGCGGGACCCGCACGGAGTCCGCCCCCACGATCTGCGTGAGCACCGGATACGCCTCGAACGACCGCCAGGCATAGAGGACTTCGTCCCCCGGCTCGGCGACTGCCTGAAGCAGCTGCTGTGTGACGCCCACGGATCCCGTGCCCGTCGCGATGTGGGACTCCGGCACGTCGAGGTACCGGGAGAGCTCACGGACGAGTTCCCCGCAGGCCAGATCGGGGTAACGGTTGACGCTGTCCGCACCGGCGAGCGCCCGCTCCAGCACGCCGGGGAGCGGCGGAAAGGGGTTCTCGTTGGAGGACAGCTTGTACACGGCGCCGGCCCGCGCGCCGGAGGACGCCACGGAGCGCCCCGGCCGGTAGCCGGGTATCGACTCAAGGACCGGCCTCAGTCTGGGTAACTGCTCGCCCACTCGCTCTGCCCCCTCAGCTCACGACACAATGAGCGGCCATGATCCTTTAAGCCTTTCGGCCTGTTCAAGGGCATCTCACCTGCTGGGCGTTGAACGCCGGGGCCGGCAGGGAGGGCAGACCCCAGGCCACTCCGCCACTGCATCGCTCACACAGACCAGGTCGCGGCACTCCGACCGTGTGGCGCGTGCCGCCCGACCAACACAAAAGGCCAGGTCACGAAATATGTGACCTGGCCTTTGCCGGAGCCGCCTTCGGGATTCGAACCCGAGACCTACGCATTACGAGTGCGTTGCTCTGGCCATCTGAGCTAAGGCGGCGCGCTGTCCGCACTATGGTGCGATCAGCAACGTCGGTAAGTCTACACAGTTTCTGAGGGTGCTCCGTACCGCCCCCTACCCGGCCCTCCGCGGCCCTTCAGCGTGCCTCCGCCACCATCCCCGGGCCCCGGAGCGCGGCACTCCGGGGCCCGGTACCACCGATCACGCAGCCGTCAGCAGCGCTTGTCGCGCGCGGGCGGCGTCCCCCGGAGGAGATACGTGTTGATCGTCCTGTCGATGCACGTGCTGCCCCGCCCGTACGCCGTGTGGCCGTCGCCGTCGTAGGTGAGCAGGCGGGACGAGGAGAGCTGGCGGGAGAGGGCCTTGGCCCAGCGGTAGGGGGTGGCCGGGTCGCGGGTGGTGCCGACCACGACGATGGGGGCCGCGCCCCTCGCCTCGATGCGGTGCGGCTCGCCGGTCGGTGCCACCGGCCAGTACGCGCAGTTCAGGGTGGCCCAGGCGAGGCCCTTGCCGAAGACGGGGGACGCCTTCTCGAAGGCGGGGAGGGCTGCGCGCACCTCTTCGGGAGTGGAGAAGGCCGCCGGGAGGTCCACGCAGTTGACCGCCGCGTTGGCGAACATCAGGTTCGTGTAGCGGCCGTCGGAGTCGCGCTCGTAGTAGCTGTCGGAGAGGCCGAGGAGGCCCGCGCCGTCGTTCTCCCGCATCGCCGCGGACAGGGCGTCACGCAGCGTGGCCCAGGCTCCCTCGTCGTACATCGCCGCGATCACGCCGGTGGTGGCGAGGGACTCGCTGAGCTCACGGCCGGCCGCGTCGCCGGTCGGGATCGGCCGCGCGTCGAGCTTCTCGAAGAAGGCCTTGAGGTTCTTGCCGACCTCGTTCGCCTTCGTGCCCAGCGGACAGTCCCGCTTGCGCACGCAGTCCCGCGCGAACGCCTGGAACGCCGTCTCGAAGCCCGCCGTCTGGTCGAGGTTCATCCGGCGGGCGGGCAGGGACGGGTCCATGCCGCCGTCCAGGACCAGCCGGCCCACCCGGTCCGGGAAGAGCCCGGCATACGTCGCCCCGAGGAAGGTGCCGTACGACGCCCCCACATACGAGAGCTTCTCGTCGCCCAGCACCGACCGCAGGAGGTCCATGTCCCGGGCCGCCTCGGCGGTGGAGACATGCCGGAGCAGGCCGGGCGCGTCCGCTCCGCAGCCCTCAGCGAACTTCTTGTACGCGCTGACGAGCCGGCTGGTCTCCTTGGCGTCGTCGGGCGTGAAGTCCGTCTGCGTGAACGCGTCCATCTCACGGCCGTCGAGGCATTCGACGGGCTCGCTGCTCGCGACCCCGCGCGGGTCGACCGCGACCATGTCGTACTGGGCCCGCACCTCCATCGGGTAGCCGATCCCCGCGTACTGCTGGAGGTAGCCGATCGCCGAACCGCCCGGCCCGCCCGGATTCACGAGCAGCGACCCGAGCCGCTTGCCCGGTCCCGTCGCCTTCTTGCGGGCCACCGCGAGACGGGTCTCCCCGCCGTCCGGCTTGGCGTAGTCGAGCGGCACCTTGAAGGTCGTGCACTGGAAGCCGGGCACCCCGCAGCTGTGCCAGGTCAGCTTCTGTGCGTAGTACGGCGTGAGCGCGGCCGGTGTCGACCTCGGCAGCGCGGCCAGCGCCGCCCCGGCCGCCGGGCTGCCGGTTTTCATCGTCGCGTCGGGCGCCCCACCGGAGGAGCAGGCGGAGACGAGCAGTGCGGCAACGGCGATGAGGGTGCCGAACGTGCCGGCCCGCCGTGGGGTCGAGCGGCGATTGCGTGGGCCCTGCCCGCTGTGGCTCGGGTCTGGGGTGAATGGAGAGCTGCGCCTGGTGTGCATTTGGCGAGCGTAACTCTGTGCAGTGGTTTGGATGCTGTGCGTACACGTCACGGCTCGTACGTGTTACGCGGGTCAACCTCCTGTTGATCACTTGGGCGTGCCTGCCCGGGGCGACGGGAATGGGGCGGCGGGAGTGGGAGGCGGGAGTGGGGAGGCGCGGGCGAAGGTGGCTGGAGCGGCGGTCGGCCCGGCGATTCAGCCCGCTCTGAGTGCCATGGTCATCGCCTCCACCGCCAGCAGCGGCGCCACGTTGCGGTCGAGGGCGTCGCGGCATGCGGCGATCGCCTCGATGCGGCGGAGTGTGGACTCGGGGGAGCTGTCGCGCGCGAGGCGTTCCAAGGCGTCCTCGGCATCGGTGTTGGCGAGGGCCACGCGGGAGCCGAGCTGCAGGGCGAGGACGTCGCGGTAGAAGGCGGTGAGGTCGGTCAGGGCGAGGTCGAGGCTGTCGCGCTGCGTGCGGGTACGGCGCCGCTTCTGCTTGTCCTCCAGGTCCTTCATCACGCCCGCCGTGCCGCGGGGCATCCTGCCGCCCTGCGCCGCGCCCAGCGCCGTCTTCAGCTCCTCGGTCTCCTTGGCGTCCATCTCCTCGGCAAGCTGCTTCGCGTCCTCGGCGGCGGCGTCCACCAGCTCCTGGGCGGCCCTGAGGCAGGCGCCGACCTCGCCGAGCCGGAGGGGCAGCTTGAGCACGGCGGCCCGGCGGTCGCGGGCGGCGGGGTCGGTGGCCAGGCGGCGGGCCCGGTCGACGTGGCCCTGGGTGGCGCGGGCCGCGGCGGCGGCGACTTCGGGGTCGATGCCTTCTCGCCGTACGAGCATGTCGGCGATGGCGGCCACCGAGGGCGTGCTCAGGTTCAGGTGGCGGCAGCGGGAGCGGATGGTGGGCAGGACGTCCTCGATGGAAGGGGCGCAGAGCAGCCAGACCGTGCGGGGGGCGGGCTCCTCCACTGCCTTCAGCACGGCGTTGGCGGACTTCTCGTTCAGTCGCTCGGCGTCCTCGACCAGGATGATCTGCCAGCGGCCGTTCGCCGGCGAGGTGAACGACTTGCGGACGGTGTCCCGCATGTCGTCGGCGAGGATCTGGGCGCCGACTGCGGCGACGGTGGTGACGTCGGCATGCGTGCCGACCAGTGCCGTATGACACCCGTCGCAGAAGCCGCATCCGGGGGCGCCGCCCAGCGCCCTGTCAGGGCTGACGCACTGCAACGCGGCGGCGAAGGCCCGCGCCGTCTGATTCCGGCCCGCTCCGGGCGGCCCCGTGAACAACCAGGCATGCGTCATCTTGGACGCCTCGGGGGGCGGCGCGTCGGTGGCAGCGGCGGTGACGAGGGCATCAGCGTCCCGAGCGGCAGCACCCAGCTGCTCACTCACCCTCTCCTGTCCCACCAGGTCGTCCCACACGCTCACGGGTCACGCCGCCCTTCGCTCACATTTCGCGGTGCGGGATCCATTGTGCGGGGCAGCACTGACAACGGGTGACGGAGCGGGCAGAGCCGACCCGCAGACGGCTCCAGCTTCATGTCGGGCCGACCGGACCGCGAACAGCCCCTGAGCCCGGGTCGCCGCCCTCCGGGCGGACCCCGCACCGAGCCGACGGTCGCCGAGTCCACCGGGCCCAGCGCACCGGTTCCCAGCGCACCGGGGCCCAGCCGACCGGTTCCCAGCCGACCAGCACCGAGCAGCAGCCCCGCCCGCCCGGCCAACCGGCCTCAACACCGCCCGATCTCAGCGCTGCCCAGCCGCAGCGCCGGCCGACCTCAACGCCGATGACCTCAGCGGCGCCGCCCCCGGCCTTCGTCCTCGTCCTCATGCGGCCCGAGCAGCTCATCCGCCAGCGTGGGCAGGTCATCCAGCGGCGTCTCCTCGGCCCAGTCGGACCGAGCCCTTCGCCGCGGTGCCCCGGCCTCGTCGACCTGGGGCATCTCGCGCGTGCGTTCCTCCTCGCGGAAGTGCCCCGGCGGAACCCGATCCGCGGACTCCCCCGACACCGGAGGCAGCACCGCGGTCTCATCCGCGGCCCGCGGAGGAACCGGCGGGAGCACAGCGGTCTCATCGGCGGCGCCGGGCACCACCGGCGGCAGCACGGCCGTCTCGTCGGCCGCTCCCGAAGGCGCCGGCGGCTGCGGCAGCTGCGTCGTCACCTCGGCCTCGGACTCCCCGGAGGCACGTCCACCGGAAGCACGGTCGCTCGCAGAACCTGCACCGCCCGTCCCCCGCCGGTCCTCGTCCCGCACCGGCCGCAGCACAGTCGTCTCGTCCGAGGCGCCACCGGGTGCCCGCCCCGGCGTGACGACCGGCGTCGGCACCGTCAACGCGTCCCCAGGAGCAGCCCCGGCATCGGACGCCGCCGGCTTCGGGCCCGCCTGGGCCTGCGCCGCCGCCTGCTCGGCCAGCCGTCGTGCCTCCTCGGCCCGCAGCAGGGCCTCCTCCGCCTTGCGCTGCTTCTCCAGGCGGACCGCTTCCGCCTCGGCCCGCAGCCGGGCCTCTTCCTCGGCCTGCTTGCGGCGGCGTTCCTCGTCGGCCTTGCGGCGCGCTTCCTCCTCGGCGCGCACCTTCTCCTCCGCGAGGAGCCGCTGCCGCTCCTCCTCGGCTCGTCGGCGTGCTTCCTCGGCCCGCAGCCGGGCCTCCTCCGCCTGCCGTTCGGCCTCGCGCCGCTGCGCCTCCTCCAGCTCGCGCCGCTTGCGCTCCTCCTCCTCGGCACGCAGCCGCGCGAGCTGCTCCTGGCGCTCACGCTCCAGGCGCTCCTCCTCGGCCTTGCGGGCGGCCTCTTCCTCGGCCTTGCGGCGGGCCTCCTCCTCGGCCTTGCGGCGCGCTTCCTCCTGCGCCTGGATCTCCGCCTCCGACAGGGGCAGCATCTGGTCGAGCCGGTGCCGGATCACGGTCGTCACCGCTTCGGGCTCCTGGCCCGCGTCCACCACCAGGTACCGACCGGGGTCGGACGCGGCCAGCGTCAGGAATCCGGAGCGCACACGCGCGTGGAACTCGGCCGGCTCCGACTCCAGCCGGTCCGGGGCCTCGGTGAACCGCTCGCGGGCGATCTCCGGCGAGACGTCCAGCAGCACCGTCAGATGCGGCGCGAGTCCGTTCGTCGCCCAGCGGTTGATCCGGGCGATCTCCGTCGGGGACAGGTCACGGCCGGCCCCCTGGTAGGCGACCGAGGAGTCGACGTACCGGTCCGAGATCACGACCGCGCCGCGCTCCAGCGCGGGCCGGACCACCGTGTCGACGTGCTCCGCGCGGTCCGCCGCGTACAGCAGCGCCTCGGCCCGGTGCGACAGGCCGGCGCTGGAAACGTCCAGCAGGATCGACCGCAGCCGCTTGCCGACCGCCGTCGCCCCGGGCTCGCGTGTGACGACGACCTCGTGGCCCTTGCCGCGGATCCACTCGGCGAGCGCCTCGGCCTGGGTGGACTTCCCGGCGCCGTCGCCGCCCTCCAGGGCGATGAAGAAGCCGGCCGTCGCGGGCACCTGCTCGGGGTCGTCCCCGCCGAGCAGCGCGTCCCGCAGGTCGTGGCGCAACGGCACGCCGGAGCGGTCGTCGACCTTGGCCAGCACCAGCACGGCCACCGGCAGCAGCAGCGCGCCGACCAGCATCAGGGTGAACGCAGCTCCGCCGTGCGCGAAGACGAACTTGCCGCTCTCCAGCCGGTGCGGCCCGATCAGCGCGGCCACGAGCGGCGCGATCACGGCGCCGAGCGCCACACAGACCCGTACGACCGCGTGCAGATGCTCCGTCGTGCGCGCGCGCCGGAATTCCTCGGCCTCCTGGTCGAGCAGGGTGTGCCCGGTGTTGGCGGCCACGCCCGCGCCGACGCCGGCCAGCGCGATGATCAGCAGCACGGTGGTGACGTCCGGGACGAGTCCCGCGGCCAGCAGCGCGACGCCGGTGAAGGCGATCACCAGCGCAAGCAGGCGGCGGCGCGACAGCGTGGGCAGCACGGAGGGCGCCGTACGGATGCCGACGACCACGCCGCCGGTCAGCAGGAGCACCAGCAGGCCGTACAGCACCGGGCCGCCGCCCAGGTCCTTGGCGTGCAGCACGGACACGGCGACCACGGCGGACACCGCCCCGGCGACTGCCGCGCACGCCGTCACCAGCAGCGGGATCGCGCCGGTACGGCCCTTGTCGATGCCCGAGCCGGTCTTCGGTCGGCGCAGCCCCTCGAGCGGCGACCGCGCGCGGGGGGTGCGCGTATCGGGCAGCTCCAGGAAGGTCAGCACGGACAGGGAGGCGGCGAACAGACCTGCCGCGACATACGACGCGAGGGCCGCCTGGTGCTGCTCGAACCAGTCGAGGCCGGTACCGAGCAGGTTGTTCAGCAGGGCCGCGACGACCAGTGCGGCGGCGGCCAGGGGGATCGCCACGAAGCCCGTGCGCAGCGACAGGCGGCGCAGGGCGTCCATGTGGTCCGGGAGCGGTCGTACGGTCGCGCCCTCAGGTGGTGGGGGCGGCAGCAACGCGGGCGCAGCGCTCTCCCGGCACACCGTCCAGAAGCGCTCGGCGACGCCGGTGACGAAAACCGTGACCAGAAGGAGCGCCAGCGCATTGTCCGGCGTCCAGTCGATCCACAGCGGCGCGACGATCAGCGTGGCGGCCCGCAGGCCGTCCGCGCCGACCATGGTCCAGCGCCGGTCGAGCGGGCCTTCCTGGGAGGTCAGCGAGGTCAGCGGGCCGAGGAGTACGGCGCCGAAGAGCAGCGTCGCCAGGATGCGCACGCCGAAGACGGTCGCCACTGCGAACGCCACGCCCCGGTAACCGCCGCCGAACGACCCTTCGGCGATCGCCGCCTGTAGGGCCAGCAGGACCAGCACCAGGAGGGCGAGGATGTCGCCGACACCCCCCACCAACTGCGCGCTCCACAGCCGCTTGAGCTGCGGTCGGCGCAGCAGGGCGCGGACGGCACGCTCGCGGGAGTCCGCGGTCAGGGCGTCGTCGGGGGCGGGGTGGTGGGCCGTTGGCTGGTCGGCTCGCGTCATGCTTTCAGCCTATCGGGACCCACCGACAGCCCGGCGCTCCCGCCCGAACGTCCGCACGCCCCGACACCAAACTGATGCCGAGGCGTTCGTTTTGCGAACCGGAAGTGAAGAGCCGGACCCTCAATCGGCCCCCGTGAGAGCCCGGTTGGACTTCACGAAGACCGATCGCTGTGCGCGCAGGCGGCTGCTCAGTCCTCGCTCGCCGACTTCGAAGCCGTCGCCTTCTTGGCGGTCGTCTTCTTCGCCGTCGTCTTCTTCGCAGCCGTCGTCGTCTTCTTCGCCGCGGTCTTCTTGGCGGCCGTCTTCTTGGCCGGGGCGGCCTTCTTGGCGGTCGCCTTCTTCGCGGGAGCCTTCTTCGCCGTCTTCTTGGCGGGGCCCTTGGCCCGCTTCTCGGCGAGCAGCTCGAAGCCGCGCTCCGGGGTGATCGTCTCGACGCTGTCACCTGAGCGCAGGGTCGCGTTGGTCTCCCCGTCGGTGACGTACGGGCCGAAGCGGCCGTCCTTCACCACGACCGGCTTCTCGCTCACCGGGTCGGTGCCCAGCTCCTTCAGCGGCGGCTTGGCGGCCGCGCGGCCACGCTGCTTGGGCTGGGCGTAGATCGCCTGCGCCTCTTCCAGCGTGATCGTGAAGAGCTGCTCCTCGGCCTGAAGCGAGCGCGAGTCCGTGCCCTTCTTCAGATACGGGCCGTAGCGGCCGTTCTGCGCGGTGATCTCCACGCCCTCCGCGTCCTTGCCGACGACCCGCGGCAGGGACATCAGCTTGAGCGCGTCCTCGAGCGTCACGGTGTCGAGCGCCATCGACTTGAACAGCGAGGCCGTACGCGGCTTGACGGCGTTCTTGCCGGTCTTCGGGGTGCCCTCGGGGAGTACCTCGGTGACGTACGGGCCGTAGCGGCCGTCACGGGCGATGATCTGGTGGCCGGTCTGCGGGTCGGCACCGAGCTCGAAGTCACCGCTCGGCTTGGCGAGCAGTTCCTCCGCGAGCTCCACGGACAGCTCGTCCGGGGCCAGGTCCTCGGGGACGTCCGCCCGCTGATGGTTCTCGGAGTCCTTCTCGCCGCGCTCGATGTACGGGCCGTAGCGGCCGACCCGGAGCACGATGTCGTTGCCCACCGGGAACGACGACACCTCACGCGCGTCGATCGCGCCCAGGTCGGTCACCAGCTCCTTGAGGCCACCGAGGTGGTCCCCGTCGCCGTTGCCGGCCTCGGCCGCGCCGCCGTTGTGGGTGCCCTCGCCGAAGTAGAACCGCTTCAGCCACGGCACGGACTGGGCCTCGCCGCGGGCGATGCGGTCGAGGTCGTCCTCCATCCTGGCGGTGAAGTCGTAGTCGACGAGCCGCCCGAAGTGCTTCTCCAGGAGGTTGACCACGGCGAAGGACAGGAAGGACGGCACCAGGGCCGTGCCCTTCTTGAACACATAGCCGCGGTCGAGGATCGTGCCGATGATCGACGCGTACGTCGACGGGCGGCCGATCTCCCGCTCCTCCAGCTCCTTGACCAGCGACGCCTCGGTGTAGCGGGCCGGGGGCTTGGTGGCGTGCCCGTCGACCGTGATCTCCTCGGCGCTGAGCGCGTCGCCCTCGCTGACCTGCGGGAGGCGGCGCTCGCGGTCGTCCAGCTCGGCGTTCGGGTCGTCGGCGCCCTCGACGTAGGCCTTCAGGAAGCCGTGGAAGGTGATCGTCTTGCCGGAGGCGCTGAACTCGACGTCCCGGCCGTCGGCCGAGGTGCCGCCGATCTTGACCGTGACCGAGTTACCGGTCGCGTCCTTCATCTGCGAGGCGACCGTCCGCTTCCAGATCAGCTCGTAGAGCTTGAACTGGTCGCCGGTCAGCCCGGTCTCCGCAGGCGTGCGGAAGCGGTCACCGGAGGGGCGGATCGCCTCGTGCGCCTCCTGCGCGTTCTTGACCTTCCCGGCGTACGTCCGGGGGGCCGACGGCAGGTAGTCGGCGCCGTAGAGCTGCGTGACCTGGGCGCGGGCGGCCGCGACGGCCGTGTCGCTCAGGGTCGTGGAGTCCGTACGCATGTACGTGATGTAGCCGTTCTCGTACAGCTTCTGCGCGACCTGCATCGTGGCCTTCGCGCCGAAGCCGAGCTTGCGGCTGGCCTCCTGCTGCAGCGTCGTCGTACGGAACGGGGCGTACGGCGAGCGGCGGTACGGCTTGGACTCGACGGACCGCACCGCGAACTGCGTGTTCTCCAGGGCGGCGGCGAGGGCGCGGGCGTTCGCCTCGTCGAGGTGGAGGGTGTTCGCGCTCTTGAGTTGTCCCACGGAGTCGAAGTCGCGGCCCTGCGCGACCCGCCTGCCGTCGACGGTCTGCAGGCGCGCGACCAGCGACGACGGATCCGACGAATCCCCGGCGCGGCCGGTCGCGAAGGTGCCCGTCAGGTCCCAGTACTCAGCAGAACGAAACGCGATGCGCTCGCGTTCCCGCTCCACGACGAGCCGGGTGGCGACGGACTGGACACGGCCGGCCGACAGACGCGGCATGACCTTCTTCCACAGGACCGGCGAGACCTCGTAGCCGTAGAGGCGGTCGAGGATGCGGCGGGTCTCCTGGGCGTCGACCAGCTTCTGGTTCAGCTCGCGCGGGTTGGCGACGGCGGCCTGGATCGCGGCCTTGGTGATCTCGTGGAAGACCATCCGCTTGACCGGGACCTTGGGCTTGAGCACTTCCTGGAGGTGCCACGCGATGGCCTCGCCCTCGCGGTCCTCATCGGTGGCGAGGAAGAGCTCGTCGGACTCCTTCAGCAGGTCCTTGAGCTTCTTGACCTGGGCCCGCTTGTCGGCGTTGACGACATAGATCGGCTCGAAGTCGTGCTCGACGTCCACGCCGAGGCGGCGGACCTCGCCGGTGTACTTCTCCGGCACCTCCGCGGCGCCGTTCGGAAGGTCGCGGATGTGCCCGACGCTCGCTTCGACTACGTAGCCGGGGCCCAGGTAGCCCTTGATCGTCTTCGCCTTGGCAGGCGACTCGACGATGACGAGTCGGCGGCCGCCCTGTGCGGTCTCGCTGGTCGGGGACAACTTCGCTCTTCTCTCCGGTCGACGCTGGGGCCTCCCCAGGGTCGCTTGGATCCCGGGGTCGGGTGGTGGTGACGCTGCGGAGTGTGACGGTACATCCCGCCCGGTTGTCAAACGGGAAAAGCCCGCAACGGCCACTCGAACGGTAACCCGACTTCCGCCATTCCTGCCGCCCGGAGTGCCCACCGGCCTTTTCGAGCCTTTCCGGAAGAGGGCCTCCCAATTACCGGCCGCCCAGCTCGTGGGCCGTTCTCAGAGTCGGGTGAAGCACCATGTTCCGATGATCAGCGCGATCACCGAGGCAAGGCCCGCGAGCGTCGCCGATGCGACGGGACTCACACCCTGAGCGACGGGCCGGCGCTGCCGCACCCGGACCACGGTCCAGGCCAGCAGGCCACCTCCGAACAGGGCGAACACAACCCCGGCGAAGAGCGCCGGTCCCGTTTCCATGGTTCCGTTTGCCCCTTTTCTCCCGCCAGTATGCGCTCAGCCAAGCGAGGCTGACACGCATGGACGGCGTACAGGCGAACCTGAGGTGAACGAGGAACCGACGCACCTGTGGACTTCCGCCTCGGTGGACGCAGTCGTCCCGAAGCACCCCAGAAGGGGCTCATAGGCCCATGGGACCCACGGCCCTCTCCGGTCTCAGTCCCGCTCTCACCTTCTGCGTTCCGGCCGTGGATGAGCGCTGGATGATCTCCTTCGGACCCGGCGTCCAGATCGACGCGAATTTGATGTTGCACAGCTTGGCGGCGTTGCCGGAACCCTTCCTGCGGATCATTTCGTGGCACGCATGAACTGTGCCTATGACCTGGACGGCTCGAGAAAGCCCTGCTCCACCAACAGCCGGATCTGCGCGGGTGTACGGTCGCGGAGCAGAACCGGGTCCTCGCCCATGAGTTGGGCGATGGCGTCCAGAATGCGCCCTGCGCTCAGCGAGCCGTCGCACACGCCCGCGAAGCCCGCGCCGACCGTGTCCACCTGGGTGGCCCGGCGCATGCCGCGGTGCTGGCGCAGCACCACGTGCTCCGGGTCCTCGGCGCCGGGCATCCCGATCTGCTCCTGCACGATCTCGGCGACGAGCCTGAAGTGGTCCTCCAGCAGGGCCGCGTCGTCGTTGGCCCGCAGGTAGTCGAGCCGGTCGAAGTGCGCACGGACGGTCTCCCCGAGGGGCTGCTCGACCGGGTGCGGCCACTCCTCCACCGTGATCGCGGGCACGGCGGCCGACGTCTTTCGCAGGGTGATCCACCCGAACCCCACGGCCTTGACCTTGCGCGCCTCGAACTCGTCCAGCCACGCGTCGTAGCGCGCCTGGTACTCGGCCGCGTCGCCGCGGTGATCGCCGGCGTCCCGGAGCCACAGCTCGGCGTACTGCGTGACGTCCTGGACCTCGCGCTGCACGATCCACGCGTCGCACCCGCGCGGCACCCACGACCGCAGCCGGTCCTGCCAGTCCTCCCCTTCCACGTGCTGCCAGTTGGCGAGGAACTGCGCGAACCCGCCCTCGCTCAGCCGCTCCCCTGCCCCCTGAACGATCGACCGGCACAGATCGTCCCCGCCCATCCCGCCGTCGCGGTACGTCAGCCGCGCGCCCGGCGAGATCACGAAGGGCGGGTTCGACACGATCAGGTCGTACGTCTCGCCGTTCTTGAGCGGCTCGAACAGCGAGCCCTCCCGCAGGTCCGCGGCCGAGGCACCGGACAGCGCGAGCGTCAGCGCGGTGATGTGAAGCGCGCGCGGGTTGAGGTCGGTCGCCGTCACGCGCGTGGCGTGCTGCGCGGCGTGCAACGCCTGGATTCCGGAACCGGTGCCGAGATCGAGGGCAGCGGAGACGGGCGTACGGACGGTGATGCCCGCGAGGGTCGTGGACGCGCCGCCGACGCCGAGGACGACGCCCTCGTCCTTGCTGCCGATGCCGCCGGCACCGCCGACCGCGCACCCCAGGTCGGACACGATGAACCAGTCCTCACCCGCGGGCCCGCCGTACGGCCGTACGTCGACGGTTGCGGCGACGTCATCGCCGGGGTGGTCTCCGGATCCGGCCGGGTCCCCGCCGACCCGGACCAGCCACCCGCTCTCCAGGCACGCGTCCACGGGCAGAACGCCCGCCACGCGCGCGTGTGGGACGGGCTGCTGCAACAGGAACAGCCGTACGAGCGCCTCCAGGGGCGTGTCTCCCCGGGTCGCCCGGAGCGCGGGCACGGTCTCGCTGCGCGCAAGCGCCGCGTACGCGGGCGCGCCGAGCAGTTCGAGCAACCCGTCCGCGGTGAAGGAGGCCCCTAGCAGGGCCTCCCGCAGCCGGGCGGCGACATCGTGGCGGTCGGAGGCGGGCAGGGCAGGCAGGCTGGAGTCACTCACGCCCTCATTGTGACCCGCGCCAGCGCGCGGAGGGGGCTCAGCTGCCGGCGGCGCCTGCCGACGCGGTCACCGCGGCGGCCTGCTTGCAGCCCTCCTGGGAGGTCAGCGCCTTCTTGGTGTCGCCCGACTCCAGCGTCTTCAGCGCCGTGACCGCGCTCTTGCGCTGGGTCTCCACCTGCTTCATCTCGGCGGACACGTCCTTCAGTCCGGACGCGAACTTCGCCTGGTTCTTGGTGTCCAGGCCGTCGACGCGCTTCTTCAGGTCGCCGTATGCCGCGGACAGGGCGGTGAGCTTCTTGACGACGTCCTGCTGGACCTTCGCACCGTCTTCGACGCCGGGAGGCGCACCGGCGTTGCTGATGAGGGACGCGCGCGCCTTGTAGCCGTCGGCGAGGTCCTGGAAGGCCTCGGAATCGGCCTTCTGGAGCTCCTTGGGCGTGCTCGTGGTGTCCTTGGCCGCCTTGGTGATCGCGACGTAGGCCGCCGAGATCTTGGCGTTCTGCGCCGGCACCGCGTCGCAGACCTTCTTGGCCCAGGCGTCCAGCTCCGGGTTGCCCTCGTCGCTCGTGCATCCCGTCAGCGCCAGCAGCAGCACCGCACCGCCGGACAGTGCGGCCGTGAGCTTCTTGTTCACCGGTTTGGTCCCTTCCGTGGCTCTCGGCCACCGGACCTTACACGGATGCCGGGAGGCGGCCGCGAGCGGAATGCGGCATTCATGGCGTTACCAAAGTTTTTGCACCATGTGAGAGAAGGGTCACGGCTAGGGCGTGAACGGACACAAGGCAGGCGGGCGGCACGCCAACGCGCGCCGCCCGCCCGCATCTTGAGCTGGGCCGTCGTAAGACCGCCTATGAAACCACCGCGGGGTCGGCCGGCTTGGCCACCCTGTCGGCGTTGCCTTCGTCACCCATGGCGATACCGCGCCGCTTGGAGACGTACACCGAGCCGACGATCACAAGGAGCGAGAGTACGGCGATCGCGACCCGTACCCCGACGTTCTTGTCCTCGCCGTAGCTGAACTGGATGACCGCGGGCGCGATGAGCAGTGCGACCAGGTTCATCACCTTCAGCAGCGGGTTGATCGCGGGACCGGCGGTGTCCTTGAAGGGGTCGCCGACCGTGTCACCGATCACCGTCGCGGCGTGGGCCTCGCTGCCCTTGCCGCCGTGGTGGCCGTCCTCGACGAGCTTCTTGGCGTTGTCCCACGCACCACCGGAGTTGGCGAGGAACACCGCCATCAGCGTGCCGGAACCGATCGCGCCCGCCAGGAACGCACCCAGGGCGCCGACCCCGAGCGTGAATCCGATGAAAATGGGCGCCAACACGGCGAGCAGACCGGGTGTGGCGAGCTCGCGCAGGGCATCCCGGGTGCAGATGTCGACGACCTTGCCGTACTCCGGCTTATCCGTGTAGTCCATGATCCCGGGCCGCTCGCGGAACTGGCGCCGCACCTCGTACACCACGGAACCCGCCGACCGCGACACGGCGTTGATGGCGAGCCCCGAGAAGAGGAAGACGACCGCAGCGCCGGCGATCAGGCCGACGAGGTTGTTGGGCTGCGAGATGTCCATCATCAGGTTCATCGGCGCGCCTTCGCCGCTGAGTTTCTCGCCCACGTCCCGCGCGCCGGTGGTGATGGCGTCTCGGTACGACCCGAAGAGCGCCGCTGCCGCCAGGACGGCGGTGGCGATGGCGATGCCCTTGGTGATGGCCTTGGTGGTGTTGCCGACCGCGTCCAGGTTGGTGAGCACCTGGGCGCCCGCGCCCTCGACGTCGCCGGACATCTCGGCGATGCCCTGCGCGTTGTCGGAGACCGGACCGAAGGTGTCCATGGCGACGATCACGCCGACCGTGGTGAGCAGGCCGGTGCCGGCCAGCGCCACCGCGAACAGCGCCAGCATGATCGACGTACCGCCGAGCAGGAACGCCCCGTAGACGCCGAGCCCGATCAACAGGGCGGTGTAGACGGCCGATTCCAGACCGACCGAGATACCGGCGAGGACGACGGTGGCCGGACCGGTGAGCGAGGTCTTGCCGATGTCCATGACCGGCCGGCGGTTGGTCTCGGTGAAGTAGCCGGTCAGCTGCTGGATGACGGCGGCCAGCACGATGCCGATGCCCACGGCGACGAGCGCGAGGATCCGCGGATCGCCGTCCTTGGCCGCGATGGCCGCGTCGGTGACGCCGTCGAGGTCGGCGTACGACGACGGCAGGTAGATGAACACGGCGGCCGCGACCAGCACGATCGAGATCACCGCGGAGATGAAGAACCCGCGGTTGATCGCCGTCATGCCGCTGCGGTCACTGCGGCGCGGTGCCACGGCGAAGATGCCGATCATCGCGGTGATCACGCCGATCGCGGGCACGATCAGCGGGAAGGCGAGCCCGGAGTCACCGAACGCCGCCGACCCGAGGATCAGCGCGGCGACCAGGGTCACGGCGTACGACTCGAAGAGGTCGGCAGCCATGCCGGCACAGTCGCCGACGTTGTCGCCCACATTGTCGGCGATGGTCGCGGCATTGCGCGGATCGTCCTCCGGAATGCCCTGTTCGACCTTGCCGACCAGGTCGGCGCCGACGTCGGCGGCCTTGGTGAAGATGCCGCCACCGACACGCATGAACATCGCGATCAGCGCGGCACCGAGACCGAATCCTTCGAGCACCTTCGGCGCGTCGGCCGCGTACACCAGCACCACACAGGAGGCGCCCAGCAGACCGAGCCCCACCGTGAACATGCCGACGACGCCGCCGGTACGGAAAGCGATCTTCATGGCTTTGTGCGAGACGGCGGTGAGATCCTTTTCCGGCTCACCCTCCGCCGGGGTCGCTTCCCGCGCGGCTGCGGCAACGCGCACATTGCTGCGCACCGCGAGCCACATGCCGATATAACCGGTGCCCGCCGAGAACGCGGCGCCGATCAAGAAGAACACCGATCGGCCGATGCGCTGATTCCAGTCGTCCGCGGGCAGCAGCATGAGCAGGAAGAACACGACCACGGCGAATACGCCGAGCGTGCGCAACTGCCGGGCCAGATAGGCGTTCGCGCCTTCCTGGATGGCCGTCGCGATCTTCTTCATGCTGTCGGTGCCCTCGCCCGCCGCGAGCACCTGGCGCACCAGGACTCCGGCGACCACGAGCGCGGCCAGCGCGACGATGCCGATGATCGTGATGATGATCCGGTTGTCGTCCGTCAGTACTGCGGCTGCGAGGGTAGTGGGATGGTCCAGCTGATGAGGGGTAGAAAGCCCCGCCATTCGTCCTCCTTGACGCTTGGGCTGAGCTCAAGATGTGGACGGATTCTAGGTACCGGAAGCTGATCAAAACAGAGCGCGGTAAACGGAATCAGCCTTCACATGCCGTTCAGCAAATGATCGACGTACCACCACAGAACCCGAAAGCGCTAATGCCCCAAAACCATTGACGCCCGCGTTTACTTGATCAAATGATCGGCAGATTGATCGTGAATTCATTCACGAATTCCCGCACGTTCTCCGAAAAACGCGAAGGGGCCCTGCTCAGCAGGGCCCCTTCGCGATGTGACGGGTGAGTGGGCCGGTCAGGAGAGCACCGCGGCCGGCGGTGTGGTCGGCCAGGTCATACGGATCAGCCCACCGTGCTCCCCCGCGGAGACCTCGACGTCGTCGACGAGTCCGCTGATGACCGCGAGGCCCATCTCGTCCTCCTCGGCATCCACTTCGCCGTCGCCGCCCGCGGCACGGGCTGCCCGGTCGCCGGGAACGGAGCGTGGTGCCTCGTCGCCGACCTCGATGGAGAACTGTTTCTCCTCCTCGATCAGCGCCACCTTCACCGGCGCCGTGATGCCGACGCTCTGGTGCAGTCCGACGGCACGGGTGCAGGCCTCGCCGACAGCGAGCCTGACCTCGTCGAGTACGGCCTCGTCCACTCCGGCCCTGCGCGCCACCGCTGCCGCCACCAGTCGGGCGGTCCTGACGTGCTCGGGCAGCGCGCTGAAGCGGAGTTCAACGGTGGCCATGCATCCCCCTCAGAACTACGGGCGTGCTTTCGGGGGGACCGGGCCGCCGAAAGCCCAGTCCCCCTTCACTTTCACCTTCTGCGAACCTGGGCACGCCGCAGTACGGCGTGCCCGGGTCCGGTGATCAGTCGGTTGCCGCTACCGCTTCCTCGACCGAGGTGTGGATCGGGAACACCTTGGTGAGGCCGGTGATACGGAAGATCTTCAGAATGCGCTCCTGGTTGCAGACCAGGCGCAGGGAGCCCTCATGGGCACGCACACGCTTCAGGCCGCCGACCAGCACGCCGAGCCCGGTGGAGTCGAGGAAGTCCACGCCCTCCATGTCGACGACGAGGTGGAAACTCCCATCGTTCACAAGCTCGACCAACTGTTCGCGCAGCTTGGGCGCGGTATATACGTCGATTTCGCCACCGACCTCGACGACCGTACGATCGCCGACGGTACGGGTCGACAGGGACAGGTCCACGGATCCTCCAGCACCTTGCTATCGAGCGGTCGCCCCTAAGGACACCTCGGCTTACAGCCCCCAGGACGGTTCGCCAGCCGCGATGGCATTCAATCACTTACCGGCAGGCGTGCACGACGCCTTGGTCCCATTGTCCGTCACGCCAGTGACACACTCGGTGCCGATGGCCAAGAATCTCCGATCCGATCGATCCCCGACGGGCCCCGTTTCCCGGGTGGACCCGGGCACGGTGCTGGGACGGCTCGCCTCGGGACCGAACCGGGCTTCGCGCATCACTCATACGGAGCATGTGCCCCCGCGCGCCGGTCGCCATGCCATCTGGCCTGATCGGATCCGCGCGGAGATCATCGCCGCGGTGCAGACGGCCGGAATCGAACATCCCTGGGCCCACCAGGCACGCGCCGCCGAGCACGCCCTGGACGGCGACTCGGTGGTCGTCGCCACGGGCACGGCGTCGGGCAAGTCCCTGGCCTACCTGGTCCCGGTTCTCTCGACGCTCCTGGACGGCTCGGAGGCGCCGAACGGGCGCGGCGCCACCGCCCTCTACCTCGCTCCGACCAAGGCTCTTGCGGCGGATCAGTGCCGTTCGGTGAAGGAACTTTCACATCCGCTGGGCAATTCCGTACGGTCGGCCGTGTACGACGGCGATACTCCGTTCGAGGAGCGCGAGTGGATCCGCCAGTACGCCAACTACGTCCTGACCAACCCCGACATGCTGCATCGCGGCATACTCCCGTCCCACCCCCGCTGGTCCTCCTTCCTGAAGGCGCTGAAGTACGTCGTCATCGACGAGTGCCACACCTACCGCGGCGTCTTCGGCTCCCACGTCGCCCAGGTCCTGCGCCGCCTGCGCCGCCTGTGCGCCCGCTACGGGGCCTCTCCCGTCTTCCTGCTGGCCTCCGCGACCGCCGCCGAGCCCGCGGTCGCCGCCGGCCGTCTCACCGGCCTCCCGGTGGTGGAGGTCGCCGACGACGCCTCCCCGCGTGGCGAGCTGGTCTTCGCCCTCTGGGAGCCCCCGCTCACCGAGCTCCAGGGCGAGAAGGGCGCCCCCGTCCGGCGTACGGCCACCGCCGAGACGGCGGACCTGCTGACCGACCTCGCCGTCCAGGGCACCCGCACCGTCGCCTTCGTACGTTCCCGGCGTGGCGCCGAGCTGATCTCGGTCATCGCGCAGGAACGCCTCGCCGAGGTCGATCGCTCCCTCGCCCGGCGTGTCGCGGCGTACCGCGGCGGCTACCTCCCCGAGGAACGCCGCGCCCTGGAACAGGCCCTCCACTCCGGCGAACTCCTCGGCCTCGCCGCCACCACCGCCCTGGAACTCGGCATCGACGTCTCCGGCCTCGACGCCGTACTGATCGCCGGCTACCCGGGCACACGCGCGTCCCTGTGGCAGCAGGCAGGTCGGGCCGGCCGCGCCGGGCAGGGCGCGCTTGCCGTCCTGATCGCCCGCGACGATCCGCTGGACACCTACCTCGTCCACCATCCCGAGGCCCTGTTCGACCGTCCGGTGGAGTCGACGGTCCTCGACCCCGACAACCCGTACGTCCTCGCCCCGCACCTGTGCGCCGCAGCCGCCGAAGTTCCGCTGACGGACGAGGACCTGGAGCTGTTCGGCCCCGAGACCGAAGCGCTGTTGCCGCAGCTGGAGGCCGCGAAGCTACTGCGCCGCCGCACGAAGGCCTGGCACTGGACGCGCCGGGAACGGGCCGCCGACCTGACCGACATCCGCGGCGAGGGCGGCCGTCCGGTCCAGGTGGTCGAGTCCGGCACGGGTCGGCTGCTCGGCACCGTCGACGCGGGCGCCGCGCACGGCACGGTGCACGAGGGTGCGGTGCACCTGCACCAGGGCCGTACGTACCTGGTGCGCTCCCTCGACCTGGAGGACTCGGTCGCCTTGGTCGAGGAGGCCTCCCCGTCGTACTCGACGGTCGCCCGCGACACGACGGCGATCTCCGTCCTGGAGACGGACATCGAGGTCCCCTGGGGTGACGGCCGCCTGTGCTACGGCTCCGTCGAGGTCACCAACCAGGTGGTCTCCTTCCTGCGGCGCAGGCTGATCACCGGCGAAGTACTGGGCGAGACGAAACTCGACCTCCCCCCTCGGACGTTGCGCACGCGCGCGGTGTGGTGGACGGTCACCGAGGACCAGCTGGACGAGGCCCGGATCAACCCGGAGATCCTCGGCGGCGCCCTGCACGCCGCCGAGCACGCCTCGATCGGCCTGCTGCCCCTCTTCGCGACCTGCGACCGCTGGGACATCGGCGGCGTGTCGATCCCGCTCCACCCCGACACGCTGCTCCCGACGGTCTTCGTCTACGACGGCCACCCCGGCGGCGCGGGCTTCGCCGAGCGCGCCTTCCACACCGCCCGCAGCTGGCTCACCGCCACCCGCCAGGCCATCGCCTCCTGCGAGTGCGACGCCGGCTGCCCGTCCTGCATCCAGTCCCCCAAGTGCGGCAACGGCAACGATCCGCTGCACAAGCGTGGGGCGGTGCGGCTGCTCACTGTGCTGTTGCGGGGGGCGCCGGAGGAGACGGCGGAGGCCGGGGTGAGTGAGGGCGGGGGGTCCGGTCCGGGTGAGGCGGCGTGACCTGAGCTGAGTTGGGTTGGGTGAGTGGGTGAGGTTGGGCGGTCTGGTCCGGGTGAGGCCCGGGGGGCTGGCTTGGGTGAGGCCCGGGGGCTGGCTTGGGTGAAGCCCGAGGGGCTGGCTTGGATGAGGCCGCGGCGCCTGGTCTGGTGCGGCCGGACAGCCAGGCCTGGGTGACGGCGCGGGGCCGACCGGCCCGGGGCGGGACGGCGGGGTTGCCTTGGAGCGGGGGCGGGAGCAGGGCGTTTGTCGCGGAAGGGGACGCTGTCGCGGAACAGGGGGGAGGCTCCCGTCCCGGATCGGGAGGGTGAGGCCGTCTCGGACCGGTAGGAGGAGGGTGCGCTGGCCCCGGACCCGGCCCCGGACCTGGCCCTGGCCCGCTCTCTGGGGTGCCCCGATGCCCCGCGCCGGAAGGGAGAGCCAGCCCCTGGCCCCGAGGGCGAGTCTGTCCCGAACCGGGCGGGAGAGAGCCTGCCCCGGCTCCTGGGCGGCAGGAGGAGCCGTCGGTGGCCGCGTAACGGTCAGGGAGGCGGCGTCGGCCGGTCGGTGCCCTCAAGGGGGACCTGCGGACTCCCCGTCAGCCGGTCCGTCCCCTCAGGGCCGAACGGCTGAGGCCACGACAGCAGGGACGCCCGCGTTTGCTCGGCGGGCCCCGACGGCCCCGCCCGCGCCCTGACCTCCGCAGCGAACGGCCCCCGACCCGACGCCGCCGTCACATCCGACACCTCCCCCACCAGCACGCACCGCACCAGCCGCACCCCCTGAGCCTCAGCCACCCGTTCCGCCCGAGCGCAGGCCGCCGTACCGCCCTCCGCCCAGTGGTCCGCCGCCGCCAGCGCCGCGAGATCGGCACCGCCGGCCGCGCGGTGCCGGGTCATGACGGCTTGTCCCAGGGCGAGTACGACGCCGAAGACGACACAGAGCACCGCGATGGCGCCGACGCTCCAGACGGTGGCGGAGCCGCGATCGGAACGGAGGGCGACAGCGCGCCGTCGGGCCACTCGGCCCCAGGCCCAGCACTTGCCTCTGCTCTGGCCCTGGCCCTGGCCCCAGTCGGTCTCGGCGTCCGCGTCGGCGACCCTCCCGGACCGCCGACCGCCCGCCCCACGCTCAGGGCTTTGCGCGACGCCAGACCCGGTGCGTACTGCCCAACTCCTACTCATGTTCCCGACCCCACCGTCTCCTCCGCCGACGCCACGGCCTCCTCCCGTACCTCGAAGGGAAGACCGCCCAGCACCGGCGGCTTGGCCACGACGACCACGCGGACCTCGTCCCCCTTCCTGCCGACCGTGACCGTCGCACCGCGCGGTGCCGCCTCCCGGGTGACCTCGATGACCGCGTCGGCCGGATCCTGCCGGGCTGCCGCGCGGGCACCCGTCCGAGCCGCGTCGACGCACTGGATCTGCGCGGCCACCACGATCAGGCACCACACCAAGGCCATCGCGAACATCACCAGCACGGGCAGCACGACAGCCGACTCCGCCGTCACGAATCCTTGGTCCGAACCCCAGACCGCGAGCCGACCGCTCCTCCGCTTGCTCCTCCTCCCGCTCCTCGGCTCACATCCGCGCATCGAGCGCCTGCTTCACGATGTCCTGCAGCTGCGCGCTGACCTGCCCGCTCGTCACGACCTTGAAGAGCACCACTGCGAACGCCACCGCCGCGACGATCCCCATCGCGTACTCGGAGGTGACCATCCCCGCGTCCCTCCGCGCCGCCCGCATCCTGCACACCAGGGCCCGCATCCGTGCCCGTACCGCCTTGTACATCTCAACCCCCGTAGAGCTCAGTTCTGTTGAAACCAGCTATTGAATGTCCTGCTACTAATCCGTTGAAGGTCCCGCTGACCCGTTGAAGGTCCCGCTGATCCGCAGCCGTATGCCGCGCTCGCTCCCTCACCGCGTCACCCGCCACCCCCTCCCAGCACCCCACCCGCCAGTCCGATCACCACCGGCGCGACCCCGACCGCGATGAACGCGGGCAGGAAGCACAGCCCCACCGGTGCGCTCACCATGACCGCCGCCCGCCTGGCACGTTCCGTCGCCGTGCGCGCCCAGTCGGCGCGGGCCTCCGCGGCGATCCGCGCGACCGGCCCGGCCGCAGGGAGCCCGGACACGTCGGACCGTTCCAGCAGCCGCGCCAGCGCCCCGGCCCTCGGCAACGAGGCCAACCGCTGCCACGCCTCGCCCGGTTCACCGCCGAGCCGCACTTCCGCGGCACCTCGCGCGAGCCGGTCCCCTACGGGGCCGCCCAGGGCCTCGCCGACGGCCTGTGCCGCGATCACCGGAACGGCTCCCGCAGCGATGCAGGCCGCCAACAGATCTGCCGCGAGCGGAAGTTGCCTTGCCACTTCACCGGCGTCGACTTCGTCCGCAGGGCGGAGGGCTTCCTGCCGACGCCGCCACGCCCAAAGCCCGGCCGCGACGATCAACCCCACCGCCAACCCGGCGACCCCGCCTACCACCGCCCAACCGGCAGCCACGACAGCCACCATGGGCAGCCCCCGCCGCACGCCCGACCGGACGTCGAACCGCCGGCGACTCGACGCCAGATCGACCGTCGTCATCAACTCGGCGAGCCGTCGCCGAGCCCTTCTCTCGTTTCTGGCCGCGAGCACCCACCACAAGGCCCACCCGACGACCAGCATCGCCCCCAACGCCGTCCCCACCCTGTGGACAACCTCCGCGTTCACGCCGCCACCTCCCTCTCACGCCCCCGACTGGTTCGAGTCCTCACGTCGCCTCCGCTCCCCGCACGATCCGCAGCGCCCACCACGTCCCCAACCCCTCCAACACGCCCCCGACGACCAGGCACCCGACCCCCGCCCCGGTATGCAGCAGCACCCGCAACGGTTGGGCCCCCATGGCGGCACCGAGCAGCAATCCGAGGACCGGCAGACCGGCGAGCATCACCGCCGTCGAGCGAGCGCCCACCAACTGAGCACGCAAGTCCGCGCGTTGGTCACGTTCGGCCCGCAACGCCCCTTCCAGCCGGTCGAGCCCGGCCGCGAGCCCCGCGCCCTGGTCCACGGCCACCCGCCAGCACGCCGCCAGGCCCGACAAGCCCTCGGCGCCCGGCTGCCGTGCCGCCAAGGCGAGGGCGCCCGGCACATCCCCGCCGAACCGTGCCGCCGCCAGCACCGCGGCCTGTGCCTGACCAAGCCCACCGGAGTCCCGCGCCGCCAGCAGCAACGCCTCCCCCGGCTGCCGTCCGGCCCGCACCTCCCCGGCGAGCGCCCCGCACAGCGCGATCACCGCGTCCCCCCGACGCTCCCGTGACCGCCGCGCCTCCCGCGCCAGCCGTACCCGCCGCAGCACCGGCACCCCGACCGCCCCCGCGACGACCGGCAACACCGACGACCCCAGCACGGCCAGCACCAACCCGGCGACCGGCGCCCACCACTCGGCCCGCAACCGCTCACGAAGGCGCCCCAGCTCCCGCGCCATCTGCCGCCACTCCGGCGGCCCGGCACCCACAGCCCCACCGCCCGCCAGCAGCAATTGCGCCCGCCGCGCCCCGGAGTTTCGCCCGCCCAGCAGCCAGACCGCCGCCCCTAGGCAGGCCACGGCAGCGCCCAACGACATCTCACCCATACGGATCACCCACACCCTTCACGCCTGCACAGCCCTCACGCCCCGCGTCGTTCACGACCGCGCACCCCTCACACCCCGCGTCCCTCACCACCGCGCACCGCTCACACCTCCACCCCGCCATCGCCCTCCTCCCGAAGCAGCCCCCGAAGCCGCTCCCACCCCCGCTGGTACGCGAACCCCTCCGCGCCCCACCGCAGCGCCGGCACCGTCCGCACCAACCCCGACGGGTCCCGCTCCAGGACGTGCACCTCGGCGATACGCCGCCGCCCGTTCCGGTCGCGCACGAGATGCAGTACGACCGCCAGGGCCGCCGCCAACTGGCTGTGCAGCGCGGCCCGGTCGAGCCCGGCCGCCGTACCGAGCGCCTCCAGTCGGGCCGGCACGTCGGCCGCCGCGTTGGCGTGGACGGTCCCGCAGCCTCCCTCGTGGCCGGTGTTCAACGCGGCCAGCAGATGGACCACTTCGGGGCCTCGCACCTCGCCCACGACCAGCCGGTCCGGGCGCATGCGCAGCGCTTGCCGCACCAGGTCCTCGAGGGTGACGAGCCCGGCGCCCTCCTGGTTGGCGGGTCTGCTCTCCAGCCGTACGACATGCGGGTGGTCGGGCCTGAGTTCTGCCGAGTCCTCCGCGAGGACGATCCGCTCGCCCGCCCCGACGAGCCCCAGCAGCGCGCTCAGCAGCGTCGTCTTGCCGCTGCCGGTCCCACCACTGATCAGGAAGGACAGCCGCGCGTCGAGGAGCGCCCGCAGAACCCGGTCCCCGCCCGGCGGCACCGTGCCCGCCGCGACCAACTCGTCGAGCGTGAACGCCCGCGGCCGCACGACACGCAGCGCCAGGCAGGTGCAGCCGACGGCGACCGGCGGCAGCACCGCGTGCAGCCGGGTGCCGTCGGGCAGCCGGGCGTCCACCCAGGGCCGCGCGTCATCCAGGCGGCGCCCTGCCACCGCGGCGAGGCGTTGTGCGAGGCGCCGTACGGCCGAAGCGTCCGGGAAGGACACGGATGTCAGCTCCAGTCCGCCGCCCCGGTCCACCCAGACCCGATCCGGCGCCGAGACCAGCACATCCGTCACGGACGGATCGGCGAGCAGCGGCTCCAGCGGGCCGCTCCCGACCAGCTCTGACCGTAACTGCTCGGCCGCCCCGAGGACTTCGGCGTCCCCCAGCACCCTGCCCTGCTCCCGCAGTGCCTGCGCGACCCGCGCCGGAGTCGGTTCGGCCCCGCTCTCGGCCAGCCACTGCCGCACCCCGACGAGCAGCCCCGCAGGCATGCCCACCCCGGCCGCCTGCCCCTCCGTCGCCCACCGAACAGCCGCCGTACCGGCTCTCGCGGCCGGCTCCCGCGGCACGGCCGACGATCCGTCTCTGTCGCCCGACTCCCACCGCACAGTCGACGATCCGTCCATGCCCGCCAACTCCCGCCGCCCGGCACCCGAAATCGCCGTACGGTCCGACAGCCGCCCGCCCACAGCCCCGCCCGCTAAGTGGTCCGACAGCCGCCCCGCCACACTGCCACGCACCGCACGCCCCACCGGCCGACGCTCATCAGCGTCGCCCGCAGACGCATCCGACGCCCACCGCGGCGTACCTCTACGGGCCCTGACGCCCGACGCGCCGCCCGCTCGCGCCCTCTCGGACGACACCCGCACCGGCTCGGCCTCGCGTCCGCCACCCCGCCCAAGCCTCGACCCCGTACTCATGCCACCCTCGCCTCGAGCAACGCCCGCTCCCAGAACTCCCGGCAGAACCGCGCCAACGGCCCTCGCCCCGCCACTCCCGGCGGATCCTTGCTCTCGTGCGGCCGCAGCAGCCCCGACTCGACCGGCACCTCACCCACGAGCGGCAGCTCCAGGAGTCGGGCGACCTCGCGGTCGTCGAGCCCTGCCGCGTACGGTCCGCGTACCGCCACCCGCAGGTCACGCAGGACCAGTTGGACCGCGGAGGCCACCTGCCGAGCGGCGGCCACGGCGCGCAGTTCGGCGGGGGCCACGAGGATCCCGACGTCGAGTTGGGCGAGGGCTTGCGCGACCCCCTCGTCGATACGGCGGGGCAGGTCGACGACGACCGCGCCGCCCCGGCGCCGGGCCGCGGCGAGGACCGCTCGCATCGCCTGTGGCGGGACGGCGACGCAGTCGCCGCGATCCCAGCTCAGGACCCGCAGGGAGTGCAGTTTCGGCAGTGACTCCTCCAGGGCGCCGCTGCCGAGCCGTCCGCGTGAGCCGGCGAATGCCGGCCAGCGCAGGCCGTCGGCAGACTCGCCGCCGAGGAGTACGTCGAGTCCGCCGCCCAGCGGATCGGCGTCCACGAGCAGCGTGCGGAGCCCCTCACGCGCGGCGGTGACGGCGAGGGCGCACGCGAGCGTGGAGGCGCCGGCCCCGCCGCGTCCTCCGATGACGCCGACAGTGAGGGCGGGGCGTCCGACGCCTTCGGCGACGTCGGCGATGCGGTCGACAAGCCACTGTTCACCGTCCGGCAGCATCAGGACGTGATCGGCGCCGATCTCGACGGCCCGGCGCCAGACCCCGGAGTCGTCCTGGTCCCGGCCGACGAGCACGACGCCCCTTCGGCGGCCGACGCCGCGCACGCGGCGTGCGGCGTCGTCGCCGACCAGGACGAGCGGCGCGGCCTCCCAGCTGCCTCTGGGCTCGGGCACTCCGTGGTGGACCTCCGGTGTGGCGCCTGCCGCGGCGCACAGGCGCAACAGGTCGTCGAGCAGATCTGTGTCCTCCGTGACGATCAACGGCTTGCCCGGCCGCCCTGAGGCGGCGGGCGGCGGATCGTGTGTGACGGTTGCGGTCACGGTTTCCGTCCCCCTTCGCTGCATCACTCGCGCAGCCCTGCGGCCCCGCGATTCCCAAACGTGTGAAGAACCGGCAAGCGGCCTCCATATGAACGGCCGATACGAACCGGCCAAACGCGCCCGACTAACCAGAACCGGCCATGAAGTCGGCCTGAGCGGGGCGTGTTGGAAACACGGTGCAGCGATCCCGGAAATCGTGTGGATCTTGGTCGATAACTGTGGACAACTCGGCGCTTGTGAATATCGCCGTCACCCATACCGGTGACCCCCGTACCGATCCCTGTGCGACTCCCGCAGAGCAGCACGATCGCTACACACAGTGATGAATGATGGGCATGCGAAAGAGGCGGCCGCAGCCGCCTCAACTCGGCCCTACGGCCGCGCTCGGAAGGGGAAAATGTACCCGGACATGCGACGACCCCCGCCGGGGGGGAGAGCGGGGGTCGTCTCCACGGCCGACTCGGGGGGGGGAGGAGTCGGACCGGGTTAGCACGGTCGCGAACGATCCGTGACTTCCATGGTGTACCCGAGAGCCCTCTCAGGCAAACCCACGCGCCCACCTTACGCCGAATGGGCTGCCCCTATGCTCGGGGTCGTGGAAAACCACTCCTTGCCCCGCACAGCCGCCTTCTTTGACCTGGACAAGACGGTCATTGCGAAGTCGAGCACGCTCACGTTCAGCAAGTCCTTCTACCAAGGCGGTCTGATCAACCGCCGGGCCGCCTTGCGGACCGCATATGCCCAGTTCGTCTTCCGCCTGGGCGGTATGGACCATGACCAGATGGAGCGCACACGCGAGTACCTCTCCGCGCTCGTCCGCGGCTGGAACGTCCAGCAGGTCAAGGAGATCGTCGCCGAAACGCTGCACGACCTGATCGACCCGATCATCTACGACGAGGCCGCCTCCCTCATCGAGGAGCACCACACCGCCGGCCGCGACGTCGTGATCGTGTCCACGTCGGGCGCGGAGGTGGTCGAGCCGATCGGCGAGCTGCTCGGCGCCGACCGCGTGGTCGCCACGCGCATGGTCGTCGGCGATGACGGCTGCTTCACCGGCGAGGTGGAGTACTACGCGTACGGTCCGACGAAGGCCGAGGCGATCAAGGAGCTGGCCGCGTCCGAGGGCTACGACCTCTCCCGCTGCTACGCCTACAGCGACTCGGTCACCGATCTGCCGATGCTGCAGGCCGTCGGCCATCCGCATGCGGTGAATCCCGACCGCACGCTGCGCCGTGAGGCACTCGTGCGCGGGTGGCCGATTCTCGACTTCCATCGCCCCGTCCGGCTCAAGCAGCGCATTCCTTCGTTCTCCGTACCCCCGCGCCCCGCCCTTGTCGCGGCTGCGGCCATAGGAGCCGCGGCGGCCACCGCGGGCCTCGTCTGGTACGCGAGTCGACGCCGCTCCGCGCTCGCCTGAACTGCACTTCCCGGGCTGGGCGCATCGCGTTCGACTTACCGATGACCGTTTGTCTCCGTTTTGCGAGCAAAAGTAAAGAACTGCGGCCAGGCCTTCCGCTTGGTTGGGTCCTGGAGTACAAAGGACTCAACGGCCCGCGAGACCAAGGACATCCGAGAGGATCACCTTAAATTACGCATTTGGCCCCACGGACCGAGCATGGACACCGGGCACCCACGCGACGTCGACCCGTCGATTACGGGCCAGCCGCACCAGGTGACGGGCAAAGTTCCCGACCTGATGGGCAACATATCGAGGACGCCTGGTAACCCGGTGGACATGCCAGCGGCGGTACGAATCCTCGTACCGCCGCAACTCTTATGAGCCCCCTCGGGGGCTTTTTTCATGCCCTACGCATCGCAATGCTTTGCGGCTCACAACGCCTCACGCGCGTGTGCGTCACGCCGCGCCGCGCTGAAGCGCCTCGCAGACAGCCGTCGACTCGCGCGCGCCGAGCTCGATCGCCTTGCCACAGTGGGCGATCCAGGCGGCCATGCCCTCGGGGGTGCCCGAGACATAGCCATCGAGCGCCGCCAGATAGGCCGCGCGGCCCAGTTCGCCGTGGCCGACCTCGGCGGGACAGACGGACTTCGGGTCGAGGCCGCTGCCGACCAGGACGATGCGCTCGGCCGTGCGCGCGACCAGGCCGTTGTGGGAGGTGAAGGGACGCAGCGCGAGAAGCTCGCCGTGCACGATGGCGGCCGTCACCAGCGCAGGAGCCGAACCGCCGGCGATGATCAGCTCGGACAGCCCCTCCAGTCGGCCATGCACCTCCGCCGCGCTCGGCAGCGGCAGCTCGACCAGCGGCTCGTCGACCGGCTCGCCCTCCTGCCGCGGCCGTCCGACCCGGTCGTCCTTGCTCGCCGCCGCCACCAGGTGCAGCCGGGCCAGCACCCGCAGCGGCGACTGCCGCCAGATGGACAGCAGTTGACCCGCCTCGGCCGTCAGCCGCAGCGAGGCACCCACAACGCGCGCCTCGTCGTCACCGCTGAAGTCGGTACGCCGGCGCACCTCTTCCAGTGCCCAGTCGGCCCCGGACAGCGACGCGGACCCGCGGGCGCCGCGCAGCGCCGCCTCGCCGGTGATCTCGTTGCTGCGGCGCCGCATGATCCGGTGCCCGTACACCCGGTCCACGGACTTACGCACGGACTCCACGGACTCGGGCACACCGGGCAGGGAACCGAGAGTCGCGAGCGGATCGGCGGACGCGCCTGTCGTACTCATGAGTACGACACTACGCAACCAGGGCGCGCACCCCACGATCGAGTGGCCTTCTTCACGCACGCATGCGACGCACAGCTACTGGTCCACTACCCTTTGTGAACATGAAAATTGCTTTCGTCGGGAAGGGCGGCAGCGGCAAGACGACCCTGTCCTCCCTGTTCATCCGCCATCTCGCCGCGACCGGCGCGCCCGTCGTCGCCGTCGACGCCGACATCAACCAGCACCTGGGAGCCGCACTCGGCCTCGACGACACGCAGGCCGCGGCACTGCCCGCGATGGGCGAGCGGTTGTCGCTGATCAAGGACTACCTGCGCGGTTCCAATCCGCGGATCGCCTCCACGCGGACGATGATCAAGACGACGCCGCCGGGCGAGGGGTCGCGGCTGCTGCGGGTGTGCGAGAGCAACGCGGTGTACGACGCCTGCGCCCGGCCGGTGGAACTCGACGGCGGCGCCGTCCGTTTGATGGTCACCGGCCCCTTCACGGACTCCGATCTCGGGGTCGCCTGCTACCACTCCAAGACGGGGGCGGTGGAGCTGTTCCTGAACCACCTGGTGGACGGCCCCGACGAGTACGTCGTGGTCGACATGACGGCGGGCTCGGATTCCTTCGCCTCCGGCATGTTCACCCGCTTCGACATCACGTTCCTCATCGCCGAGCCGACCCGGAAGGGGGTCTCCGTCTATCGCCAGTACAAGGAGTACGCCCGCGACTTCGGCGTCATCCTGAAGGTCGTCGGCAACAAGGTGCAGGGTCAGGACGATCTCGACTTCCTCCGTGCCGAGGTCGGGGACGACCTGCTGGTGACCGTCGGGCACTCGGACTGGGTGCGCGCCATGGAGAGGGGCCGCCCGCCCCGGTTCGAGCTCCTGGAGGACCCCAATCAGCTCGCACTGCGCCGCCTGCACACGGCCGTGGATGCCACACACGAGCTGCGGGACTGGGAGCGTTACACCCGCCAGATGGTGCACTTCCACCTGAAGAACGCCCAGTCCTGGGGCAACGAGCGCACCGGGGCCGACCTGGCGGCGCAGATCGACCCCGGATTCGTACTCGGCGAGAACGTCGCGACCCTGTCCGGGGGCAACAACTCCCACCTGACTCCTACTGCTTGACCTGTCGCCGACGGGCTGCTGACCGACCGCTTGACCTACTCCTTGGCGCCTTCCTTGACCGCAGGCGCCCCGGGCACTCCCTTCGGGGCCGGGGCCGGGCGACCCGACAGGAAGGACGCCCAGCCCTCCTTCGGGGCCTCACCGACCCCGAGGGTGCGCAGCTTCTTCAGGGTCGCCGGGTCCTGGGCGTCCAGCCAGTCGGCGAGTTGGCGGAAGGACACGCAGCGCACGTCGGGTTTGTTGCAGACGGCCTCGACGACGGCTTCGACGGCGCGCATGTAGGTGCCGCCGTTCCAGGACTCGAAGTGGTTGCCGATGATCAGGGGCGCGCGGTTGCCGTCGTAGGCCCGGTGGAAACCCTTGAGCAGACCGTCGCGCATCTGGTTGCCCCAGAAGTCGTGCTTGGCGGGGTCGCCCTGGCTGTCGGTGCCCGACTGGTTGACCATGAAGTTGTAGTCCATGGTGAGCTGCTCGTAGGAGTGCCCGGGGAAGGGCACGAGCTGCAGCGACAGATCCCACAGACCCTCCTTCTTCGTGGGCCAGAGCTGGGTGTTGACCCCGCTGGAGTCGTAGCGGAAGCCGAGATCCCGCGCGGCCTTCACGAAGTTCTTCTGGCCTTCCAGGCAGGGTGTGCGGGCGCCGATGAGCTCCTTGTCGTAGTCGAAGGGCAAAGGGGGCGCCTTCGTCATACCGGCGTTGGTCTTCCAGGACTTCACGAACTTCTTCGCCTGGGTGATCTCGTCCTTCCATTCCTCCACCGACCATTCACCGACCCCGCCGTCGCTGCCGCAGAAATGGCCGTTGAAATGAGTGCCGATCTCGTTGCCTTCGAGCCACGCGAGGCGCAGTTGCTTCACTGTGTCGGCGATGCCCTCTTCGTCGTTGAAGCCGATGTCGGAGCGGCCCGGGGAGTGCTGGGGCGGCCGGTACAGATCGCGTTTGTGGTTCGGCAGCATGTACACGCCGCTGAGGAAGTACGTCATCGTCGCGTTGTTCGCCTTGGAAACCTTGCGGAAGTGGGAGAACAGCTTCTGGCTGTCCTCGCCGGCGCCGTCCCAGGAGAACACCACGAACTGCGGCGGCTTCTGACCGGGCTTCAGCCGCTCCGGTCTGCGCAGATGCGGCTGCGCCCCGGTGTACGCGGTGGACCCGTCGCCGATCAGCCGGACGACGTTCTGCGGCGCGGGTGCCGCCGGCTTGACCTTCGGCGGTCCGGGCACGCCCTGCCCGGCATCGGTGCCGGTCGAGCAACCCGCGAGGGAAGCGGCACAGACCGCCGCGATCGCGGTGCCCGCGGTAATCCTGTGCGTCGCGATGATCCTGTGCGTCGCGGAGGCCCTGTGTGACGCGGCAATTGTGCGAGGGGCGGCGTTGTGGCGGGTGGCGGCCATGTTCCGTCCACCTTCTTCCTTCTCTCGGGTGCCGACAGCGCCGCCAAAGTCGCATGGGACCGAGAAGGAATTAGTACGACAAGCCGACTAATCAATCACTTCACTCTTGAGGGGGATTTATTAGTCCATTTGCTCGGAAAAACTATTCCGGCCCTTTACTCTGCATTACGATCCGTTTACCGACTGTTGATGCATCCCGCCGCTGCACGCCGTGACCACACGGCCGCCGACCCGACCCCTCGCCGAAGAGCGGGGGACCACCAGATCCGCGACCGCGCTGCCCCGGAGGAGACGGGAAAACATGTCAGCCTTCGTCCCCACCCGCACCGACGAACCAAGCCGAGAGAAGCACCTCCACGAACCCCACAGCCCGCCCCCGACCAGGCGGCCCCGCCACCGCATCGCGGGCGCCGACGTGTCGGCCTCGATCGCGGTCTTCCTGATCGCACTCCCCCTGTCCCTGGGCATCGCCCTCGCCACGGGCGCGCCCCTCCAGGCCGGCCTCGTCGCCGCGGCCGTCGGCGGGATCGTCGTCGGCTATCTCGGCGGCACACCGCTCCAGGTCAGCGGCCCCGCGGCCGGCCTCACGGTCGTCACCGCCGAGCTCATCCAGAGATACGGATGGCGGACGACCTGTGCCATCACCGTCCTCGCCGGCCTCGCCCAACTCGGCCTCGGCTTCGTGCGCGTGGCACGCTCCGCACTCGCTGTCAGCCCGGCCATCGTGCACGGCATGCTCGCCGGCATCGGTGTCACCATCGCCGTGGCCCAGCTGCACATCGTCCTCGGCGGCACCCCGCACAGCTCGGTCCTCGACAACATGCGTGAGCTACCGGCCCAGTTGGCCGGCGTGCATGCAGCCGCCCTGTCGGTGAGCGCGCTGACCCTCGCCCTGCTGTTGGCCTGGCCCCGGATTCCCGGCCGCACGGGCGGGCTCCTGCGCAAGGTGCCGGCCCCGCTCGTCGCCGTCGCCGTCGCCAGCACAGCCGCGTCCTTCGCCGGGCTCAGCCTGCCCAAGGTCGACCTGCCGTCCTGGAGCAGCCACGCGCTGGCCGCACTCCCCGAGGGCCCGGTCCTCGGCCTGGTCGCCGCCGTGCTGACCATCACGCTGGTGTGCAGCGTGCAGTCGCTGCTCGGTGCGGTCGCCGTGGACAAGCTGGTCGCCACGCGGCCGGAGCAGTCCGCCCGTGTCGGGCGCTCCGACCTGGACCGTGAGCTGCTCGGTCAGGGCGCCGCCAATGTCGTCTCCGGCGCGCTCGGCGGGCTGCCCATCGCCGGGGTGGCCGTACGCAGTTCCGCGAATGTGCAAGCCGGTGCCGTCAGCCGGAACTCCACGATGCTGCACGGCGTTCTCGTAGTAGTCGCCGCGTTGCTGATGGTCCCGATCCTGGAGCTCATCCCGCTCGCCTCGCTCGCCGCCCTGGTGATGGCCGTCGGCATCCAGATGGTGTCCCTGCACCACATTCGCACGGTGACCCGCCACCGAGAAGTGCTGGTGTACGCCATCACCACCCTCGGCGTGGTGTTCTTCGGCGTCCTTGAGGGCGTGACGCTGGGAATCGCCATGGCCGTCGCCGTCGCCCTGCACCGCCTCACCCGCACCCGCATCACGCACGACGAGAAGGAAGGAGTCCATCACGTACATGTGAGAGGCCAGTTGACGTTCCTCGCGGTGCCACGGCTCAGCCGGGCCCTGCATCTCGTACCCCAAGGCGCGCAAGCCGTGGTGGAGTTGGACGGTTCGTTCATGGACCACGCGGCGTACGAGTCACTGCAGGACTGGCAGAACACGCACACCGCCCACGGCGGCTCCGTCGAGCTGATCGGACGCAGATCCGGGGTTCGGATCGGTGAGCCGACAGGACCGGTCGGTCTCCATCTCGACGGGACGGGCACGACCGAGTCGGCCGACTGCCGTTGCCACCCCTGGACTGCCTGGCGCAACCACCAGTGCGAGATCCCGGAGTCCGTCACGTCCCGCGACGGAGAGCCTGGGCAAGCGCAGGCGATCGCGACCGACGGCAGCGACGAGGCAGGTGCGTCCAGCAACACGGGAGCCTCTGGCTGCACAACAGCCCCTGGCCACACCGGCGCCACCGACGGCACCGACGGCACCGGCGACCCCGACACGATCGGCGGTGTCGGCAGGACCGACGGCACCGGAAGCCCCACCGGATCCGCCCGCCCCGACGAGAGCGGGGTCGACGGGGCGGCAAGGGCAGACAGGGTCGGCGCGGGCAGCGAGGTCCGCGGGATGGCGGGCGGCACCGACGGGAGCCGGCCGAGCGGCCGTCAACTGGCCCGAGGCATCAGCGCGTTCCAGCGCAACACCGCGCCCCTGGTGCGGGGCGAGCTGGCGCGGCTGGCGCGGGAGGGGCAGCAGCCTTCCCAGCTGTTCCTCACCTGCGCGGACTCACGAGTGGTCACGTCGATGATCACCTCCAGTGGTCCGGGCGACCTGTTCGTGGTGCGCAACGTGGGCAACCTCGTTCCGCTGCCCGGCCAGGAGAGCGGGGACGACTCGGTGGCGGCCGCGATCGAGTACGCGGTGGACGTGCTGGAGGTGCGGTCCGTCACGGTGTGCGGGCACTCCGGGTGCGGGGCCATGCAGGCGCTGCTCAACGCCGAACCGGACGGCCCGCGGGCCCCGCAGACCCCGCTCAGGAGGTGGCTGCGGCACGGGCTGCCGAGCCTGGAGCGGATGTCCGACGAGGACCGGCCGTGGGCCAGACTCGCCGGGCGGGCCCCGGCCGATGCGGTCGAACAGCTGTGCCTGACCAATGTGGTCCAGCAACTGGAGCACCTGCGAGCGCACGAGTCGGTGGCCCGGGCCCTGCGGGAGGGGGCGCTGGAATTGCACGGGATGTACTTCCACGTGGGCGAAGCACAGTCGTATCTGCTCGCCGAGGAGGGTGAGGAGGGTACGGACGACGTGTTCGACCACGTGGGAGTGGCGGATCTGTCGGCGTGATGCGGGGAGGTGAGCGCGGCCCCGTTCGGTGCGGGGCCGCGCTTCTCGTTGGCTGCGGTTCGCGTGGGCCGGGTTCACCTGGGAGGGGCCAGACCCGAGCGGGGCCGAGGCCCCACGGAGCGGCATTCCCGCGGATCGGCGTTTCGCCTGGACCGGGCTGGAATGTGAAAGGGATTACAGACCTGAACCGCGTCCGGTCGGCGCCCGTGGGAACGGATGACCCCGGCGCGTTCATCTCGACACCCGAAAGCACCTCCGGGCCACTTCCGGGCCCACCCGCCGACAGGTCTAAACCAATTTTCCGTCGACCCTTGTCATCGGGCCCCCGGGTCTGATGAGCTGTGGCCTGGGACACAACGGACACCCTGGGAAAGGGAGATGTCGTGAGCAACGAAAGCCTGGCCAACCTGCTCAAGGAAGAACGCAGGTTCGCACCCCCCGCCGACCTGGCCGCAGGCGCCAACGTCACCGCGGAGGCGTATGAACAGGCCAAGGCTGACAGGCTCGGTTTCTGGGCCGAGCAGGCCCGCCGGCTGACCTGGGCCAAGGAGCCTACCGAGACGCTGGACTGGTCGAACCCGCCGTTCGCGAAGTGGTTCAAGGACGGCGAGCTCAACGTCGCCTACAACTGCGTGGACCGGCATGTGGAGGCCGGGCACGGCGACCGGGTCGCCATCCACTTCGAGGGCGAGCCCGGCGACAGCCGCGCGATCACCTACGCCGAGCTCAAGGACGAGGTCTCCAAGGCCGCCAACGCCCTGCTGGAGCTGGGTGTTCAGAAGGGCGACCGGGTCGCGGTCTACATGCCGATGATTCCCGAGACGGCGGTCGCGATGCTGGCGTGCGCGCGCATCGGCGCCGCGCACTCCGTCGTCTTCGGCGGCTTCTCGGCGGACGCGCTCGCCACTCGGATCCAGGACGCCGACGCCAAGGTCGTCATCACCTCCGACGGCGGTTACCGGCGCGGCAAGCCGTCCGCGCTCAAGCCGGCCGTGGACGACGCGGTCGCGCGCGTGGAGAACGTCCAGCATGTGCTCGTCGTCCGGCGCACCGGTCAGGACGTCGCCTGGGACGACAGCCGCGACGTGTGGTGGCACGAGATCGTCGAGCGGCAGAGCGCCGAGCACACGCCTGAGGCGTTCGAGGCGGAGCACCCGCTGTTCATCCTGTACACGTCCGGGACGACGGGTAAGCCGAAGGGCATCCTGCACACCTCCGGCGGCTATCTCACCCAGACCGCGTACACGCACCACTCGGTCTTCGACCTCAAGCCGGAGACGGACGTCTACTGGTGCACCGCGGACGTCGGCTGGGTGACCGGGCACTCGTACATCGTGTACGGGCCGCTCGCGAACGGCGCGACGCAGGTCATGTACGAGGGCACGCCGGACACGCCGCACCAGGGCCGGTTCTGGGAGATCGTCCAGAAGTTCGGGGTGACGATCCTGTACACGGCGCCGACCGCGATCCGTACGTTCATGAAGTGGGGCGACGACATCCCCGCGAAGTTCGACCTCGGCAGCCTCCGGGTGCTGGGGTCCGTCGGTGAGCCGATCAACCCCGAGGCGTGGATCTGGTACCGCAAGAACATCGGCGGCGACCGCACCCCCATCGTGGACACGTGGTGGCAGACCGAGACCGGCGCGATGATGATCTCGCCGCTGCCGGGTGTCACGGAGACCAAGCCCGGTTCCGCGCAGACGCCGCTGCCCGGCATCGCCGCGACCGTCGTCGACGACGAGGCGAACGAGGTGCCCAACGGCGGTGGCGGCTATCTGGTCCTGACCGAGCCGTGGCCCTCGATGCTGCGCACCATCTGGGGCGACGACCAGCGGTTCATCGACACGTACTGGTCGCGGTTCGAGGGCAAGTACTTCGCCGGTGACGGGGCGAAGAAGGACGACGACGGCGACATCTGGCTCCTCGGGCGCGTCGACGACGTCATGCTCGTGTCGGGCCACAACATCTCCACCACGGAGGTCGAGTCCGCGCTGGTCTCGCACCCGTCCGTCGCCGAGGCGGCCGTCGTCGGTGCCGCCGACGAGACCACCGGGCAGGCGATCGTCGCCTTCGTGATCCTGCGCGGTACGGCGAACGCCGAGGACGAGGGCCTAGTCAACGAACTGCGCAACCACGTCGGCACCACGCTCGGCCCGATCGCCAAGCCGAAGCGGATCCTGCCGGTGGCCGAGCTGCCGAAGACCCGCTCCGGCAAGATCATGCGCCGACTGCTGCGGGACGTCGCGGAGAACCGCCAGCTCGGTGATGTCACCACGCTCACCGACTCGAGCGTCATGGACCTCATCCAGGCGAAGCTCCCGGCGGCGCCGAGCGAGGACTGAGCACGACCGCAGTCCGAACACGGCAGGGGACTGAGCACGACCGCGAAGGGCACCCGGCGTCAAACGCGCCGGGTGCCCTTCGCGTACGTACGGTGGAACTCGACGGATGCACCCCGACGCACCCTTAGGTAAACTAACCAAAAACAGCCTCACCCTCAGGTGCGCCGGGAAGTCTGGTCGGCATGTGTTCTGTCCTGCCCACCGACCGGAGGTCTTCCCCGTGGCCGCGTCCCGCACCACCGCTCCCGCCCGCAAGGTCTTCGCGCGGCTGTCCCTCCCCGAGCGGAACTTCGTCGCGGACGCGCTGCGCACCGAGACCGTCGGTGGTGTGCTGCTGCTCGTCGCCGCGATCGCCGCGCTGGTCTGGGTAAACGTTCCCGCACTGCACGACAGCTACGAGAGCGTCAGTCACTTCCACCTAGGCCCCGAAGCCCTGGGGCTGAATCTGTCCATCGAGCACTGGGCCGCCGACGGACTCCTCGCGATCTTCTTCTTCGTCGCCGGTATCGAGCTCAAGCGTGAGCTGGTCGCCGGCGATCTCCGGGACCCGAAGGCGGCCGTACTGCCGGTCGTCGCCGCGCTGTGCGGGATGGCGGTGCCCGCGCTGGTCTACACGCTGACCAATGTCACCGGGGCCGGCTCGTCGGCGGGCTGGGCCGTCCCGACCGCCACGGACATCGCCTTCGCGCTCGCCGTGCTCGCCGTCATCGGCACCTCCCTGCCGAGCGCCCTGCGCGCCTTCCTGCTCACCCTCGCCGTCGTCGACGACCTCTTCGCGATCCTGATCATCGCGGTCTTCTTCACCGACCGGATCGACTTCGCCGCGCTCGGCGGTGCCGTCGTCGGGCTGGGTGTCTTCTGGGTGCTGCTGAGGAAAGGCGTACGCGGGTGGTACGTCTACGTTCCGCTCGCCCTCGTCATCTGGGGGCTGATGTACAACAGCGGCATCCACGCCACCATCGCCGGCGTGGCGATGGGCCTGATGCTGCGCTGCACCCGTCGTGAGGGTGAGGAGCACTCCCCCGGCGAGCGCATCGAGCATCTCGTACGCCCGCTGTCGGCGGGCCTGGCCGTGCCGCTGTTCGCGCTGTTCAGCGCGGGCGTGGCAGTGTCCGGCGGTGCGCTCGGCGACGTGTTCGTCCAGCCGGAGACGCTGGGCGTGGTCCTCGGGCTCGTCGTCGGCAAGACGATCGGGATCTTCGGCGGCACATGGCTGACGGCACGTTTCACCAAGGCCTCGCTCAGCGACGACCTGGAGTGGGCGGACGTGTTCGCCGTGGCGACCCTCGCCGGCATCGGCTTCACCGTCTCGCTGCTCATCGGGGAGCTCGCCTTCGAGGGCGACGCCACGCTGACCGACGAGGTCAAAGCCGCCGTACTGCTGGGCTCCCTCATAGCCGCGACCCTGGCGACGGTGCTGCTGAAGGTACGGAACGCCAAGTACCGCACGATGGTCGAGGCCGAGGAGCGCGACGAGGACGAGAGCGGCATTCCGGATATCTATGAGGAGGACACTCCGGAGTACCACCTGCGGATGGCCGCCATCCACGACCGCAAGGCCGCCGAGCACCGCCGTATCGCCGAGGAGCAGGTCGCCGCACGCCACGCGCTTGCCGAAGTGGCGGGCGGGGCAGGCGAGGAGGAGCAGCGTCGGGCATGATCTGACGGGACGGCACAAAAGACGGAACCGCACCCAGTCAGGCAGAAGACGGAACCGTGACTACGAGGGAGACCCCGCGATGAGCGCACCCGACGGCAGCCCGGTCGGCGCCGAACGCAGCATCGGCCAGCTGTTCGCCTCGGCGACGACCGAGATGTCGGCGCTGGTGCACGACGAGATCGCACTGGCGAAAGCGCAGCTCAAGCAGGACGTCAAGCGCGGCGCGACGAGCGGCGGCGCGTTCACGGTGGCCGCCGCGGTGCTGGTGTTCTCGCTGCCGATGCTGAACTTCGCCCTCGCGTACGGCATTCGGACCTGGAGCGACTGGAACCTCGCGATCTGCTTCGTACTGTCCTTCGCGGCGAACGTCCTGGTTGCGCTCGTCCTCGCGCTGATCGGAGTCGTGTTCGCGAAGAAGGCCAAGAAGAGCCAGGGTCCGCAGAAGGTCGCCGCCTCGGTGAAGGAGACGGCGGGCGTCCTGCAGAAGGCCAAGCCGCATCCCCGTACGGCCCCGGCGACGGCACCGGAGCTGGAGGACCGGTCGCCCGCGGCCATCGAGGCTGTGGCACGCTCGTCGTCATGACGGATCCCGCCACCCCCTCGGCGCAACCTGCCTCGGTCGTACGACCCGATGGTCCCTGGACACACAGGGACGTGGCCGCCAATGGTGCGCGCTTCCACATCGCCGAGATGGGCGACGGCCCGCTGGTGCTGCTGCTGCACGGCTTCCCGCAGTTCTGGTGGACCTGGCGGCACCAGCTCGTCGCCCTCGCCGACGCGGGCTTCCGGGCGGTGGCGATGGACCTCAGGGGCGTCGGCGGCAGCGACCGCACCCCGCGCGGTTACGACCCGGCCAACCTCGCCCTCGACATCACCGGGGTGGTCCGCTCGCTCGGGGAGCCCGACGCCGCGCTGGTCGGACACGACCTCGGCGGCTATCTGGCGTGGACGGCGGCCGTGATGCGTCCCAAGCTCGTTCGGCGGCTCGCGGTCGCGTCCATGCCGCACCCGCGGCGCTGGCGCTCGGCGATGCTCTCGGACGTCAAGCAGACGAGTGCGAGTTCCTACATCTGGGGGTTTCAGCGACCCTGGGTTCCCGAGCGGCAGCTGACCGCCGAGGACGGGGCGCTCGTCGCGCGGCTGGTCCGGGACTGGTCGGGCCCGCGCCTGCCGGACGACGAGGCGGTGGAGACGTACCGCCGCGCGATCTGCATCCCGTCGACGGCGCACTGCTCCATCGAGCCGTACCGCTGGATGGTGCGCTCGCTGGCCCGGCCCGACGGTATCCAGTTCAACCGGCGCATGAAGCGCCCGGTGCGCGTCCCGACGCTGCATCTGCACGGCTCGCTCGACCCCGTGATGCGTACGCGCAGCGCGGCCGGCTCCGGCGAGTACGTCGAAGCGCCGTACCGCTGGCGGCTGTTCGACGGGCTCGGGCACTTCCCGCACGAGGAAGACCCGGTCGCTTTCTCCACCGAACTGATCAACTGGCTGAAAGATCCCGAACCCGATCGGTGACCGCGCCGACGCGCCCGGTATCCGGATCTGAACAGGTGTACTACGAACAGCCAATTGCCTGGCGCATAGGCCAATTGGGAGCCCTGGGGGCGGTTATCGACCTTGGGGCAGGGGCAGACGTCGGGGTATGGGCTGGACGCACGACTACAGTGACGCAGCACGCAATCGCCGCTCGGCCAATGGGCTGAGCTCCCACCAGCGAGGCACCGCCCCGCAGATGCCGGGCTCTGACCTACGGGTGGGCATTCCGCGCATTCTGCGCCGCCGGGCCCGCTGGGTCTCGGTGCGGCTGCGCCACCCGCGCACCTGACACCGGCCGCGCCCCGCGGCCCTGTTCCGGCACCCGGGACTACAGAGCGCAGCTGTCGCTGTCCACCTGCTGGTTGGCGGTACGCCCCTTGACGATGTCCTCCTGGATCTCGTCCGCGGTGAGCGCGTAGCCGGTCTCGGCGTCGTCGAGGGACTTGGCGAAGACCACGCCGTACACCTTGCCGTCGGGCGTGAGCAGCGGGCCGCCGGAGTTGCCCTGACGCACCGTCGCGTACAGCGAGTAGACGTCACGGCGCACGGTGCCGCGGTGGTAGATGTCCGGGCCGTTGGCCGGCAGGCGCCCGCGCACGCGCGCGGCACGCACGTCGTACGCCCCGTTCTCGGGGAAGCCCGCGATGATCGCGCTGTCGCCGCTCTCGGCGTCGGTGGCCGTGAACTGCAGTGCGGGCGCGTCCATGTCGGGCACGTCGAGTACGGCGATGTCGCGCTCCCAGTCGTAGAGAACGACGGTGGCGTCGTACTTCCTGCCCTCGCCCCCTATCTGGACGGTGGGTTCGTCGACGCCGCCGACGACGTGCGCGTTGGTCATGACGCGGCGGTCGGCGAAGACGAAGCCGGTGCCCTCCAGCACCTTGCCGCAACTCGTCGCCGTGCCCATGACCTTGACGATGGAGCGCTGGGCGCGGGTGGCCACCGGGCTGGCCGCCAGGGCCGGGTCGGGCGGCTTGACCTCGTTGATCGGTTCGTTCGAGAACGGGCTGAAGACCTGCGGGAAGCCGTTTTGCGCAAGGACCGTGGAGAAGTCCGCGAACCAGGTGTCCGCCTGGTCGGGCAGCGCCCGCGAGACGCCGAGCAGCACCTTGGAGCTACGGACCTCCTTGCCGAGCGTCGGCAGGGTGGTCCCGGCAAGGGCGGAGCCGATCAGCCAGGCCACCAGCAGCATCGCGACGACGTTGACGAGGGCACCGCCGGTCGCGTCCAGGGCGCGGGCCGGGGACCAGGTGATGTACCGGCGCAGCTTATTGCCGAGATGGGTGGTCAGGGCCTGGCCGACGGAGGCGCAGACGATCACCACGACGACCGCGACGACGGCGGCGGTCGTACTCACCTCGGCGTTGTCGGTCAGCGCGTCCCAGATGACCGGGAGGAGGTACACGGCCACGAGACCGCCGCCGAGGAAGCCGATCACCGACAGGATGCCTACGACGAAGCCCTGGCGGTAGCCCACGATCGCGAACCACACGGCGGCGACCAGCAACAGGATGTCCAGCACATTCACGGAGGCCACCCTGTCATGACCGCCAGTCGAGCGGGACCTGCTTGCTTCTGTCCCAGGGCCGCTCCCAGCCCGAGTAGTGCAGCAGACGGTCGATGATGCCGGCCGTGAAGCCCCAGACCAGGGCCGATTCGACCAGAAATGCCGGACCTCGGTGCCCGCTCGGGTGGACGGTCGTGGCGCGGTTGTCCGGGTCCGTGAGATCCGCCACGGGGACGGTGAAGACGCGGGCCGTCTCGTTCGGATCGACGACGTCGACCGGGCTCGGCTCGCGCCACCAGCCCAGCACGGGCGTCACGACGAAGCCGCTCACCGGGATGTACAGCTTGGGCAGGACGCCGAAGAGCTGGACGCCGCCGGGATCGAGCCCGGTCTCCTCCTCGGCCTCGCGAAGAGCTGCCCGCAACGGCCCGTCGGCCTGCGGGTCGCCGTCCTCGGGGTCGAGGGCGCCGCCCGGAAAGGAGGGCTGTCCGGCATGGGAGCGCAGTGAGCTGGCGCGCTCCATCAGCAGCAGCTCGGGCCCGCGCTCGCCCTCGCCGAAGAGGATCAGTACGGCCGACTGGCGCCCCGCGCCGTCCTCCGGCGGCAGGAAGCGGCTCAGCTGCATCGGCTCGACCGTCTCCACCACCCGCACCACCGGGGCCAGCCAGGCCGGCAGCCCTTCGTCGCTGAGCACCACCGGCCCGCCCTGTGTATCGCTCGCCCGCGTCATCGCCACCCCCCTCGTCCTGCCCGGTACAACGCCCGACGGCACCTAGATCGTTCCGGCCGACCCGCCCGCTCGCCCACCGAACGGCATCCCGTCCGCCCGGGGGCGGCCGTACGACCACACGCCGGCGGGTGCTCGAACGGTTCCGGGCGGGCCGTACGCATGCTTGCCGACCCTCGACCGGTCCGCGCCGAGCCCCCGACAGCCCGTCCGCTCGGCCGCGTCATCCGGCCCCCAGCGGCGGGGCCGGCTTGCCGCCCGCGTCGAGGTAGGACTGCGGAGGCTTGAGGCGCTGGCCGGGGAAGCCGCCCTTCTCGTACTTGAGGAGCTTCTTCGCCTTCTCGGGGTCGGTCTCGCCCTCGCCGTAGGCCGGGCAGAGCGGCGCGATGGGGCAGGCGCCGCAGGCGGGCTTGCGGGCGTGGCAGATGCGGCGGCCGTGCCAGATCACGTGGTGCGAGAGGTCCGTCCAGTCGCTCTTGGGGAACAGCGCTGCGATCTCGGCCTCGATCTTGTCGGGGTCCGTCTGCTCGGTCCACTGCCAGCGCCGCACCAGCCGCTGGAAGTGCGTGTCCACGGTGATGCCGGGACGGCCGAAGGCGTTGCCGAGGACGACGAAGGCCGTCTTGCGGCCGACGCCGGGCAGCTTGACCAGGTCCTCGAGCCGGCCCGGGACCTCGCCGCCGTGGTTCTCCACCAGCGCCTTCGACAGGCCCATGACCGACTTGGTCTTGGCCCGGAAGAAACCGCACGGTCGGAGGATCTCCTCGACCTCCTCCGGGTTGGCTGCCGAAAGGTCCTCCGGGGTGGGGTACTTGCCGAAGAGCGCGGGAGTCGTCTGGTTGACACGCAGGTCGGTGGTCTGGGCGGACAGGACCGTGGCGACCAGGAGCTGGAACGAGTTGTCGAAGTCCAGCTCGGGGTGGGCGTACGGGTAGACGTCGGCGAGCTCACGGTTGATACGGCGGGCGCGACGGACGAGGGCGGTGCGGGACTCGGCCGTGGGGGGCTTCGGGGTGACGGTCTTGACGGCGGAGGCGCCTTTCACCGAGGCGGTGGCCTTCTTGGGGACGATGGCCGGTTTCTTACTGATCGCCCTCTTCGTGCTCACCCTCGCCGCAGTCGTTTTCTTCGCGCTCGCCGTTTTCTTGGCGCTTGCCGTCTTCTTGGCGGGAGCGGCTTTCTTGGCAGGCGTGGCTTTCTTGGTGGCTGTCGACTTCTTGGTCGCTGTCGACTTCTTGGCGGCCGTCTGTTTCTTCACGTCCGCACCCTTCCCCACGCCCACGCCGGCTTCCTTCTTTGCGGGCACGGCCCGCGTGGCTGCCGCAGCCTTCTTCGAGGGCGCGGCCTTCTTCGCGCCCGTCGACGCCTCCACAGCACCCGGCTGCCTACCGCCCGCGGCCTTCTCCTCGGCGTCCGACTTCACCGCCGTTTTCTCGCCACGTGCCACCGCCGCACCCGGCGCCTTTTTCGCCGCTTTTGCCGTTTTCCGTCCGCCACCAGGGTTCTGTTCGCCCACAGCGGAATCGCGACGTACAACCACCCGCCCAGCCCCCTTGGCCTGTGCTCTCACCGGCGATTTGGACACCCGGCCAGCCTAAAGCCCGGCACTGACATCCGCCCCGGACCCTGAAGATCGGCCCCCAATTGGACCCCTGCCGCTTACCTCGGGACACCTGTGCGGCATCCTTGTGACAGATCACACTGTTTGGACCGTCCGGCAAAATGGGGAGCACGGCCCCCTGGTACGCGGGGGAGCGATCCCCTGAGCAGGTCGACAAGGAGAGAACTCGTGGACGACCCTCTGCGGCGCAATCCGCTCTTCGCGGCTCTCGACGACGAGCAGTCCGCGGAACTGCGCGCCTCCATGGGTGAGGTGACCCTCGCACGTGGCGACTCCCTGTTCCACGAGGGCGACCCGGGCGATCGGCTCTACGTCGTCACCGAGGGCAAGGTCAAGCTTCACCGGACGTCTCCCGACGGCCGCGAGAACATGCTGGCCGTCGTAGGCCCCGGAGAGCTCATCGGCGAGCTGTCCCTCTTCGACCCGGGCCCGCGCACGGCGACCGCCACCGCGCTGACCGAGGTCAAGCTGCTGGGCCTGGGCCACGGCGACCTCCAGCCCTGGCTGAACGCCCGCCCCGAGGTGGCCACCGCGCTGCTGCGCGCCGTCGCGCGCCGTCTGCGCCGCACCAACGACGCGATGTCCGACCTCGTCTTCTCGGACGTCCCCGGCCGCGTGGCACGCGCGCTCCTGGACCTGTCCCGCCGTTTCGGCGTGCAGTCCGAGGAGGGCATCCACGTCGTGCACGACCTGACGCAGGAAGAGCTGGCCCAGCTGGTCGGCGCATCCCGCGAGACGGTCAACAAGGCGCTGGCCGACTTCGCAGGTCGCGGCTGGCTCCGCCTGGAGGCCCGCGCGGTGATCCTGCTGGACGTGGAGCGGCTGGCCAAGCGCTCGCGCTAGGCACACCGAGTCAGCGCCAGGCGCATCTCGAGCCGTACGACGCCGGGGCCCCGTCTCTCCGTGAGGCGGGGCCCCGGCGCGTTTGCCTGCCCCCTGATCGGCCACCCCTCGAACATCCGCGCACCAGGAGATAGCCTCCGCCCATGGCAAACGGGCAGTGGTACCCACCGGAGTGGCCGGACAGAATCCGCGCGCTCGCGGAAGGAAGCCTCACTCCGGCTGCCCCGAAGCGCGCGGCCACCGTCATGCTGCTCAGGGACGCCGGCACCGGCCCGGCCGTGCACATGCTGCGCCGCCGCGCGTCCATGGCCTTCGCCGGCGGGGCGTACGCCTACCCGGGCGGCGGCGTCGATCCTCGCGACGAGCATCCGATCCGCTGGGCGGGCCCCACGCGCGCGTGGTGGGCGCAGCGGCTGGGCGTCGACGAGGCGGCGGCCCAGGCGATCGTCTGCGCGGCCGTGCGGGAGACGTACGAGGAGGCGGGCGTCCTGCTCGCCGGCCCGACCCCCGATTCCGTCGTCGGTGACACCACCGGCGAGGACTGGGAGGCGGACCGCGCAGCCTTGGTGGCCCGGGACGTGTCGTTCGCCGAGTTCCTGGACCGCCGGGGACTGGTGCTGCGTTCGGATCTGCTGGGCGCCTGGACCCGCTGGATCACCCCGGAGTTCGAACCCCGCCGCTACGACACGTGGTTCTTCGTCGCCGCCCTCCCCGAGGGCCAGCGCACCCGCAACGCCTCCACCGAGGCCGACCGCACGGTGTGGATCCGTCCCGCGGACGCCGCCGACTCGTACGACAAGGGCGAGCTGCTGATGATGCCGCCCACCATCGCGACGCTGCGCCAGCTGACCCCGTACGACAGCGCCGCTCAGGCGCTCGCCGCCGCTCCCGAACGCGACCTCACGCCCGTCCTGGCGCAGGCCCGCCTGGAGGACGGCGAGATCGTGCTGTCCTGGCCCGGCCACGACGAGTTCACCAAGCACATCCCGACCGGCGGAGCCCCCGCATGACCTTGCCCGCAGCACCCGCGGTTCCCGAAGCTCCCGCAGTGCCGACAGCCCTGGAAGGCCCCCTCGTATGACGGACGCAGCAGCCCTCCCCGGCCAGCCGCGAGGCGGGGTCCTCTCCGGCCCCGCCACCGCCCGCGCCGTCAACGTCCTCGCGCCCAACCCCTCCGCGATGACTCTGGACGGCACCAACACCTGGCTGCTGTCCGAGCCCGACTCGGACCTCGCCGTCGTGGTCGACCCGGGCCCACTGCACGAGGGACACCTGCGCAACGTCGTCGACACGGCCGAGAAGGCCGGCAAGCGCGTCGCCCTGACGCTGCTCACCCACGGCCACCCGGACCACGCCGAGGGCGCCGTACGCTTCGCCGAACTGACCGGCACACACGTGCGTGCCCTCGACCCGGCGCTGCGGCTAGGCGACGAGGGGCTCGGCGCCGGAAACGTGATCGACATCGGCGGCCTGGAGTTGCGGGTCGTCCCGACGCCCGGCCACACCGCCGACTCGCTCTCCTTCCACCTCCCCGCCGACCGGGCCGTCCTGACCGGCGACACGATCCTGGGGCGCGGCACGACCGTCGTGGCGCACCCCGACGGCCGCCTAGGCGACTACCTGGACACCCTGCGGCGGCTCCGGTCCCTCACGGTCGACGACGGCGTGCACACCGTCCTCCCGGGTCACGGCCCCGTCCTCGAGGACGCCCAGGGCGCCGTCGAGTTCTACCTCGCCCACCGCGCCCACCGCCTCGCCCAGGTCGAGACGGCCGTCGAGGACGGCTACGGCACGCCGGCCGAAGTCGTCGCCCACGTGTACGCGGACGTGGACCGCTCCCTGTGGCCCGCGGCCGAGTTGTCGGTACGGGCGCAGCTGGACTACCTGGAGGAGCACGGGCTCATCTAGGCGAGCCGGCCGAGGGCCGCCCCTGAGCGTCGTCAGTCGGGCCGGGGGGCTTTGACGCCGTGCACACGCGCGTACTCCTGCTCAAGCCAGGGGCCGAGGTCCTCCACGTACGACCGGAGGACAGCCGCGTCTCCGGTCGGCTCCCGCCCGAGCAGGGCCGCGCTCCGCATCTGCTCGGCCCGCGCGGGATAGTACGAGCCGAATGCGTCCGCCATCTCCACCAGATCGCTGGTCCACCCGCCCCAGCGCGGCATGACGAGCGTGAACCCGGTCCGCACCAGATGCCGCGACATGAACCGGACGAGCGGCCGTCGGGCGTCATCGCTGTCGTCGGCGCCGGCGATCCGCGCCCGCCAGCGAGGCAGCAGGAGGCCGAGATCGCCGTTCGTCTCGCGCGCGAGCAGCGAGTCGGGCCGGTAGCGCGGCAGATACTCGGCGAGATCGTCCCCCAGAAGGGGCGTGCACAGACAGGCGACGAACCACCCGCCGTCGTACCGCTCCAGGTCACTCAGCAGCTGCCCGCGGCTGCACAGCAGCGTTCCCGCCCCGTCGATCTGCGCGAACTCCTTGTCCAGCCCCTCGTCGAGCCCGCGCGCGTCCGTGCGGTCCGTCTCGGTCGGCTCCTCGCGCAGGGCGACCAGCAGATCCAGGTCGCTGCGCCCCAAGCGCGCGGTGCCGCGCGGAATCGACCCGTAGAGGTAGGCGCTGTGCAGCCGTGCCCCGAACACATCCAGCAGGCGGTCGCGCGCGGCGGCGACGACGGGACGGAACGCATGGGGGACGCGCCCGAGCGCCCCTTCGCGCGCGATGTACCCCTGGGCGTCCAGCCCGCTTCGGAGGACGGTTTCGGCCATGGGGCCACTGTGCCCTGCCGGGAGGGCGGCGTGCCGCTCATTTACGGTGCCGTTCAGCGATGTTCAGCCGCTCCGGGCGGCGGCCGGCACCCGGCGGTGGGCAGCCTCGACAGCCGCACCGCCGAAGGCCTGCGCCAACGCCTACGCCTGCGTGAGCTCCACCTGGAGCTCGACCTCCACCGGCGCGTCCAGCGGAAGCACGGCCACGCCGACCGCGCTGCGCGCGTGGACGCCCTTGTCGCCCAGGACCTGGGCGAGGAGTTCGCTGGCGCCGTTGAGGACGCCGGGCTGGCCGGTGAAGTCCGGGGCCGAGGCCACGAAGCCCACCACCTTCACCACGCGCGCGACACGGTCCAGGTCGCCCGCCACCGACTTCACGGCCGCGAGGGCGTTCAGGGCGCACGTGCGGGCGAGGTCCTTGGCCTCCTCGGCGGTGACCTCGGCGCCCACCTTGCCGGTGACCGGGAGTTTGCCCTCCACCATGGGCAGCTGGCCGGCGGTGTAGACGTACACCCCGGACTGGACGGCCGGCTGGTACGCGGCCAGCGGAGGCACGACCTCCGGCAGCGTCAGGCCCAGCTCGGCGAGCTTCTCCTCGACCGCGCTCACGCCTGCTTCTCCCGCTTCAGGTAGGCCACGAGCTGCTCGGGGTTGTTCGGCCCGGGCACGACCTGGACGAGCTCCCAGCCGTCCTCGCCCCAGGTGTCCAGAATCTGCTTCGTGGCGTGGACGAGCAGCGGCACGGTTGCGTATTCCCACTTGGTCATGTGGCCGACTTTATCCGCTGCCCGGCGCGGGCCATGCGGCCGACCGCGGTCACGTTGTCCACAGGCTGTCGCGTAGCTTGCGCACCGACTGGTTAGGCTCGAAGACGTGAGCAGGCTCCAGGTCGTCAGCGGCAAGGGCGGGACCGGAAAGACCACGGTCGCCGCCGCGCTCGCGCTCGCCCTCACCACGGAGGGGAAGCGGACGCTTCTCGTCGAGGTCGAGGGCAGGCAGGGCATCGCGCAGCTCTTCGAAACAGAGGCGCTGCCTTATGAGGAGCGGAAGATCGCCGTCGCTCCTGGGGGCGGGGAGGTGTATGCCCTCGCCATAGACCCCGAACTGGCCCTTCTGGACTACCTCCAGATGTTCTACAAGATGGGCGGTGCGGGCCGGGCCCTGAAAAAGCTCGGCGCGATCGACTTCGCCACCACCGTCGCGCCGGGGCTGAGAGACGTACTCCTGACCGGCAAGGCGTGTGAGGCCGTGCGGCGCAAGGACAAGGCCGGCCGGTTCGTCTACGACTGTGTCGTCATGGACGCCCCTCCCACCGGGCGCATCACCCGCTTCCTCAACGTCAACGACGAGGTCGCCGGGCTCGCCCGGATAGGGCCGATACACAATCAGGCACAGGCCGTGATGCGCGTGCTGAAGTCGGCCGAGACGGCCGTGCACCTGGTCACGCTGCTGGAGGAGATGCCCGTCCAGGAGACCGCGGACGGGATCGCCGAGCTGCGTGCCGCGCGACTGCCGGTGGGGCGGATCATCGTGAACATGGTGCGGCCCGAGGTGTTGGACGCCACCGACCTGGAACTCGTACGCAGTGTGCCGCGTGCCGCCGTCGCCAAGTCGCTGTCCTCCGCCGGGCTCGGCGGGGCACGGCGCGGCGGGAACGCCGAGCGGCTGGTGGACCCGCTGCTGGCGCAGGCCGACGAGTACGCCGAGCGGTACGCGCTGGAGCAGGAGCAGCGGGCGGTCCTGGACGAGTTGGGGCTGCCGGTGCACGAACTGCCGCTGCTCGCCGAGGGCATGGACCTGGCGGGCCTGTACGAACTCGCGGGCGAGCTGCGGGAACAGGGACTGTCATGAGTCCGTTCACCAGGCAGGACACGAGTCCGAACAGCCGGCGGGAGCGGCACGCCGTACGGCGGGATCGGCACGTCGTACGTCAGGACCGTCAGCGTCGGAAGCAGGGGATGTCATGAGCCGTCCGGAATCCGCCCAGGCGCCCGACGCCGCGCGCGCCTCTCACCTGTCCCCCACGCGCGTGCTCGACCTCGACCCGCTGCTCGACGACCCGAAGACCCGCATCGTGGTGTGCTGCGGCTCGGGCGGCGTCGGCAAGACCACGACCGCGGCGGCGCTGGGACTGCGGGCCGCCGAGCGCGGGCGCAAGGTGGTCGTGCTCACCATCGACCCGGCCCGCCGGCTCGCCCAGTCGATGGGCATCGACTCCCTGGACAACACCCCGCGCCGGGTGAAGGGCGTCGAGGGTGAGGGCGAGCTGCACGCGATGATGCTCGACATGAAGCGCACCTTCGACGAGATCGTCGAGGCGCACGCGGACCCCGACCGGGCGTCCGCGATCCTGGGCAACCCCTTCTACCAATCGCTCTCGGCGGGCTTCGCGGGCACGCAGGAATACATGGCGATGGAGAAGCTGGGCCAGCTGCGCGCCCGGGACGAGTGGGACCTCATCGTCGTCGACACGCCGCCGTCCCGCTCGGCGCTGGACTTCCTGGACGCGCCCAAGCGGCTCGGCTCGTTCCTGGACGGCAAGCTGATCCGCGTCCTGCTGGCCCCGGCCAAGGTGGGCGGCCGCGCGGGGATGAAGTTCCTGAACGTCGGCATGTCGATGATGACGGGCGCGCTGGGCAAGCTGCTCGGCGGTCAGCTGCTGAAGGACGTACAGACCTTCGTGGCCGCGATGGACTCCATGTTCGGCGGGTTCCGTACGCGCGCGGACGCGACGTACAAGCTGCTCCAGGCGCCCGGGACGGCGTTCCTGGTGGTGGCCGCGCCGGAGCGGGACGCGCTGCGCGAGGCCGCGTACTTCGTGGAGCGGCTGGCCGCCGAGGACATGCCGCTCGCCGGTCTGGTGCTCAACCGGGTCCACGGCAGCGGCGCCGACCGGCTGTCGGCCGAGCGGGCGCTCGCCGCCGCGGAAAATCTTGAAGAGACCGGCATTGTGGATCAGGAGGGCGGGAAAGCTGGACTTCGTAACTCCCCTGACACGTACGACAGTTCAGAATCAGTCGCATCCGAATCGCCCGCTTCCGACGAACCGGCTCCCGAAGAACCGGTTCGCGACGCAGGCTCCCCCGCCGCTCCTGAGGCAGGCTCCCCCGCCCCCGACACGGAGCGCACCGCAGCCACGGACGTGCCGCAGCCCGTCACTCCGCAATCCGCCACCGGCGCCGATGCGCCGGGCCCGGCGCATGTGGAGCGGTCCGTCGACCAACTCACCACAGGTCTGCTGAGGCTGCACGCCGAGCGCATGCAGCTGCTCACTCGTGAGCAGCGCACGCGTGACCGCTTCACCTCACTGCATCCCGAGGTGGCCGTGGCCGAAGTGGCCGCGCTGCCCGGCGATGTGCATGACCTGGCAGGACTGCGGAACATCGGAAACCGGCTCGCGGCCCATAAGCCGGAGCTGCCCGACCCCGCGGCCGGCACCTGAGGGAGTTCCGGGAGGAGACCTCTTGGTCCCCTCCGCCCTGGCCCCCTCAGCTCACCGCCGCGAAGTCCTCGTACACCTGGTCGTCGTCGAGCGGCAGGATGCCCGCGCCCCGCTCGTACTCCGAGCGCGCGGTCTCCAGCAGCCGCCGCCAGGAGGTCACGGTGGGCCGCCTGCGCAGCAGCGCACGGCGCTCCCGCTCGGTCATTCCTCCCCACACGCCGAACTCGACGCGGTTGTCCAGCGCGTCCGCCAGGCACTCCGTGCGCACCGGGCATCCGGTGCACACCGCCTTGGCCCTGTTCTGCGCTGCTCCCTGAACGAACAGTTCATCCGGATCGGTAGTGCGGCAGGCCGCCTGCGCACTCCAGTCGACTACCCAGCCCATACCGGCGCCGTCCTCTCCCGAATCGAGGCTCCCCCACGGCGGCAGCGGCATATTCACCGCCGCCAGTTGAGGACGTTACGGAAGGTGGGCACAGCGCAACACCCCCTTCGGGCCCAATCTTGAATGGCCCGAACGGACTATGCGTAAGCGGCAGATCACCCGGGGGAGTGAGCTGGCGACATGCGTGACTTTCCCGACAAACCAGGACAGTTCAGTTGAGTCACAACGGACGCCGGATGACACACAAGGCGGATTCGGACACGCCCCCACCAAAAAATGTGGGGAACCTCCGGAACGATTCGGGGTCGCCGGACGTATTGATACGTGGTCGCACTGCTGTGACAGTTGAGAGCAGCTTAGGCCAACGCCTGCGTGCCTGTCCGGCGAATGGGCCGCATCCATGAGTGAGCTCTGCTCGCGCACGGTGGGCCTCGGTTCGCTCATCTCTACGGTTTAGGCTGCCCCCATGCCAAAGAAGCGCTCGGGCGGTGGTCTGTCGCCAACGCAACAGGCCGCCAAGTTCCTCGGTGTCAGTGTGCTCGCGGGAGCCGTGCTGGCCGGTATCGCGTTGCCCGCCGTCGGCGCGCTGGGGCTCGCGGCCAAGGGTTCGGTCGAGAGTTTCGACGAGCTCCCGGTCAGCCTCAAGACACCGCCACTGAGCCAGCGCACCACGATCCTGGACACCAAGGGCGCCCAGATCGCCTCGGTCTACTCGCGCGACCGTACGGTGGTCGACCTCAAGGACATCTCGCCGTACATGCAGAAAGCGATCGTCGCGATCGAGGACGCCCGCTTCTACCAGCATGGCGCGGTCGACCTGAAGGGCGTCCTGCGCGCCCTCAACCGCAACGCGCAGAGCGGCGGCGTCACCGAGGGCGCGTCCACGCTCACCCAGCAGTACGTGAAGAACGTCTTCGTCGAGGAGGCCGGCGACGACGCGACGAAGGTCGCGCAGGCCACCCAGCAGACCCTCGGCCGCAAGATCAAGGAGCTGAAGTACGCGATCCAGGTCGAGGAGGAGCTCGGCAAGAAGAAGATCCTCGAGAACTACCTGAACATCACGTTCTTCGGCCAGCAGGCGTACGGCGTCGAGGCCGCCTCCCAGCGTTACTTCTCCAAGTCCGCCAAGGACCTCGAACTCCAGGAAGCGGCCCTGCTCGCCGGCATCGTCCAGTCGCCGAGCCGCTACGACCCGGTCAACGACGAGGCCGAGGCCATCAAGCGGCGCAACATCGTCCTGCAGCGCATGGCCGACGTCGGCGACGTCTCCCGGGCGGAGGCCGACGAGGCGAAGGAGGCGCCGCTCGGCCTGAAGGTCAGCAAGCCCAACAACGGCTGCATCACCGCGGTCAAGGGCGCCGGGTTCTTCTGCCAGTACGTCGAGAAGGTCTTCCTCAGCGACCCGGTCTTCGGCAAGAACCGCGAGGCCCGCGCCAAGATCTGGAACCGCGGCGGCCTGACCATCACGACGACCCTCGCCCCACAGGCCCAGGAGTCGGTCCAGGCCTCGCTCAAGGACCACGTCAACCAGGACGACAAGGTCGCCGCCGCGACCACCCTCGTCGAGCCCGGCACCGGCAAGATCCTCGGCATGGGCCAGTCGAAGCCGTACGGCTACGGCAAGAACGAGACCGAGTACAACTACTCGGTCGACGCGGCCTACGGCGGCTCCAACTTCGGCTTCCCGACCGGTTCGACGTTCAAGCCGTTCGTCGCGGCGGCCGCCCTGGAGGAGGGCCGCCCGCCGACGCAGGAGTACGCGTCACCGTACGAGATGGAGTACCCGAGCCCGGTCCAGACGTGCGACAGCAAGCCGTGGACCAACCTGAAGGGCGAGAAGCTGGAGAACGAAGCCGAGTCGGAGCGCGGCCCCTACCGCCTGAGGAAGGCGATGGAGCTGTCGGTCAACACCTACTTCGTGCAGATGGTCGCCGACATCGGTCTGTGCCCGGTGGTCAACATCACCGACAAGCTGCAGGTCCGGCAGGGCAACGGCGACAAGCTCCCGGAGACCCCCTCCGTCACCCTCGGCTCGATCGGCCTCTCCCCGCTGACGATGGCGAGCGCGTACGCCGCCTTCGCCTCCCGCGGCATGTACTGCACGCCGATCGCCATCGAGTCGATCTCGCAGAAGGTCGGCGGGGAGCAGAAGTCGCTCGAGGTGCCCAAGTCGACGTGCTCGCGGGCGATGTCCGAGCAGACCGCGGACACCATCAACACCCTGCTCCAGGGCGTGGTCGACTCCGGCACGGGCAAGGAGGCCGGTCTCACCAACCGCCAGAGCGCCGGTAAGACGGGTACGACGGACGAGCGCCGCAACGCCTGGTTCGTCGGCTACACGCCGAACCTCTCGGGCGCCGTCTGGGTCGGCAGCGCCACCCAGAAGGTCAAGATGCGGAACATCTTCATCGGCGGCCAGTACCACGACCTGGTCTACGGCGGCCGGGTCCCGGGCCCGATCTGGCGCGACGCGATGAACGGCGCCCTCGACGGCAAGCCCGACGAGAACTTCAACACCGTCCACATCCCGGAGGACAAGCCGGACCGTGGCCGCGGTGACGAGGACGAGGACGGCGACGAGAACGGCAACGACGACGGGAACAACGGCGACGAGTTCATCGGCGGCCTGATCGGCGGCGGGAACAACAACGGCGGCGGCAACAATGGCGGCGCGGACGGCGGTACGTCCCCGGAGCCCTCCTTCTCGATCCCCGAGGGCTGGTGGCAGGGGCAGTCGAACGGGGGCGGCACCGGGGGGCGTGGCTGACGCGGCCTTGAGAAAGGGGACGGCCCCTGTCCTTTCGTACGAAGGGACAGGGGCCGTCTGTCGTCCGAGGCGGAGCGGTTGGTGGCCACACCGGCCGCCCGCCGTGTCGTAGGTGTCAGCCGGCGAGCAGCTTCTTGACCACCGCGGCCACGCGGCCGCCCTCCGCCAGGCCCGCCACCTTCGGGTTCACGATCTTCATGACGGCGCCCATGGCCCGCGGGCCCTCGGCGCCGGCCGCCTTGGCCTCCTCGACGGCCTGGGCGACGATCTGGTTCAGCTCGTCGTCGCTGAGCTGCTTCGGCAGGTACGTGGCGAGGACCTCGCCCTCCGCCTTCTCCCGCTCGGCGGACTCGGCACGACCACCCTGCGCGAAGGCCTCGGCCGCCTCACGGCGCTTCTTCGCCTCGCGAGTGATCACCTTCTGCACCTCGTCGTCAGAGAGCTCGCGCTTCTCCTTGCCCGCGACCTCCTCCTTGGTGATCGCGGCGAGCGTCAGCCGGAGCGTCGAGGAGCGGAGCTCGTCGCGCTCCTTGATCGCGGCGTTGAGGTCTTCCTGCAGCTTCGACTTGAGCGTGGTCATGGCGTCGATTGTCGCAGGTGTGGGGCAGGGAACGCCCCTTGATTTCAAGGGGCGTGCACGGCGATGCCGTACCCGGGGCGGCAGGGTACGGGGACTTCGCCGGTCTGACACGATGGTTGTATGCGCGCGCGATACGGAGTACCCCTGGGCATCACGGCGGTTGGCGCCGCCGGTCTGTTGTATTCGGCGGGTTTCGAGGCCCGTTCCTTCCGCCTGCGACGGGTGACGGTCCCCGTCCTGCCCGCGGGCATGCGTCCGCTGCGCGTGCTCCAGGTCTCCGACATCCACATGGTCGGCGGCCAGCACAAGAAGCAGCGCTGGCTGCGCTCGCTGGCGGGCCTGCGCCCGGACTTCGTGATCAACACCGGCGACAACCTCTCCGACCCGGAGGGTGTGCCGGAGGTACTGGACGCGCTGGGTCCGCTGATGCAGTTCCCGGGGGCGTACGTCTTCGGCTCGAACGACTACTACGGCCCGAAGCTGCGCAACCCCGCCCGCTACCTGCTGGAGAAGGCCCAGGGCCGCCACGGCCTGAACGGCAACGCACCCGCCGTCGGCGCGATCCACAACCCCTGGGAGGACCTGCGCGACGGCTTCGACGCCGCGGGCTGGCTCAACCTCACGAACACGCGCGGGACGCTGAAGGTCGAGGGCGTGTCGGTGGAGCTCACCGGCCTCGACGACCCGCACATCAAGAGGGACCGCTACGAGCGGGTGGCCGGGGGCCCGTCCGGCGCCGCCGACCTCGCGCTGGGCGTGGTGCACGCGCCGTACCTGCGCGTCCTGGACTCCTACACGGCCGACGACTACCCCCTGATCCTGGCCGGCCACACCCACGGCGGCCAGCTCTGCATCCCCTTCTACGGCGCCCTGGTCACCAACTGCGACCTCGACACGGACCGCGTGAAGGGCCTGTCCACGCACACGGCGGAGGGCCGTACGTCCTACCTGCACGTCTCGGCAGGCTGCGGCGCGAACCGCTACACGCCGTTCCGGTTCGCTTGCCCGCCGGAGGCGACGTTGTTGACGTTGGTGGGGCGGGAGTAGGGGCCGGTGATGCGGGTGGGGCGGGAGTGAGGGTGGGGCCGGAGTAAGGGACGGGTGGGCCGGAACAAGGGTCAGGGTGGGCCGGAGTGAAGGGCGGGTGGGCCTGGGCACAGGGCGGGGTGCAGCCATCCGGCCGCTCGGCGTAGCCCACACGGACCACCCGTATCGCCCGTTTTGCCCATCCTGCTTAGCGTGAGGGCATGACAGCCCCGATACCCAGGGACATCCCGGACCTCCCCGCGATACCGGGCATCCCCGCGCTGCTGCCGTCCCACGTCCCCGCCACCGCGGTGGTGGCCCCCGCCCGCCGCCCCCTGGCAGCCGTGTACCGTCTGCTGGTCGCCCTGGTCGCGGCCGCGGCGGTCGCCGTCGAACTGACCCTCGGCAGCCCGGTGCGCATCCTGAGCCACTTCGCTATCCAGGCCAACATCCTGCTGGCCCTGGTCTTCATCCTCTCGGCCCGCCGCGCCTGGACCGCCCGCCGCCCCCTGCCCTCCGCACTGACGGGCGCCACGCTGCTCTACGCCCTGGTCACGGGCCTCGTCTACCACCTGCTGCTGGCCAACGAGTCGAGCCCTTACGCCCTCCCCGGCGTCCTCACGGGCGCGGCCACGGACCCCACGGGCTGGCACGCGCTCACCACCCAGGTCCTGCACACGGCAACACCCATCGCGGCCCTGCTGGACTGGCTGCTCCTGACGGCCCCGGGCCACCTGCACCTGCGCCCGGCGGCGACCTGGCTGCTGTACCCCCTCACCTACCTGGCGCTCACCCTCACCCGAGGCGAACTGCTCGCCTCCGGCACACCGGCCCGCTACCTCTACCCCTTCCTCGACGTGGCCCGGCACGGCTACAAGAGCGTCCTCGGCAACGCCCTCCTCATCGGCCTCGCCATCTACGCCCTGGCCATCGCCCTCGTGGCCCTCGACCACGCCCGCCCCAACCCCATCCGCCACCGCGTCCACCAACGCACGAAAACCGGATTTCGTCTCCAGCCACCGGTGGGCTAAAGTAAACGACGTCGCCGCGACAGCAGCGACATCGGGGTGTAGCGCAGCTTGGCAGCGCGCTTCGTTCGGGACGAAGAGGTCGTGGGTTCAAATCCCGCCACCCCGACAGAGAAACACCAGATCAGGCCCGGTCTCCTTCATCAGGGACCGGGCCTGATTCATTTTCCTGAGTGCCTGGGGAGTGGATCAAGGAAACTCCCGGACCGTGAGTCCACGCACGCCATGCTGGAAGCACCACCGGCCGGCCCCCAGTCCAGTACCACGACCATGCGGCCGTGATGGGGCTGCGGCGGGGAGCCGCAGAGGCAGACCCCGCACGCTGTACCGCATCCGGTACACCCTGCCGTGATGGCGCTGCGGCCGGACGCCACAGACCAGGTAGCCGTCGTCTTCTTCAGGACCAGCAATTCCTTGGTGCCGTGATGGCGCTGCGGCCGATGACTGCAGAGACAACAGGGAGCGGCGCGTGGCGGCGCCGACCTTGCGGAAGCCGCGATGGTGCTGCGGCCGAGAGCCGCAGAAACAGGGGGTGCCCGACACCAGCGTTGGTGATGGCGATCGTGCCGCAATTGTGCCGCGGCCAGCGGCCACAGAGACAGCCTGGCGGTGGCAATCCTCGTACGGCATCCCACCAACCGTGATCGTGCTGTCGTCGGTAGCCACAGAAAGTACCTTGGGATGTGAGTGAGCTCCGTCGTCAAGGAGAAAGCTTCAATGAGGCCGCGGCCGGAGCCACAAAGGCAGAGTCGGCTTCCTGGTCCTCGCCCGGGATCTTCGACGTGTCGTGATTGGTGCTGCGGCCGAGAGCCACAGAGACAGACGCAGCAGGTCGGAGCGGAGCGACTCCGGGATGAGACCGTGATGGTGCTGCGGCCGGAAGCCGCAGAAATCAGGAGCCAGCTTGTTCACAACAGGACCGGCCACAATGTGGCCGTAATGGGGCTACGGCCGGGAGCCGCAGAGCCAGTCGTATCGGCGGTAAGGGCCTCGTGCCGCAACTGCGGCCGTAGTGGTGCTGCGGCCGGAAGCCGCAGAGACTGTCGTCCAGGCACGGACATACGCGAGGCTGCCGTTCCCGCAGAAGAGGTCGTGGGTTCAAATCCCGCCACCCCGACATTGAAACACCAGGTCAGGCCCGATCTCCTTCATCAAAGACCGGGCCTGATTCGTTCTTCTGAGTGACTGGGGAGTGGATCAAGGAAACTCTGGGACCGCGAGTCCACGAGCGACACGTCGGAAGGCGCCACCGGCCGGCCTCAAGTCAAACGACGGACTGAGTACCACGCCAACGGGGCCGCATAGGACTGCGGCAGGGAGCCGCAGAGACCGAACTGTTCGGGTCAATCGTCGACGCGGTCTCCGACAGGCCGTGATGCTGCGGCCAGCAGCCGCAGAGAACACTCAGATCCCGCTCGACACGTTCTACCCCAAGACGCCGTACTTGCCGAACGGCGCTGCGGCCGGGAGCCACAGAGACAAAGGCGCACGGCCGTCAAGTGCTGGTCGCAGAGCCGGCCTGAACGGACGACGGTCGCGAGCCAACCTCCCGCAGTCCACCGGACAAGGGCTGGAACATCAGAGCCCCCTCCTCCAGCGGTTCAAATGCCACGGTGAGCAACTGCTGAAGAGCCTCTTCCGGCATACCGTCGGTGTCTCGAGCCCCTCGTAGGGGGCCTCGAGGTGCAGTTATCGTTGCTCGTCGGGTCGGGCCACGCTCATTCCGTGGGCTACGCCGGCCGCTATAGCACTCGCTTTCTGTATTCCCACGGTCCTGGTGGGAGGCGATGTTCCAGTAAGAACACCGGTTCCGAGCTGTCCAAAATGGTTTGCGCCCCATCCCCAGACGCGCCCGTCAGATTTCAGCGCTAGGCCAAAGTGGAAACCGATTGCGACGTCGATCACTCCGTCGAGACCAGCTACCCGGACAGCGGTGGGAAAGACGTCAAACACTGAGGCGCTGGGATTCACAACTTTAGTCACGTTACCTCCCCAAGCCCACACCCGGCCTTGCTTGTCTGCCGCGCAGCTAAATACATGCCCTCCGCCGGCGGCGACGATGTCACGGCCCGAAAATGCGCCTACCGGCTTTGGCTTGATCGGCGTCGCGGCATAATGGACGTCAGAAATTCCATCCCCCAAGCAGCCCTCGTAGCCGAGGCCCCACATCCACAACTGGCCCCTATCTGATGCAATTGCCATGCTGTGATCATGGGCAGCCGAGATGGCTACTGCATGAACGTCTAGATGAGTTCTAACTGGCGAGACCAAATCTGTTTGCAAGCCGCCGCCGGGGAGCTCTCCAATGCCGAGCTGTCCGTACCAATTTGCGCCCCACCCCCAGACGCTCCCGTCCTCTTTCAACGCCAGGCTATGGGCGTATCCGGCGGCTATAGCGGTGACTTGAGACAATCCGTGCACCTGCACGGGCTGGCGCCTGTCTGTCTGGGAGCCGTCGCCCAGCTGACCGTACCCGTTGCGGCCCCAGGCCCACACCGTCCCGTCGCCCTTGAGCGCGAGACTATGCTTCCCTCCTGCGGCGACATCAGTCATGTGGGTAAGTCCTGGGACCTGTACAGGTGCTGAGCGGTGAATCGAGGTCCCGTCACCTACTTGTCCTTCGTCATTGGCCCCCCACGCCCACACGGTGCCGTCATCCTTGACGGCCAAGGTGTGATACCAACCCGCCAGATCTACGATGCCTTCGTGATTCTCGGGATGCACCGGGACGTCGCGTTCGAGTTTCGCTCCATCACCAATCTGCCCATAGCCACCTGCCCCCCAAAGCCACGGGTCGCCACCCATAGGCCGTGGCTCTTGGCAGAAACCAAAGGTCTGTACGAAGATGAACCCACCATCCGGCGGCACAGGGTTGCCTTTTTCGTCCAGTATCGGACGCTTATTCTTGTCGAGCACAATCGGGTTTACTACCGGAATCCCCCTGATGACCGCAATTCCGGTTTCGTTATATATGGGATTCAGCATCGTCTTTCGATGGAAATCGCTTTTCATCCAAAATTCCATGACCGCGCGCTCAGCCGTAATTTCGGTCACGCCGGTACCCAGATAGAAGCCGTTGTAGCAGTTCTCATTCCTGGGCGGATCATCTGGACAATAGCCCGACGCCTTAATTCGGTCTTGTTCCGATCCGCGCTCAGGGTTTTGATGGACGATGGAGCCACCATCCTGCGGCCACCATTTCAGTCTTGCGGAGTCCCGGGCGTGCCTGAGCGCCTCCGCGCTTAGGGTCCTGTTGAGCGTGAGCGGGTCAGCGCGGACAATTGCGCGCTGTTCATTAACCAGGCACAGAACCGCTTCGATCGACTGCCACGCCGAAAGCTCCGCGACGGGTGTAGTAGCGTTCGGGCAAGCCATGAGTCCTCCTAACAAGACACAAGACACATATTTAGCGTCTCGCGTTCGGACTTTCGTTGCGCCTTGAGTTACGCCATTTGGGTGAACTTCGCCGGGGTAGATAGTCCTTGGCCGCTTGATCGCGGTGAGTGAATCTTCGGGACAGAATGGGTTGGTCGAGAGCACGTTTGATCGCAGCAAGGAGAGCCACAGAATCCGGCCGTCCGGCGTTCCTTCGGGCATGACATCCCGGTGCACGCTGGCGTGCTCGGCGATCCGCTCGGGCGCCAAGTCGTAAGGCGACTGCGCGACGTGCTCGGCCAGATACGCCGTCAGCTTCTCCGCGTCCGCGACGCAGCCCACGTCCACCACCCCGGCTGGGCGTCGCACGAAACGTCGCCCGGCAGCTGACGCGGCCCGACGCCAGAGCGCGGAATCGGGGGCCGCGGACTGCACCGACAGACGTGGGGCGTCCGGACCAGTGCACGCGTCACCGTTTCAACGCCAACCTCGTCGTTATCCAGGGGTCGAAGGGCTTCTGTGCAGCTCAAGGCATGATCGACGGTGCAGGCAAATAGGGCACGTGGACAGTTCGGCCGAACCGTCCACACGGCTTCGCTTGCCGGGGCAGGGCTGTCAGCGTTTGACGCGGTTGCGGATGGCAAGGACGGCCAGACCCAACAGAACGGGTTCGGTCAGGCGGGAGGTCATCTCTATGTAGGCGCCGGCGGTGGTCAGGTCCTGTCCGGAGGAGCGGAACACCACCGAGTTCAGCGTGACGTTCAGGGCTTTCTCGAAGCGCTCGCCGGTGAACCGGTTGCCGGTTGGGTTCTGCGGATCGTCCTTGTCGATCTCGAAGGTGACCTTGCCCCCGCCGGCCGGGACGGTGCCCGTCGCGGTCTGCTTTGGGGTGTCCTGGGCGAGGCCGAAGGCCATCAGCAGGACGATGGTGAGGAGCATGGCCGTCCCGAGCCAGGCCAGGGCCCGGGAGGCTCGCAGGCCGTAGCCGGACAGCGCCCAGTAGGCGGTCAGCAGCCCCCGTTCACTGCGGGGGATGTCGTCGGCGTGGCGGCGCATCTCCATCTCCCCGTAGTAGAAGTCCGCTGCCCCCGGCTCGTGCTTTCCGTCCTCGAAGGCCTTGCGCAGAGCCCGGTACACCGGCGCCAGCTGCAGAGGCCCCGTCCTCCCGGCGCCCAGGACCGCCACGTTCCAGCCCTGCACCGCCCCCGGCCTGCTGGCGCGCCAGTGGTGCTCCTCGGCCAGGACGCGCCGTGCGGTGAACCGCATGGGCGGCCAGCGCTGCCAGCGCACGGCGGGCGGCGCCGTGTCGAAGGTGCAGGCGCCCTCCAGACGGAGTTGGTCCAGGTGCACTGTGCCGGCGAACAGGCATCCCGACAGGTCGAGATCGGAGAGGACAAGGTGGGCGGCGTCCACCCCACGCAGTGACGCCACCCGCACCCCGGGGCTGGGCGCGTTCGGAAAAAGATCTTCGGTGAGCTGTCGGCCGTCGGTGAGCACGAACGGATTCGGCTCGGCGGCGATCGTGAGGGGGTACTCGAACACCGCATGTGCGAAGTCCACCGTGGCATAGCGCAGACGGATCTCCGCTGTCGATGACCAGCGAGTGCGACGGCACTCCAGACGGCGCGCAGCGAACGAGAGGGTCACCGGGCTGCCGAACACCGCACCGGACAGCCCAACCCGCCCAGCACACGACAAAGGACCGAACTGGACAGCGTCCACGAAAGTCGCGGACTCGAACCGAGCGTCTCCCTCGAAGGTCGCCGAATCGAACCGGGCGTCGCCCTTCAAGGTCGCGGACTCGAACCAGGCGCCGCCCTCGAAGGTCGCGGCCCCGAACCAGGCGTCGCCCTCGAAGGTTGCCGAATCGAACCGGGCGTCGCCCTTCAAGGTCGCGGACTCGAACCAGGCGCCGCCCTTGAAGGTCGCGGCCCCGAACCAGGCCTCGCCCTTGATGGTCGCCGACCCGAACATGGCGTCGATCTCGAAGGTCGCGGCCCCGAACCAGGCGCCGCCCTCGAAGGTTGCGGCCCCGAACCAGGCGTCGCCCTCGAACGTCGCCGACCCGAACCAGGCGCCGCCCTCGAACGTCGCCGAATCGAACCAGGCGTCGCCCTCGAAGGTCGCCGACCCGAACTGGGCGCCGCCCTCGAAGGTCGCCGACCTGAACCTGGCGTCGCCCTCGAAGGTCGCCGAATCGAACGCGGCGTCGCCCTTGAAGGTCGCGAACTCGAACCCGGCGTCGCCCTTGAAGGTCGCGAACTCGAACCCGGCGTCGCCCTCGAAGGCCGCCGACTCGAACGCGGCGTCGCCCTCGAAGGCCGCCGACTCGAACGCGCCGGTACCTAAACGGGCGTTACCGGTTGAGGGGTCACGGAGGGCGTCGAGTATGGCAATGAGGAGGGCATCGGTGAACGTGGTGCCCCGGTGGTCAATGCTGGCGCAGGGAGCCAGGCCAGCCAGGTAGGTGTCCCGATCGGCGTCGGCCAGATGGGCGAGGCACGCGGTGTGGCCGGGGACATGGACGCCGCGGCAGCCGACGGGATCGGTGGCCGGGTCCGCGCCGTGTGCGCAGTGCGGCCAGGACGGCGCTGCCGGGTGGGGTGTGCTCATGGTGCGGCGGCTCCACGGTGTCGAGTGCCCGTATGGACGCCCTGGGGACGGGAACGGTTCAGGCTCGACGATGACGGGCAACGTCGGAGCTCAGTTGCCATGTTCGAACATGCCGTACGTGCCTGAACAACCCGTAGATATCTGTCAGGCACGGTGCACTGAGGCGGACATGCTTCACATGCCTTCTCCGAACTACCGGGGGCGTCCCGTGATCAGGTGACGGGACGATCAGTCCCGAGGGGAAGGGCCGGTATGGGCCGGAGAACGGCGGTGAACGGCGGTGAACGGCAAGGGTGTTAGCGTCCTGCCCGTGTTAGAACACCAGGATGAGACCAGGGCGGCCTACAACGGGGTCGTCGAGCTCTATGCGTCAATGTTCACTAGTCGGTTGGAGACGCGGCCGTTCGCGCGGAACATGATCGGCACCTTCGCCGAGCTCGTGCGTGATACGGGGAACTTGCGGGTAGCCGACGTCGGGTGCGGACCCGGTCATCTGACGGCCATGCTCCACGACTTGGGGCTAGACGCCTTCGGGATCGACCTCTCCCCGGCCATGGTCGACCACGCTCGGCGGGCCCAGCCGATGCTGCGGTTCGACGAAGCGCGAATGGAGGCCCTGCCGGTCGAGGACGGCGCGCTCGGTGGAGTGCTGGCCCACTACTCGATGATCCATACCCCACCTGATGAACTGCCCGCGCTACTCGCTGAGCAGGTGCGTGTTCTGGCACCAGGGGGTCTGCTCCTGGTGTCCTTCTTCGGGACCGAGGGGCCGGATCCGGTCCGCTTCGATCACAAGGTGGCGCCCGCCTATAGCTGGCCAGCGGAGCAGTTTGCCGAGTCGCTGGCCGAGGCCGGGCTCGTCACGGTGGCTCGGTTGCTCCACGACCCAGCGTCCGAGCGCGGCTTCCTCGACACACACTTCTTGGCCCGCCGCCCGTAGAACGTGGCCCGTGGCCTGGGGTGGGGTAGGTCATCTGTGTGGATGAAGCTCGTCTGAAGCGCCGCGTTCTGGCCGATCGGTTTGGGTTGTTATCCATCTGTGTCGCAGTCAGTCCGCCTTATCCCGGTTCTCGGCTTCCCGAACTACGAGTTCACTGATCGTCGGCATGCCGACGAATACCGGCGAGCTCTTCCGCCTCTCGGTGGCGTCAATCTGGCTGATCTTGTCGTGGGTTGCGGTGAGGCTGACGGTCAGTTGCTCGACGTCGCCCAGCCATCCTTCTCGTTCGGCTTCGGCGATCCTGGCGTGGAGGTTCTCGCGGATCTCTTCCAGGCGGGGCCGTTCGTCCGGCCCCACGATCAGTACCGGACATCGGACACAGGCGTGCTCGTGGACGCAGCTGCTTCCGTATGCTCGGCCGCACTGCCCCAGGGCCAGCTTGCGCCGCTCGAAGTGCCCGAGGAACTCCTGCCACTCCTCGTCGGTCACCGCCCGGTATTCCCCGGCGGGTCGTAGACCGCGGCGCCGGGCGATGAAGGCTCGGTGAGCCTCGATGGCATCTTCCGGGTAGATCGCGGCATACCCCATCGTGGTTCCAATGTGGCCGTGACCAGCAATAACCTGGGCGATGTGCGGCGGCAAGCCGTTGAGGATGGCGTCGGTGATGAAGATCCTGCGGAAGTCGTGCGGCTGGAAGGTCAACGGCTGTCCGTGGGCGTCGGTGATGCCGGTATCCGCCAGCAGCGTGTTGAGTGACTGGCGGATCGTGGTGATGGAGATCGTCCTGTTCTCCCCGCCTACGGGCCACTGGTAGAGCAGCGGCATGGTTGGGTTCCAGACTTTCTCGTGCAGGTCATAGGACGGGATGCTTGGCACCCTGCCGTCATGCCCGCGAACACGGCTGATCACGGCGCTGAGAACGTCGGCGAGCTCCGGGCTGACCAGCAGGAGGCGCTCTTGGTCCGTCTTGGACGGCGCGATCTGCAGGAGCGGGATCACCTCTCCGGTGGTCGGCAGCTTGTAGCAGCGATCCGGTGTTGCGCTCCAGGTGGAAGTCGTAGAAGGTCCGCAGCACCGTCTCGCAATGCGCCCGGGTAGTGGGCGCGTACTTCTTGCCGACGGTGGGCTTGCCCGTCACTGGGTTCGGAGATCCCGGCGCCGGACTGTCACGCCGGGCCGGAGGTATCTCAGCAGGGTCCTTGCCGCGGTGACGCCAGTGGACACGTACCGGCTTGTCCGCCAGCTTCATCCACAGCATGAAGTCCCGGGCATCCTCTCGAACCGCGCGGTCCCACTCGATGCCGAAAGCCCACAGGTAGCGCCACCAGCGCAGCAGATCCATCTCGTACGAGCGTGGCGTCAACGGCGAACTGTCCGCTGCCATCAGGTCTCTGAGGTACGTGGCGACAGGCTCGATCGGCCGTCCGAACGAGTCCAGCACCTGATACGGCTCCCAGGGGTCTCCCGTCTCCAGTAATTGGCCTGACTCAGGCAGCACAAAGTTCTTCAAATCCCTGCCGGGACGCTGTTCACCGGACATGCCAGGAAGCTAGCAGAAACCCCATCTGAGCTGCGAGAACGCGTGAGTTAGTTCGGTCAACGTGCCTGTCGCCCGCTAGACACCCCAGATAACCGCCGCGGCGGCCATACCTCCGGCGCCGTGGTCGAGCCAGCCTGAGTGCTGAATGCCGGATCCAACCACAGCGCCGGGTCGGCTGTTTCCAAGGGCAGCGGCTCCTAGGGCCGCCGCATTTCGTGACCGTCGATGATGGAGCACTTGGCCAGCGGGCCGGTGTCACCATCCATGATCTGCCGCAGGTGGGGGTCACTGTGGTGCAGGAACCACATCGACATGCCCAGTGCGGGATCCAGGCGCAGGTGCTCCCCGGCCCGCCACAGCGCATTGACTCGGGTGAGGACCTCCGGGTGTGCCCACCATCGGGGGCACCACGTGAGGGTCTGTCCGTCGATCTTGCGGCGGATCACCGGAGCGAACCACTCCGTCATGTATTCGTTCACCGTCTGGTACACCAGCGGCGGCGGCTGATCCTTCTCTTTCTTCTTCTTGTTCTTCTTCGGGGCTTTCTCCGCCTGGCTGCCGGGGCCGCCAGTTGCTGTGGGTTCCTGGGGCGTCAGGGGATCGTCGGCCCACTCGTCGGTGATGCCGGGCATCAGGGGGACCCTCCCGGGTCGTGCGCCGCTAGAGCAGGCGGCTGACATCCTCCGCCAGCGCTTCGCCGGGCACGATGTTGAATAGGCTCAGAGTTCGCGGCGGGGGCCGTTCCACGTGTCTCAGCCCGCGTCGTCCTCACGGGTCAGCCCTGGGGAGTAAGCGGGGAGTGGATCAAGGAAGCCTTTCGGTTCGCCACCCACCGGAACCAACTCGTACCAACGCCCTGACCTGCACAGGAGTCAAGCGCTCCTGGCGAGCGACCTTTCCGCACATTATTCGGGACGAAGAGGTCGTGGGTTCAAATCCCGCCACCCCGACAGTGAAGTACCAGATCAGGGGCCTGATCCGCATCGCGGGTCGGGCCCCTGAGTCGTTCGGGCGATGCTCGGGGAGTAGTTCTTCGACGACCCCCCGAGCTGGATACAGGAGTGAAGGACGTCGGCCCCGACCCGCCCACGGGACGGAGCCGAGGCCCCTCCGACCTCTGTTACGCACGCCTGAGTCAAACTGGATCTTCTTCGCGACGCCGCCTTCTCCTGGCAGGGCGCTCCGCCTGCCCTGCACCCCCCTTGGCTCTGTCTATCGGCGATAGCCCTTGCTGAACCAGCAGAGCGCACGCGCGATCCCACGCAGGTGATTTCGCCCGCCGTCGAGCGCAGGGCAGAGGCCTGCCAAGTGGCTGCGCTCGGGCACGACGCGCTCTGGCGCCCCCAGAGTCGGCGTACAGGGCGGCACAAAGGGGCGCGCAGGGCAGCGAGCGCCCCACTCCCGCTACCGCACTCCAACTGGACTTCACCTATTTCGCAATGACCGACCTTGCTGCAACGCCGTTTGCGACACACTCACTTTCGCGCTACGGACCCAGGGCCGCCTCCTATTGATCATTGATTTGCGCCCAGGGCACAGATCTCGCAGAAGGTGTAATGTTCAAAAAACTTCTCGCTATCTTGCAAGCCATAGCACTTGCATTCCTACCGATCATCTCGCCCGGCTTGACGTTTTTCTGCGGAACTCAGGTGCCAGCTGCCAAGGGCGCAATAAAGGTGGGATACATCACATTTGGCGCCTTGTTCGCTATCGCAACTCCTTGGATTGCACGCATTAGCAGGAAGCGTGAACGCCGTAACGCCGTCATCAAGAACGAAGCGGTTATCTCTGCGGTGGCGGACGAAATGGGATCCCTGGTCACGCGCCCTGAAGAGAGGACCGGCAGGCTCGCGCGAATCCAAGATCGGCTAACCACCTGCGCAGCTCAGCACGCCGGCTCGAAGGCGCGGGCGGCCTTCTTCTCCGTGGAGGCACGGAGGCGTCTTCGCCTGGCGACTTACCACAACCGCGACACTCCACCACGGCAACTCGAAAAGAAGCAGGAGGAGGATCTTGTAAATGCAATGAACGGCAAGGAGATCGTCTACGTAAAAGACACCATGAACACCGATGGAAACCTAAGTTTCAACCTCGGCGACTCATATCGTTCGGCCATCATCGCCCCCGTTTACGCAGGTAACGAACCGCAGGGCGTCTTGGTAATTGACGCTCCCGAAGCCAAACGGCTGACGAAAAAACACGTGCGGGAGTCATACGTGCGAGCACTGACACATCTACTGGGCACCGCCCACGCGATGGGTAACGGCGTGCGTGTCAACGGGGCAGGCGTGCCACGCCAACCGGACGGGAGGCAGGGCGGTAAGGCTACCCCAAGTCAGGGTAAGGACAGTTGAGATGAACGAAACGGCCCATGGGCAGCCGAACCGCCCTAGCGTGCTGTGGAGTTGGCGCATTTGTCTGGGGGGACATGATGCCTGAACGCGAAGTCGAGATCATCGAGTCGGGACGCGCCTGGATGGCCGGCCGTGTGCCCAACGATGTGTACTTCTCCAAGGTGGTTCAGTCCGCCGCCGTCAGCCCAGGTGAGGAAGTACTGAGCCGGGTCCTCACCGTGATCGCGAAGATCATCAGGTGGAAGAGGTACACGGCGTGATCTCTCCTAGCGGCTGAGGGCCACACGGTGTGCCGCGAGTCGTCCTTGTACATGGGCATGCAACACGACGTTCCTGGCGATGGCCCCAACGTCGTGCCACGACCGCGGATCCGTCCTGCATCACGCGCCGGACGTGTTGGGCACAGGGCACCCTCGGGTGGTGCCGAACGAGGTCGGCACCGAGTGCACCCACATACGTGGTCTGGGAATCCCAAGGACAACCGGGCGCCGTCCGTCCTGCCCGTGGCTGCCCCCGGGCTCTCTTCAGCTGGAGCTTCCCTGAAGGGTCCCGGAGCGGACTCAGCCAAACAGCCGCGTCGTCCGGCACCGGTCCCTCCCCTCGTGGGGACCGGTGCCGAACGGCGAGGAGGTGTCGACCCTTGGAGACGCGCCGTGTTGGCGGGTCAGTGCGGGTCGAGCTGGATTGGGGTGGCGTCGAGGGCTCGTAGTTCCTGCGAAAGCGGATCGTGTCGAAGGTGTCCGAGAACATGCGGCGCCATGAGTGGTCTCTCCGGGCTCTTGGCTGGTGGCCTGCCTGGGCGTCGCGCGATGGATGCGCAAGTGCGTCGTGATCCTGCCAGTCGAGGGTGCCGGAGAGGAGCTTCCGGTCTCCGGGCGCCGACTTAGCCGCAGGTCAGCCATATAAAGTGAGTTTTCCGGTCCGGAAGACCAGGTGGGCCGAGCAGCGGCGGAGTAAGGGAGTGGAGGGCTTGAGTTCCGACTCGGCGGCGCGCACAGCCTTTGCGGAACGGCTCGCGCTGCTCTACAAGGAGGCCGGCAATCCGCCGCTCAAGAGTGTGGCCGACGCGGTCGTAAGGCTGCAGCGGGTCGATGAGCGGGGGCGTCCCGTACGGGTGTCCGCTCAGCGGATCAGTGACTGGCGTCGGGCCAAGAACGTGCCTGCCCAATTCGCCGCGCTGTCAGCCGTACTGCATGTCCTGGTTCCGCAGGCGCGCCGCGCGCGGCCGGCGCCCGTGTCCGGCGGGCTGTACGACCTGGGTCAGTGGCAGCGGCTGTGGGAACGGGCGACCTCCGGGGAAGAGGAGGATGCCCAGGCTCCGGTCGAGGCGCCCGCGGTGGCCGGTGGGGTGTGTCCCTATCGGGGGCTGGCCTCGTACCGGCAGCAGGACACCCGCTGGTTCTTCGGGCGGGAGCGGAGTACCGACGCGCTGGTCGCCCAGCTCCGTGCCGTGGAGAAGACCGGCGGTCTCGTCATGCTCGTCGGTGCCTCGGGGGCCGGCAAGTCCTCCCTGCTGAACGCCGGTCTGGTGACTGCCCTGCGCAACGGCGCGCTGGGCGGGGCGGGTGGCAGCGGTCCGGCGGGCGCGGTGGTGCAGCTTGTGCCGGGCGCCGATCCGCTGGCCGAGCTGACCCGTCGTATACCGGAACTTGCCGATGTCGTCCGGTCGGCGGAGGTGGAGGGCTCGGGCCATCGGACGGAGGACGGGGACGAGAACGGCGCCGACGAGCTCCGTGCCGACTTCGGGCGCCGCACACGCGCCGCCGTCCTCGCCTGGGCCCGGCGCGAGGCCGCGGACGCCGGCGCCCACGCCGACCAGGACCGCTCTTCCGGCACCACCGCCGCCAGTTCTCTCAGCCCCACCGACCCCGCCACCCAACCCGTCCTCATCGTCGACCAGTTCGAAGAGACCTTCACCCTCTGCCCCGACGAAGCGGACCGCCGCACCTTCGTCCAACTCCTCCACGCCGCCTGCACCCCCGCCGAGCCCGGCGACCCCCCGCCCGTCCTCGTCGTCCTCGGTATCCGTGCCGACTTCTACGAGCGGTGCCTCGGGCACCCGGAGCTGGCCGACGCGTTGCAGCACCGGCACATGGTGCTCGGGCCGCTCACGGCCTCGGAGTTGCGGGAGGCGGTGACCGGGCCGGCCAAGGCTGTGGGGCTGGAGCTGGAGCCGGGCCTTGCGGAGCTGATCGTGCGGGAGGTGAGTGCGGACGGACCGCGGGGGACGCATGACGCGGGGGCGTTGCCGCTGCTGTCGCACGCGCTGCTCGCCACCTGGCAGCGGCGCAAGGCCGGGCGGCTGACGCTGGCCGGGTATCGGGCGGCCGGCGGGATTCAGGGGGCCGTGGCGGCCACCGCCGAGCGCGCCTGGTCCGGCCTCGATCCGGCGGCGCGTACCGCCGCGCGGCTGCTGCTGCTCAGGCTGGTCCGGCTCGGCGAGGACACGCAGACGACCCGGCGGCGGGGAACGCGGCGGCAGTTGGCGAAGGAGTCGACGGACCCGAACAAGACGGAGGAGTCGCTCGAGGCGCTGGTGCGGGCCCGGTTGGTCACGCTGGACGCGGAGACCGTGGAGATCACGCACGAGGCGCTGCTCCATGCCTGGCCGCGGCTGCGGGACTGGATCGACGAGGACCGGCAGGGCAATCTGCTGCGCCAGCGGCTGGAGGAGGACGGCCGGGCCTGGGAGGAGTCCGCGCGGGACTCGTCGCTGCTGTACCGGGGCTCCCGGCTGGAGCAGGCCCACAGTTGGGCACGGTCGGCCGGGGACACGTTCCTGACCCGGGGTGCGGTGGAGTTCCTCGCCGCCTCGGTGAGGCTGCGCAGGCGGACGGTCTGGATCATGCGGAGCTCGATCGCGGCGCTGGTCGCGCTGGTGATGGTGGCCGTCGGGGCGGCGGTGGTCGCCTGGCAGCAGCGGGACGACGCCGTGTACGCGCAGGTGCTGGCCGAGGCCGACCGCTTCCAGTACACCGACCCGTCGCTGTCCGCTCAACTCGACCTGGTGGCCCACCGGCTGCGCCCGGACGACGAGGACACCAGGAGCCGGCTGATATCGATCGTGAACGCCCCGCTGGCCACGCCCCTGCGCGGCCACTCCGGCGCCGTCTACCTGACCACCTTCAGCCCGAACGGACGGCTCCTGGCCACCGCCAGCTACGACCGGACCGTACGGCTGTGGGACGTCTCCGACCAGAAGCGGCCCAAGCCCCTGGGCGAACCCCTGGCCGCGCACACCAGTTGGGTGAGCAGCGCCGTCTTCAGCCCGGACGGCAACACCCTCGCCAGTGCCTCGGACGACGGCACGGTCCGGCTGTGGGACGTACGGCAGCCGAGCCGGCCGCGGCCGCTCGGGGCGCCCCTGACCGGGCACGACGCCACGATCTACCTGGTCGCCTTCAGCCCGGACGGCCGTACCCTCGCCTCCGTCGGCGAGGACCGGACCGTACGGCTGTGGGACGTCACCGATCCGGAGCGGGCCGAGCCGCTGGGCGAGCCGCTGACCGGGGCCGGCGCCGCCGTGCGGTCGGTGGCGTTCAGCCCGGACGGCAAGACGCTGGCGGCCGGGGGCGACGACGACACCATCCGGCTGTGGGACGTGGCCGAACCGGACCGGCCGAAGGTGCTCGCCACACTGACCGGACACACCGACCTGGTGCACTCCGTCGCCTTCAGCCCGGACGGCCGCACCCTCGCCAGCGGCAGCGCGGACGACACGATCCGGCTGTGGGACGTCGCCGACCCCCGCCGTGGCCGGCAGCTCGGCGCACCGCTCACCGGGCACACCGGCCCCATCTGGTCGGTGGCCTTCAACCCCGAGGGCGACATGCTCGCCGCCGCCAGCGCGGACAGCACCGCGAGCCTGTGGAACGTCAGCGACCGGGCGTACCCCTCGCAGGTGGGCGAGCCGCTCGCGGGCGCCAGCGGGGAGATGTACGCGCTCGGGTTCAGCCCCGACGGCCGTACGCTCGCCACCGGCAGCGGCGACAGCAAGGTTCGGCTGTGGTCCATCCCGACGGCGGACATGATGGGCCGCAGCGGGGCGTTCCGCCCGGACGGGAAGGTCCTCGCCACGGCCGCGCGCGACGGGCGGATCCGGCTGTGGAACGTGTCTGCTCCCGGCCGGCCCGTGTCCCTGAGCACACCGTTCATGCCCGCGGACGGCTACCAGCGTTCGATGGTGTTCTCGCCCGACGGCCGCACCCTCGCCGTACGGACCGGGCACCGGGCGCTGTACCTGTGGAACGTCACCGACCCGGCCCGGCCGGTCCTGACCGGGCCGCCCCTCACCCTGCACACCCGTTTCGCGGGCCCGCGAAGCCTGGCCTACAGCCCCGACGGGCGCATCCTGGCCACCGCCTACGACGACCGCACCATCCGGCTGTGGAACGTCAGCGACCCCGCCCGTGTCGCGCCGCTCGGCGCACCGATCAAGGGGCACGCCGGCTACGTCAACTCCCTGGCCTTCAGCCCGGACGGCCGTACGCTCGCCAGCGGCAGCGCGGACACCACGATCCGGCTGTGGAACGTGACCGCCCCGCGCCGCCCCACCCTGCGCGGCGCACCGCTCACCGGTCACAGCGGGCCCGTCAACGCGCTCGCCTACAGTCCGGACGGCCAAACGCTCGCCAGTGGCAGCGACGACGACACCGTGCGGCTGTGGGATGTCACCGACCCGAGCCGGGCGACCCCGCACGGGGACCCCCTGACGGGCCACACCGAAGCGGTCGTCTCCCTGACGTTCAGCAAGGGCGGGCGCTACATGGCCAGCGGCGGCAATGACAACTCGGTCCGGCTGTGGAACGTCGCGAGCCCGTCCGACGCCTCGGCCATCGGCCAGGCGATGAGCCCGAACGCCACGACAGGCAACTTCCTGTCGTTCAGCCCCACCGGCCACATGCTCGGCGTCTCCAGCGGCACCGATACCGTCCGGCTGTGGAACCTGGACGTCGACCAGGCGATCAGCCGCGTCTGCGCGACCACGCAGGGCGTGCTGACGCGGGAGAAATGGCACGAGTACCTGCCTCGGCTGTCGTACGAGCCACCGTGCGCGAACTAGGTTCGCCCGTGCGGACGTACGCCCCGCGCCCCCCTGCTCCGCCCCGCTCCGTGCGCTCCGTGACGGGCCGGGAACGCAAGTGGCATGAAGGGGGTGCCACGGACAGCGGTTTCCGTGATCCCGATCACAACGCGTCATCGCAGCGGATGAGGCGACTCCCACGAGGCAGGCAGCCTTGTTACTGTTGGCCCCAGCCCGATCGCTGGTGCATCCCCCGTCGCCAGCGGTCGGGCCTTCGCATGTCCGAAAGGTGGTGAGGGCCGCCGTGTCCCGGCGCGTCATCATCGTCACCGCTGTCCATGGCCCGTCGGCGGAGTTCCTGCCGCAGGCCCACCAGTCGCTGTGCGCACAGGAGTTGCCGCCGGGCTGGGAGTGGCGGTGGGTGATCCAGGAGGACGGCCGGACCGACGAGGTCCGCCCGTACGTCCCCGACGACCCGCGGGTGACCTTCCGTCAGGGCCGCCCCGGAGGCCCCGGCGTGGCCCGCACGGTCGCGCTCGCGCACACCGAGGGCGAGTACGCCAAGATCCTGGACGCCGACGACCAGCTCACACCGGGGACGCTCGCCCGCGATTTGGCCGTCCTCGAGGCGGACCCTGCCGTCGGCTGGACGACCTCCCGCGTCCTGGACCTCCTGCCGGACGGCTCGACGGCCGGTTTCCCCAGCGACCCGGACGACGGGCCGATCGAGCAGGGGGCCGTACTCGACTTCTGGCGGGCGAACGGCTTCCGCTCCCCGGTCCACCCCGCGACCCTGTGCGTACGCCGGGACCTCCTGCTGGCCCTCGGCGGCTGGATGGCCCTCCCGGCGTCCGAGGACACGGGCCTGCTGCTCGCGCTCAACTCCGTCAGCCGGGGCTGGTTCTCGGCCGAGGCGGGGCTGCTCTACCGGAAGTGGGACGGCCAGATGACCGGTCAGCCGGCCCACGTCGACCCGGCGGAGCGGCAGGCCCGGATGGCGGTGGTGGAGGCCAGGGCACGGGCGTTGGGCTCGTTCGGGTGGCGGTACCCGACCGGTCCGTGAGCGCCGCTACCCGGTGAGGGAGATGGCCTGGGACGGGCACTTCTCGGCGGCCTCCCGCACCTGCGGGTCGTCGCCGCTGCCCTCCCGTCCCGGTCTCACCACGCCGTACTCGTCCACGAACTCGAAGACCGACGGAGCCCTGTGCACGCACTCGGCGGAGCCGTAACAGAGGTTGCTGTCGATCGAGACCTTCATCCGTGCTCCCGTCGCGGACCGTCGTCGCCTACACGACTGAACTGCCCAGCGACCACGCCCCTTTAATCACCCATCCAGCCCTGATCCAGCCCTGACCGTCCCCTGATCCATCACTGATCAGTCACTGATCAAAGGGGAGTTCGAGCATCCGGATCGCGTTTCCGCGCAGCAGCTTGTACGCCACCTCGTCGGAGAGCCCGCCGACATGCTCGGCCGCCACCCGCTTCGTCTCCGGCCAGGTCGAGTCGACGTGCGGGTAGTCCGTCTCGAAGGTCGCGTTGTCGACGCCGACCGTCTCGATCGCCTCGATGCCGTGCTTGTCACGGAAGAAGCAGCAGAAGATCTGGCGGTAGTAGTACGTCGACGGCGGCTCCGGGATCAGGTCCTTCACGCCGCCCCAGGCCCGGTGCTCCTCCCAGACGTCGTCCGCGCGTTCCAGGGCGTACGGGATCCAGCCCATCTGGCCCTCGCTGTACGCCAGTTTCAGCCGCGGGAACTTCACGAGGACCCCGGAGAAGAGGAAGTCCATCATCGACGCCATGGCGTTGTTGAAGCTCAGCGAGGCCTGGACGGCGGGCGGGGCGTCGGGGGAGGCGGCCGGCATCTGCGACGAGGACCCGATGTGCATGTTGACGACCGTGCCGGTCTCCTCGCAGGCCGCGAAGAACGGGTCCCAGTAGCCGGAGTGGATGGACGGCAGCCCGAGATACGTCGGGATCTCGCTGAACGTCACCGCGCGCACCCCACGGGCCGCGTTGCGATGGATCTCCGCGACCGCGAGGTCGATGTCCCACAGCGGGATCAGGCACAGCGGGATCAGCCGGCCGCCGCTGTCGCCGCACCACTCCTCGACCATCCAGTCGTTGTAGGCGCGCACGCAGGCCAGCCCGACCTCCTTGTCCTTGGCCTCGGCGAAGGTCTGGCCGCAGAAGCGCGGGAAGGTAGGGAAGCAGAGCGAGGCCTCGACATGGTTGATGTCCATGTCCGCCAGCCGGGCCTTGGGGTCCCAGCAGCCACGCCGCATCTGCTCACGGGTGATCCCGTCGAGCGTCATCTCGTCCCGGGAGAAGCCGACGGCCGCGATGATGCGCTTGTACGGGAACAGCCCGCCCTCGTACTCCCACCAGTCGGTGAGCTGGCCTTCCGGGTCGGTGGTGAACCGGTACTTCCCGCCGACGTATTCGAGTTCGCCGATTCCGGCGGTGAGGGGCTTCGGGCCCCGGTCCCGGTACTTGGCCGGGAGCCAGGTCTCGAAGAGGTGCGCGGGCTCGATCACATGATCGTCCACGCTGATGACTTTGGGCAGGTCTTTGGTGCCGCTCTCGGTACTGGCCACGCCTTGCCTCCCGAATCTGACGACCCATCAGATTCAGCGTAGGGGGCGTCCTGGGGACCGGCAAGAGAGTGCACTCGTCAGCTGTTCCAGCTCTCGTCGTACGGGTCCGTCGGCGCCGCCACCGGCTTCGCCGCCGTGACCTCGATGAACGGGATCGGGCCGCCGTTGACCGGGTCCTCGGCACGGCGCGGGACGTAGGTGCCGGTGACGCGGAGCCAGGTGTCCGGCTGGAGGACCGGTGGCACCTCGCCGGTCAGGGCGACCTTGACCGGCTGGGCGTCGGCGGCACAGCAGTTGAGGGCCATCCGCACGAGGTAGGGGGTGCCGTCGCGGTCCAGGGCCAGGAAGCCGGTGAGCTGGACCTGGCGGTGGCGCAGGGTGCGGCCGTGGTCGTAGACGGCGCGGCCCGCGTAGTCGACGAGGCTGAGCCTCAGGGGGTCCGCGGCGGGGAGTGCGGGGTAGGCCAGGGGCTCCTGGAGGGCCGTACCGGTGCGGGTCGCACTGTAGGAGCCGAGGGCGGGCGGGGCCACCAGGATCAGGGCGAGGAGGGGGAGGACGAGGAGCCAGGAGATGCGGGGCTCGCGGTGACCGTGGCCGTCGTGACTGTCATGGCCGTCATGGCTGTCGGGGTTCTCGGAGTTCTCATGGTTCTCGGGGTTCTCGGGGTTCTCGGGGTTCTCGGGGTTCTCGGGGTTCTCGGGGTTCTCGGGGTGCTCGGCGTTCTCGTTGCCGTCCCCGTGGTTGGCGGTGTGCTGCTTCTGCCGCCGTGCCCGCTTCCGCTCGTACCAGACCGTCGCCACCGCCGCCGCGACCAGTACCGCGCCGGCCACCAGCACCAGCGGGCGCAGGCCCTGCTTGACGTAGCGCAGATAGAGGTCGGTGGTTGCCGCGTGCAACAGGGACGCGCCGAGCAGGAACAGGACGGCCGACTGGGCCTGACGGTTCACAGGATCACCGTCCCCACCAGCACCGACACGACCACGGCCAGCACGAAGGTGGCCGGTGCGAAGCGCAGGGCGAAGGCGCGGCCGAAGGTGCCCGCCTGCATCGCGAACAGCTTCAGGTCGATCATCGGGCCCACGACGAGGAAGGTCAGCCGGGCCGTGAGCGAGAACTGCGACAGCGACGCCGCCACGAACGCGTCCGCCTCCGAGCAGATCGACAGCACCACGGCGAGGACCGCCAGGGCCAGGACCGACAGCACCGGGTTGTCGGCCGCCGTGCTCAGCCACGTCTCCGGGACCACCGCCTTGAGGGTCGCCGCCGCCATCGCGCCGACCACCAGGAAGCCGCCGGCGTGCATCACGTCGTGGCGGACGGAGCCCCAGAAGGCCTCGCCCTTGCTCTGGCCGTCGTAGGCCTGGCGGGACGGCGGTTTCAGCCAGTCCGTACGGCCGAGGCGCAACCACAGCCAGCCCATCGCGCAGGCCACCAGCAGGCTCGCGACCAGGCGGGCGAGGACCATCTCCGGGTTGCCGGGGAACGCGACCGCCGTCGCCGTCAGCACGATCGGGTTGATCGCGGGCGCGGACAGCAGGAACGCCAGCGCCGCGGCCGGGGTGACGCCGCGCCGGACCAGTGCCCCGGCCACCGGCACGGACGCGCACTCGCAGCCCGGCAGCACCGCGCCCGCCGCCGAGGCGACCGGGACGGCGAGGGCGGGGCGGCGGGGCAGGGCACGGGCGAAGAAGGACGGCGGCACGAACACCGCGATCGCCGCCGACAGCAGCACGCCGAGCACCAGGAAGGGCAGCGCCTGGACCATGACCGCGACGAACACCGTCGTCCAGCTCTGCATGACCGGTGCGGAGAGCGCGCGGCGGATCGGGCTCTGGAGGAGCACCAGCCCGAGCATGAGCATCGTGAGCAGGAGCGAGGAGTTGAGGTGCCGGCCCTCGTCCCCGGCCCGCGGCCTCGGTGTGCGGCGGCCGTCGCGGTCGTCGGTCCCGCCGTCCGTATGCTGCGGGGCCGCTTTGGTGATCGCCACGGGCGAGGTACCTCCGGTGGTGCGGTAGGGCGCTGACTTCCCTCCCCTCCAGTACGGCCGGACGCGAGCGGGCGTTCAGACGCCGAGTGGCCACTTCTGGAACCACCCGTCACATTGAGGCAGTCTTTTCCCTTGTGGCGAGCGTTCCGAATCAGGGCTTAGCGAGTGACACGGCCGCACACATGGTGGTGTGCGGCGACGACGGGCTCGCGCACCGGCTGGCCGCCGAGTTGCGTGGGGTGTACGGCGAGCAGGTGACCCTCCTCGTGCCCCCCTCCGAGCGCACGGTACGAACACCGGTCGTGGGCCGCGCCCGGGCCGCTTCGGCGGCGTTGCTCGGAGCGGTCACGGCGGCCGTCAACCGTGCGGGCGGCGGAGCCGGCGGCGGCAGCGAACCGGCCGGGAGCATCCGGGTGGTGGAGGCCCCCGAGGCCACGGAGGCCGCGCTCGCCGACGCGGGCGTGGAACGGGCCGACGCGCTCGCCCTCGTCTATGACGACGACGAGACCAACATCCGCGCCGCCCTCACCGCCCGCCGTCTCAACCCCCGCCTCCGGCTCGTCCTGCGGCTGTACAACCGCCGGCTGGGCCAGCACATCGAGGAACTCCTCGACCAGGCGGCCGCGTTGGCGACGGGTACCGGGGACGCCGGGCTCGACGCCTCCACGACCGTCCTGTCCGACGCCGATACCGCCGCCCCCGCGCTGACCGCCACGGCCGTCGCCGGCACCACCAAGGTCGTACAGACCGACGGCCTGCTCCTGCGCGCGGTGGAGCGCCCGCCCCTGCGCCCGGGGCAGGCGGCCCCGGCCGGGCTGGCCACGCTGGCCCTGCTGTCCACGACCAACAACGACCCGGCCGGCACGGACGGTTCGGAGAACGGCGACGAACAGGGGCCTCTGCTGCTGCCGGACGCGGCGGCCGTGCAGGGGGCCACGGGCCGCGGGACGGTCGTCCTCGAGCAGGTGTCGTACGCGGGTCCCTCCCTGCCCTCGGGGCGAGGCGTCGTGCCGTCGTTCGCCTCGCTGTTCTCGCGGCGGCTCCGGTGGTCGCTGGCCGGGCTGGTGGGCTGTGTGGCCGCACTGGCCGTCGCGCTGACGGTGGTGACCGGGGAACACCCGCTGTACGCCACGTACATGACCCTCCTCGACCTCTTCGCCATCAACGAACCCGCCCTCCACCAGTCCCTGGCCCGGCAGATCCTCCAACTGCTCTCCGGGCTGATGGGTCTGCTGCTGCTTCCGGTGCTGCTGGCGGCGGTACTGGAGGCCCTCGGCACCTTCCGCTCCGCGTCCGCCCTGCGCAAACCGCCGCGCGGCCTGGGCGGGCATGTGGTGCTGCTCGGCCTGGGCAAGATCGGCACCCGGGTGCTGACCCGGCTGCGGGAACTGCACATCCCCGTGGTGTGCGTGGAGGCCGACCCCGACGCGCGCGGGATGGCCACGGCGCGGCGGCTGCGGGTGCCCGTGGTGCTCGGGGACGTCACTCAGGAAGGTGTCCTGGAGGCCGCGAAGATCCATCGGGCCCATGCGCTGCTGGCGGTGACCAGCGCGGACACCACCAATCTGGAGGCCGCGCTGTACGCCCGCTCCGTGCGGCCGGACCTGCGGGTGGTCCTGCGTCTGTACGACGACGACTTCGCCACCGCCGTGTACCGGACCCTGCGGGCCGCGCACCCCCATGCGTCCACGCGCAGCCGCAGTGTGACGCATCTGGCCGCGCCCGCGTTCGCCGGGGCGATGATGGGGCGGCAGATTCTGGGGGCGATCCCTGTCGAGCGGCGGGTGCTGTTGTTCGCTGCGGTGGATGTGGGGGGTCATCCACAGCTTGAGGACAAGACCGTCGGTGAGGCCTTTCGGGCCGGTGCGTGGCGGGTGTTGGCGCTGGATCGGACGCCGCGGGACGAGCGGCGCGAGGAGCGTCGGGAGGAACCCGCGGTGGAGGAGGCCTACGAGGACGGTGGTGGGGTGGGTGGGGTGTCGGGGTGGGTGTGGGATCTGCCCGACGCGTATGTCCTGCAGAAGGACGACCGGGTGGTGCTGGCCGCTACTCGGCGGGGGCTGGCGGAGCTGTTGGGGAGGCGGTCGCGGGAGCGGGCGGGGGCGTAGGGGGTGTTTTTCGCCCCCGCCGCCCCTACCCTTCCCGTCCTTGAAGGGGCTCCGCCCCTTCCACCCCGGTCCCTGGGGGCTGCCGCCCCCAGACCC